>JAZLDE010000084.1:0-18590 GCA_045614625.1 Eubacteriales bacterium
AGCGAGTGATGCGAACGATATTGCCGCGATATAGCTCATAGTTGATGCGACCGTCGACCGTCACGTACAGCATCTTCTCACGCTGACAGGTGTTGCGGATCTCCAGTACTGCACTATCAGGAAAAACCAACGGCCGGGCCGTGAGTGAATGCGAGCAGATGGGCGTGACACACAGGCAGTTGATGCGGGGATCGGCAATGGGGCCGCCTGCCGACAGAGAATAGGCTGTCGAGCCTGTAGGCGTTGCTACGATCAGACCGTCGGCGCGGTAGTTGGTAATCAACTCTCCGCCCTCGCTCAGCTCCAGATCGATAATGCGAGCGACCGACGCACCGCCCGTGATAACGGCCTCGTTAAGTGCAAAGGAGGCAATGCGCGTCTTTTCTTCGTCCAAAATCTCGACGCTGATCATCGAGCGTTTTTCCTCGGTGTATTCGCCGTTGAAGAGATTACCAAGCAGATCCAGCTCGTCCAACTCAAGCTCGGCCATGTAGCCAAGATGGCCCAAATTGATGCCGAGAATGGGAATCTTGCGCATAGCCGCACGGCGGGAGGCCTCAAGAATGGTACCGTCGCCCCCCAAAATGATGAGCAGCTCAGCCTCGGAGTACATGGTATCCTGCGAAACGTAGGTCAGCTCCAGCCGTCCGCGCGCGAAGCGGTGACGGGCGATCTTCTCCTTATTGTAGGCAGGCGTGATGACATCACAGCCGTATTCCCGCAACTTTTGAACGACGAGAATAGCCGCGTTGACCTTGTCTGCGATATTGAAATTGGTGATCAATGCAATTTTTTTCATGGTTAGTCGGATCTCTCTTTCCATCGCGACAACGCCGCGATCAACTTAAAATCTATTGTGACGGTTGAGATCAACCGATCATTGGCTATTTCATATTTCCAAACAGCTCGGCAGGCAATTTCGACACATCCAGGCACTCGCCCTGCGCGTCGCAAGACAAACGGAACAGCGCCAAATACTCCACGTTGCCGTCCCCGCCCTGGATGGGCGAGCGAATGAAACGCACGGGAAGGAGTCCCGCCGCTACCGCGCTTTCAAACACGCGCTCGACCGCCGCGCGCCGCCATTTGGGCTCGCGCACGATACCGTGCTTGCCAAGATGCTCACGCCCCACCTCAAACTGGGGCTTGATGAGCGTCACCGCGCATCCGCCCTTTTGCAGAAGGTCGCGAAACACGGGATGAATGTACGTTTGCGAAATGAAGGATACGTCCATGACGATGACATCCGCGCCACCGCGACGAAGAAAGTCCTCGCCCAGCACGTCAGGTGAAAGATAGCGGGCGTTGCACTTTTCCATATTGGTCACACGCTCGTCGGCAAGCAAGGAGGGGGCGAGCTGTCCCGAGCCTGAGTCGATCGCATACACGTGCGCTGCACCTCTGCGCAACAAGCAGTCGGTAAAGCCTCCCGTCGACGCGCCGATATCCAGCGCCCATGCGCCCTCGACGTTCAAGTCGAACGCATCGAGTGCCGCCTCGAGCTTACAGCCGCCCCGCCCGACGTAGGGAATATCCTCCCCGACCTCAACCGTGTGAGGAATGGCCTCGTCCACCTCGGCGCTGTGCTTGCGCACCGCCGCACCATCCAGCTTGACCTGCCCTGCGGCAATAAGCTGCTGCGCCCGCGCCCGACTCGGCGCATAACCGTATTGAGTTAAGTATACGTCAATGCGCATCGTACGGACTCCTTTCTCACAAAAGTCAAGGTATAGAATCAGCCATAGCGGCTGGTTCGAAATTTCATGACATTCCTTAGCCACTTTTTCTTTGACACGCGAGGCGCAAAGAAAAAGTTTTCAAAAAGAAACGCCGAAGATTTCGCGCTCTGCGGAGCGCGCCCAAAGGCTCTGCCTTTGGAAACCGCAAGTTTTTTGAAAAAAACTTGACTAAAAACTTTCATATCTGGGGTTTCTTCTTTCAATACACACGCTCCGAAAGATACAGCGCCAGCGCGCGCAGGATTCCCTGCTTATCGATCGGCTCGACCGCCGCGATGGCCTGCTCCGTCAGTCGACGGGCATAGTCGCGCGCCTCGTCTATCGTGTAATACGTCAAAAAGGTCGTTTTGTTCTCGGCGCTGTCCTTGCCCTTGGATTTACCAAGAAGCGCAGGGTCGGCCGTGACGTCCAGAATATCGTCCACGACCTGAAACGCAAGACCAATGCTCTGTGCGAAGGTCGTAAGTGCTTGCCATTCCTTGTCCTGCGGCATATATCCCGCCGCGATGGCGCCCATCTGTACTGCCGCGCAAATGATCGCCCCCGTTTTGCGGGCGTGAAGCTGTAGCAAGGCTTGCAGCGAAAGCTGTTCACTCTCGCCGCGCATATCCATGATCTGTCCACCGACCATGCCAACGCTGCCTGCGGCACTCGCCAGCACGCGAACAGCCGCCAGGGCTTTTTTCTCGTCCGCATGACTTGCGGCAACGGAAAATGCGTCGGTAAGAAGGCCATCGCCTGCCAAAATCGCCGTTGCCTCACCAAACATCCTGTGCGATGTAGGCTTTCCGCGGCGCAGATCGTCGTTATCCATGCAGGGCAAATCGTCGTGAATGAGAGAATAGGTGTGGATCATTTCAACCGCGCAGGCAAAGGGCAAGGCGCTATGGCGCTCACCGCCCAGCGCATCGCAGACCTCCAGCGCAAGCGCGGGACGAATGCGCTTACCACCCGCCATCAGGCTGTAATTTTGCGCCTCATGAAGGGAAGTTAACTGCTCGTCGCATGTCAGTTGAGCAAGACAATCCACCCATACCGTCCGCGTGCTCAAGGCCTCCTCGACCAGCGCCGCGTCTCGGTGTAATACGTCCATCAGTTGCTCGCGTGTCATTCTTCGCCCTCTGTGTCAAACGGTTCAAGATGAGCCTTGAGTCCGTCGGGCGAAATCTTGAGTATCTTGACCTTTTGCTCGGCGTCGTCCAGCTGTGTGTTGCAGTTACGAAGCAAGCCAACGCCCTCCTCGTACAGCTTCATCAGATCGTCCAGCGGGACGTTGTCCTTTTCCAGCATGGCGATGATCTCGTCAAGTCTTGCAAGGCTTTGCTCAAAGGACAGCGTATTTTTTTTATTCGCGGATTTTGCAGTTGCCATCATCCGTCTCCTTTACGATTGTTCAGTATTGATCTGTCTGATCTCGGCCACAGCTCCTCCGTCGGCAAAGCGCAAATCGACCGACTGCCCGACGGCAAGCGCCGCGGCACTCGTTTGCATCGCGCCGCTTTCGCTGTCGCTGACCATAGCATAGCCGCGCGAGAGCACCGACAAGGGGCTCATCGCCTCCAGCTTCGTCGCGCGATTGACCATTTCCGCCTTCGCACGCTCCAGCGCCGATGCGGCAAGGCGGCTCAGCCGTTCCTCCCGCAGGCAAAGATGCATTCTTCGTTCGTCAAACAGAAGCTGTGGCGAAGTCAGAAGCCGATGCGCCGCCCGACGCTCCAGCGCCTCTTTTGCGCGTGCCAGATACTGCTCGGTCACGCGGCAAAGCCTTGTTTCCATACCGCCAAGAATGGCGTAAAGCTCCATTTTGTCGGGCACCGCGATCTCGGCGGCACCGCTGGGAGTTGGGGCACGATGGTCGGCGACAAAGTCGCAGATGGTCACGTCCGACTCGTGTCCGACGGCGGAAATCACGGGCAGGCGCGAGGCGGCAATGGTTCTTGCCAGTCTCTCGTCATTGAACGCCCAAAGGTCCTCGATCGAGCCGCCGCCACGGCCAATGATGATCTCGTCGACCAGGTCAACGGAATTAAAAAACTCAACGCCGACGCACAGCGAGGCCGCTGCGCCACTTCCCTGCACGAGCGCGGGAAACAGGATCAATTCAGCCAGCGGGTAGCGTCTGGAGGTAATGCGAATGATATCGTGAATGGCCGCCCCCGTCGGCGAGGTAATGATGCCGATGCGGCGCGGGAACTTTACCAGCGGCTTTTTTCTGGATTCGTCGAACAGCCCTTCAGCCTCCAGCTTTTTTCGCAGTTGCTCGAAGGCCAGTGCCAGCGAACCTGCGCCGTCGGGCTGCATTTCGCTGACGACGATCTGAGTCTGTCCGTCGCGCGGATAAGCGCGGATGTCGCCCGAGACCAGCACACGCATGCCGTTTTCGGGCATGAAAGTCAAGCGACTGTTGTTGCCGCGAAACATGACCGCGCGAAGGGCACTTTGCTCGTCCTTAAGCGAGAAGTAAAAATGGCCTGTTTTATAGTGATTGGTGAAATTCGAGATCTCGCCACGTAGCCACACACGACGCAGTCTTGGATCGCTGTCCAGCAGCATACGGACGTATTCGTTGATCTCGGATATCGTAAATACGGTCTCGGACACGTGACGAGCCCCCTTTCATAAATTACTGAATTTTGTGTAGTGCTCTTTGGCAAAGCAGTGCGATGCCTGCAGCGTTGTCTGCCGAGAAGGCAGGCTCAGAGAAATAGGTATTGTCAAAGCGCTTGCCCAGCATCGTCTGAATGCGACGATTGCTCATGACACCGCCTGCGTATACCATGGGAATATCGGGATAACGAGCTCGCACCTCGGCGCTCAATCGGATAAGCGTCTGCCCGATGAAATCCAACGTATATGCCGCGACAAGCGCCTTGTTCTGCGTGTTTTGATACAGCGTCAGCGCCAGATTTTCAAGGCCCGACAAATGGCAATCCAATCCCTTGACGCAAATGCGCGGCTTGGGGATATTTTCTTCACAAGTGGCTGCCAGCGCCTCCAGCTCCTTGCCGCAGGGAAATTTGAGGCCCAATGCCACACCGACGCGATCGACTGCTTGCCCCGCATGCAGATCAAGCGAAGTACCGATCAACTCGATGTCAAACCGCTTCTCATCGGGACGGACATACAGCACGTCTGTCGTGCCGCCCGACACGTGGAAGGCAACAAACTCACGCTTGGTCAGCTCGTCCGCCACGCCTGCCGAGTACAGCGCCGCCATGACGTGCCCCTCCTGATGGGAAAAGTCACACATCGGCACGTCGGCAGTCAGGTCGACGGCGCTTGCCGCCACTCTGCCTGCCAAAAAGCATGGCATATACGAGTCTGCCCCGCGACGAGGAGACGCGGAATAGCCGATGCCCTGCACCTTGCCTCCAAACGAGCTAAGAACAGTCTTGAGCTCGCCCAGCAAAGGCGGCAGATTTTTGACGTGAGCAAACACAGCATCGCTCTGGCGCAGTCCGCGCTCTCCCTCTTTAACAGGGAGAGGAGCCTTGAGATTGCACAGCACCTGGCCTTCCTCGTCGCAAAGAGAGAGCGAGGTGGTGTAATTGCTGGTGTCGATGCCGATATATACGTTTTTATTCATCAGCTTCGGTAGGCTCGTCGGTCGACTCAGTGATCGGCTCGACCACCTCCGCCTCGGCCAGCGCAGCCTCACAGTTGGCGATCACCGTTTCAGCGCCCGTTGCGGCGATCTCGTTCTTTATGCTGTTGAGCACACCGTTGACAAAGGCGCGCGCCTTGGGGTCGTCAAACTTCTTGGTCAGCTCAACCGCTTCGTTGAGCGACACATTGGCAGGGATGTCCTTGCAATACAGCATTTCATAGGTGGCAAGGCGCAAAATGGCGCGGCTGACGCGCGACATGCGGTCGGTCTTCCAACCGTGAGAAAATTTACTGAGCAGTACGTCCAGCACGCGACGATGTGCCATTGCGCCAAGGTAGGTCGCCTCAACGTAGCCGTCCTCACCCAGATCTCTGTCTTCCTTGGCCAGCATCAGTACCTGCTCGGGGGTACGGTCACCGTCAAACTCCGTTTCAAACAACAGTTCGAATACTGCCTCGCGTGCTTGTCTTCTTGTCATAGCTGCCATACTAAATACCTCTTTCGATGTAAAAAATATCCGTTTTCGTGTGATTTTGCCACACTTCGCCTATTATAATGTATTATTATACCTTTTATTTGCATAAAAGTCAAGTACAATTACCCATTTGGCGCATTTTTATGACCAAATTGCGGCAAAAAAGCGCCGCCCGCTTGATTGCGGACGGCGCCGTTGCTTTATGAGGCATCCTCGATACGTTCTTCCGTGGTTTCGTTATGCGTCAGCAGGCCGTCGGTATACTCGCAAACGACCAGCCTGCGAAAGTTGTGACGGACGTAGATTGTCTCCGCCGTCATGCTTACGATATCTCCCTTTTCCCCGTATCCGTATTCTACGGTTCTTTCCGTGAACAGCTGACCGTTCATATAGTCCTTGGCAAACGAGCCTTGCCAGCGATCCTTCTTGTCATATTGCTGTATCAGCTCCGTTTGAAGCTCGTCTTTTCCTAGATAGTAAACGCTTCGCAGGTTCTTCCCCGTTTTCTTGTCATATTCGGTGTAGTACCAATTATGCAGTATCTCTTGCCCATCCTGCTTCACGCCAATATCCTCCTGCGTATATTTGACCAGTGTGCCGCCAACAAAGTCGCGGGTCTCACGCAAAAAGAGCGGCGAATCGCCCTCGTAGGAAGATACGACGGTCTGCGTGATTGCGCCCGTCTCGTCATAGACAAAGCAATAGCGGTAATCCGTTATAGAGCGACCGGGCAAAACACTAAAGCGATCGATATTGGCCTCGATCAGCTGTCCGTTTTCATTTCGGGTCATCTGACAATCGCCCACCGTCGTCCAAATGATACTCAGCACTCTTCCCTTCGAAGAAATGCAGCGGCCTTGGTCGTCGTACACCCAATCGTAACGATGCTCCTCACTGTCGGGACAAGCAAGACTGCAGATATCTCCCGTTTCAGTAAGCGTGATCTCAACGGAACGAGGCGTTTCCTCATCCATAAATTCAAACGTGATGCTGTTTTCTCCGTAGTGGTAGGCGTAGCTATTCTCACCGATCAGCCTGCCCTTTTCGTCGTAGGTGTACACTACGGGCACGGCGGCCCTGGGATGGAGAGAATCCAGAGACTGGCAGATGACTCGCTCGCTCAAAATACGTCCCTGCTCCGTGCAGGTGTATTCCACCATCACCATTTCAGCATTATTGGAAAAGCCGATGCCACGCACGGGATTTCCCGCCTCGTCGTACTCCAGCGTCAAGGACGCGCCGTGAACCTCGTGACCGACAAGACGCCCTTCATGGTCATACTCATAGCGGCGGTCATACGTGGGATTCGCAAGAATTTCAAGAGGTTGCAACGTATACCAATCCACAAAAACAGCCGCCAGCGGCTGCCCTGCGGCATTGAAGTCGTAACGAACAAGGCATCGGTTATAAAGTGAATAGCCGTAAAAATAGGACGCTGCTTCATTGTTGGTGTGAGCCTTGGGCTTTTGACAAGCGGACAACATACAGATGTGCAGCACTACAAGAACAAGGCAAAGCAGCAAAGACAAAATCCGAATTTTTTTCATGGGTTACCTCCGTGATTGTTTCAGTATCGTAATCAACACGAGCCGGACAGCAAAAAACGACAAAAACGCAAAAAAACGATCAAGATAACGGACGGCACAGATGCGCTGCGATCCCCTGCGCGCGAAGCCCGTCGGCACACACTTGCGCTTTTGCTTCGTCGTCAAAATATCCAACCACGCTCGGTCCGCTTCCGCTCATACGGGCAAAGACCGCTCCCTCCTTTTTCATGCTCTCAATCAGAGCAACAGCCGCAGGGCGCGCGGGCAATACCACGTCCTCAAAGCAGTTATAGGAATACGCGGAAAGCACCGAAAGATCACTCGTGGCAAGCGCGGCTTCAAAGGCAGCGTACTCTTTCTCTGCCGTCTTTGGAGCAAGAGCGATCCCCCGCTCGTCCAACTGACGATACGCCCACGGTGTGGATACGCCCTCGCCGTGGCAGGCAATGACAAGACACACGCGCTCGGACAGCGAACACGTAGGCGTCAGAATCTCACCGATGCCGCGCGCCGTCATGGCGGGCACTACTTCACTTTGCACGCAAAATGGAATATCTGCACCAAGCGTTGCGGCAATGTCGCAGAGCTCATCCGTAGCAAAGGGGGATTTCAAAAGCGTATTTAAACCGCGTAGCGTTGCCGCCGCATCCGCGCTTCCGCCCGCAAGTCCTGCTGCAACGGGAATACGCTTTTCAAGGTGCACGTTCAATACGCCCCCAACCCTTCTGCCGTAGTCCTTCAAGCGTGCAACCAACGCACGCGCCGCACGGCAAATCAAGTTCGTATTGTCGCAGGCAAGAGAGGGATCCGAGCATTCCAAAGAAACGGTGAATTTTTGAGTATCGTCGGCCTGCCAATCCAAAGCCAACACGTCACACAGCGTTATCGCCTGCATGTGCGACAAAATAGTATGATATCCGTCAGCGCGGCGTCCCGTGACGATCAGATAAGGATTAATCTTGGCATAGGCGTATTCCGTGTGCATTTTCGGCATGCTCTGCCCTCCCGATGGGTTGCTTTTCACTCTCATTATACCACCCGAAAGCCCAAAAATCAAGACAAGTGTGCACAAGTTAATAATAAACTTATGCGAAAGTTAAAATTTTGTGAAATTTCAGTAGATAGGGCTTGACGAACCCACGAAAAAAGGGTACAATATAATTGTCTAATTATATATAAATTAATAATCACGCATTTTTCTTATATACTTTTCGATATTCCCAACCCCGGAGGTGATACCTAGAATGAACCAACCCAACCATTCCAATAAGGACAAGCAAAAGAGAGATACGCATTTGCGACGCAATCTCGTTTTTTCGGCGTCTACCGTCGTTTTTGCCGTTCTCGTGCTGATTTTTTACGTCATCAGCAACCTGCCCGCCCTGTCCAACTTTTTGGGTAAGATTCTTTCCGTTCTCACCCCCGTCATCGGCGGTGCTGTGCTGGCGTATCTTTGCAACCCCATTCTGAACTTCTTTGAGAAGCATCCGCTCCGCCGCATCCGCTCGCTGTACGTCAAGCGTATGTTGAGCATTTTCCTGACCTATCTGTTCTTCATTCTCGTCATCGCGGCCATCGGTCTTCTTATCGTTCCTCAGTTGATCAGTAGCATCAAGGAGCTGATTGCACAGTACGAAAACTATGTAGCCAACGCCGTAACCAATATCAACCAACTTATCACCCGCGTGATGGAGAATCTGCACATTCCCGGTGCAGACGGTGCGGTACAGGAATTTCTCTCGCTCGAAAAGATCAATGCCTTCCTTGAGCGTCTGGTCGGCAGCGCAGGCGACGTTCTCAATGTACTGATTGAAAACATCCAGTCCTACGGCGCCAAGCTGTTCTCTACCATCTCCAACACCATCCTTTCGCTGTTTATTTCCTTCTATCTGCTCGCTTCCAAGGAAAAGCGCGCCGCACAGGTCAAAAAGCTCACCACCGCGCTGTTCAACGAAAAGCAGAATAAATTCATCTACGAAACCGCTTCACTGGCACACAATGCGTTCGGTGGTTTTTTGGGCGGAAAGTTGCTCGATGCCTTTTTCGTCGGTATTGTGTACTTTATCGTTTTCAGCATCTTCGGTATTCCCTACGCTGCCATGCTGGCAACCATCATGGGCGTGATGAACATCCTGCCCTTCTTCGGCCCGCTGATCGGTGCCGTTCCGTCCTGCTTTATCGTTTTGATTTCGGCGCCTGAGAAGATCATTATCTTTATCATTCTCGTGCTTGTCGTCGGACAGATCGACGCTAACATCATCGAGCCCAAGGTTCTGGGTGACCGTACGGGCGTCAGTTCGCTTTGCGTTATCATCGCCATCTCTGTTA
This sequence comes from Eubacteriales bacterium, assembly GCA_045614625.1. Lineage (GTDB taxonomy): Bacteria > Bacillota > Clostridia > Oscillospirales > CAG-272 > SIG644. Next base: position 9,697 of record JAZLDE010000084.1, read on the forward strand.
TGGGCAATCTGTGGGGCTTCTTCGGTATGATCATCGGTGTTCCCCTCTTTGCCGTCGTCGTTGCCCTGGTAGAACAGTACGCCAACGCCAAGCTCTCAAAGAAGGGACTTTCGGACGATCTGGACGATTACTACGACGATGATGACGAGTTCGTCTATGAGAGCGTGGAGGGCGTTCGCCTTTCCAAGCGCTACTACAAAGATCGTTTTGTTTATATCTTCACCCGCAAATCCCGTCGCGGCCCCAAACCTCGCCGTGAGGATTATCTCATCTATCCCATCACACCGGAAGAGGAAGAGGCCCTGGATGAGATTGAGGCAGTAGAAAGTGCTCCCATTGACACCGCTTTTGAAGAGTCGGTTGATGAGGCACCCGAAGCATCCACCGACGAAGCGGATGCAATCGCCGAAGAAAAGGCTCTGCAAGACGATCTTGCAGAGGATGCGCAAGAAGAACTCGACGACGAGCAGGACGAAGCATCCGAGCAAGAAGACGACGAAAAAACGGATGACGCGTCCGTGACGGCAGACGCCGAGTAAGCGTTGCCATGAAACAACAAAATCACACCGTTGACAAGGAACGGATAACGCAGGATATCCGCGTGGAGATGGACAACATCCGCGAGCTTCACGACAGGATCTACCGCATACTGGAATGTGATTATATCCACACAGAGGAACTGGCGGCTCTGCTTGCCGATGCCAATCGTCAAGCGCAGGAAAATGCCCCCCTTCTGCTGGACACCGACGTGATCGTCTCACTATCGGAAGAGCTGAGTTCGCCGCATCTGTCGGCAGATCCGCTGCATGGCCGATGCGAGCGTCTGTTTTCCAGTCTGCACCCCCACGTCTCCACCTCGGGGCAAATGTCCTTCTATCAGTCCTTGATGGACAACGACGAAACCGGCACGCCACTTGTCGCCGCGCATCTTTTGGGACATACCGATCCCATCGAAACCTTTGCTCGCGGCAATATCGCCTATCAGCACAGCATTTATACTGACGAAGCCTTTTTGCATTTCTCCCGTGTACTGCCCACGGCGCGTGCCGTTTATTCCGACAGCTTTTCGGGCGTTTGCGAGCAGGTGTTTAACGGGCTATGCGAATACTGCATTCTACCGCTGGAAAACTCGCAAGACGGCAAACTCGTCCGCTTTTATAATCTCATTCAAAAGTATGAGCTGAAGATCGTCCTGACCTGCAGCGTCACGACCTCGGACAACCGCCACTCGACCACCTTCGGTCTGTGCCGTCGCGGTCTGCTCTGGCCTTCGCTGCTGCTTCCCGACAAGCCCTTCAGCTTTGAATTTCTCTTTTGGCAGGAGCCGGAGCACGCCTCTCTCGGTGAGCTGCTGACGGCGGCCTCCGCTTGCTCGCTCTCATTGGTGCGCGCAGATTGCCTTCCTCGCTCGGACGAGGAGATCCTGATCGGCGCGGGATATCCGTTTGCCCTTCATTTCGAGGCGCTGCCGCGCGATCGTGCGTCAAGAACGACAGAGCGTGATTTTCTCGCATTTTTGCTTTATTTGTCGGTTCATTCACCGACTTATTTGCCGCTTGGCATATATCAGCATCTTTGATGCTATACTTGAAAGGATACTGAATTTATGGAACACATTTCTTACACACCGCGCGGCGTTTGCTCGCGCCATATCGACATTGACGTTGAGGACGGCATCATTCGCGCCGTTACCTTCTCCGGCGGCTGCTCCGGCAACACCCAGGGCGTGGCTCGTCTGCTTGTCGGCATGACGATTGAGGAAGCCATTTCTCGCCTGTCCGACATTCATTGCGGCATGAAGAACACCTCCTGCCCCGATCAGGTTGCCGTTGCTCTGCGCAAATATCTCGAAGAAAAAACCGCTTAATTTTTCTCGCGCTCCCAATCTCACGGTCGGTCTCTGCGTCCGACAGAAAGGATCATCATGAGCAAAAGTTATCTTGACAATTACAATCGCTGGCTGAACTCTGACAAATTGACCCAGCAAGAGCGTGACGAGCTGCTCGCCATCCGCGAGGATGAAAACGAGATCCGTCAGCGTTTTTCCTGCTACCTTTCCTTTGGTACTGCGGGTCTGCGCGGCACCATGAAGGTTGGCATGAACGCCATGAACACCCATACCGTTGCCTACGCAACGCAGGGTCTGGCCGAGCTGATTTTGAAGGAAGGACGCGCCGACGACGGCGTTGCCATCGCCTGCGACAGCCGCTATCATTCAGACGACTTTGCCAAGACCGCCGCTTGCGTACTGGCCGCAGCCGGCATCCGCGCGTATCTGTTCGACGCCCTGCGCCCTACGCCCGAGCTGTCCTTTGCCCTGCGTGAGCTCCATTGTGTCGCAGGCATCAATATCACCGCATCGCACAATCCCAAGCAGTACAACGGCTACAAGGCCTACTGGGAGGACGGCGCACAGCTGCCCCCCGAGCATGCCGACACAGTAGCTGCATCTATGGAGGCTCTCGACATTTTCGAGGATGTTCACATGGCCGACTTTGACGAGGCCGTCGCTGACGGACGCATCGTGATCATCGGCGCTGAAATGGACGAAAAGTACCTGACTGCCGTTCTCGCGCAAGCCGTCAATCCTGCCGCTGTAAGTGCGGTTGCGGACGATCTGGCTATTGTATACTCCCCGTTGCACGGCACGGGCCACAAGCTTGTTCCCGAGACTCTGCGCCGTCTGGGACTTAAGAAGCTGTATACGGTCGATGAGCAAATGGTCATCGACGGCGGCTTCCCGACCGTAGAAAAGCCCAATCCCGAATATCCCGCGGTATTCAAGCTGGGCATTGACATTGCCAACCGCGTGGGCAGCGATCTGATCATCGCCACCGACCCCGACGCCGACCGCGTGGGTGTTGCCGCGAGAACCAAGGACGGTAGCTTCGCTACCATCACGGGTAACCAGATGGGTGCGTTGCTCATCGACTATATCATCACGGCCTACGAGGAAACGGGCACTATGCCCCCCGAGCCTTATGCCGTCAAAACCATCGTAACGTCCGAAATGGCCGCCAAGATCTGCGCGGCACACGGCGTAACCATGCACAACGTGCTGACAGGCTTTAAGTTCATCGGCGAGGTCATCAAGAACCACGAGGCCTGCGGCAACTACTCCTACCTGTTCGGCTTTGAGGAAAGCTACGGCTATCTCAAGGGCTCCTACGCACGCGACAAGGATGCGGTTGTGGCAGCCATGCTGATCACCGAAATGACAGCTTACTACAAGGCCCGTGGCATGACACTGTCCGATGCGCTGGAGGCGCTGTTTGAGCGCTACGGCTTCTGCTATGAGACTAACGTGGAGATCTACATGGAGGGGCTTGACGGTGTGGCCAAGATGGCCGCGCTGATGGACGGTCTGCGCAACGATCCGCCTAAAGCCTTTGGCGGCGTGACGGTCGTGGAGCTGCGCGACTACAAGACGGGCCTTGTCACCGACTGCGCTACAGGCGCACAGGTTTCGACCGGGCTGCCCAAGTCCAACGTGTTGTACTACAAGCTCGAAAACGGCGACGTGATCGTGGCCCGTCCTTCGGGTACCGAGCCTAAGATCAAATTCTATTACTTGCTTGAAGGCGCCAACCGCGCCGACTGCGAGGCAAAGTGTAAGGCTTATCAGCAGACGCTCAATGAGATGGTGTAAAAGAATAGAAGACGTTGAGGGGGAACTTCTTAAAAGAAGTTCCCCCTCAAACTCCCCCTCAAGAACTTTATGGGGGAAAATTATAGGCAAAATTCGTTGATTTCTATTGCTTATCCAAGCAATAGCTCCCGCAAGCTCGTGGGGCCCTGCCCACTCGCTCCACGAAGTTAGACAGCTGGTAGTGACCGGCCTTTCGGGCCCGCAAATAGAAAACCGAGGATGTTTCTTTTTTAGAGGAAACATCCTCATTTTTATTTGTATCATTTTCCCGATTGCTATTTGTCTTATCTCATACCGGAAATTTTCTTTATCAGCCGTTTTTGAATGGGATCTATGATGAAAAGGAAGCCTCCTGCCACACACGAATATAGGACGCTCGGCACCTCATCCATATTTTCGAGAACGTTGTATGCACATAATTGCTTTGCTGTTACTACTTGACCGCCAAAAAATGACATTTTAATGTCACCAACAATGTCCCCAATATTCCACAGATGATTCCCTTCCCAATCATAGGCATCAATGTTATTGATCCTTCTATCATCCTTCTCAATGGGCACATGCGTGGCTCCCGTTCTGAAATCCCGGTCTTCGGTCGTCACGATGATATAGTCCTTTGTTATGGAAATTTCCGTTATCCTATCGGCAAAATCAATAAAGTGATACATAACCGAAATTTGATACAGATCGTCAAGCTTGGACTCAAAATGAAGCCTTTTATCATCGATTAAGATGGTTACTTGCACCATAGTTATTATCTCCTTATTTTTAGCAACGATTGTCACATAGTTTGGAACAACTCCCTCAACGCCGGTGTGAAGGGCACGAACTCCCCTTCCCGCTCCATTTGGAGGATTTGCTCGCGCGAGGCGGCCATGGCAGCTGTGGTTTCCCCCTCTTGCAGAATGACCGCGGAAGGATCAAAATTCTGACGGAACAGCCAGATGTCGCAAAAGCTATCCGACCACTGCTCACTCGCCACGACGCGCCCGCAAGCGGGATCAAGCTCAATGCCAGTTTCCTCCCGCATCTCACGAAGAGCTGCGTGCAGGCTATCGTCACCCGCGAGGGCCGATCCTCCCGTAACCTCCCACATGTTGGGATAGCCCTTGGTAGGTGCACGGCGGGTAATGAGCAGCTCACCATTGTCATTTTGGAGCAACACCAAAACAACCAAATGATAATCCCCCTGCGGCAGAGGAACACCGCGTGGGTGAGTGCGATCCGTGGGCTGTCGATGCTCGTCCAGCACGTCCCACTTTTCTTGGGCATTGGCATTGATATTTAAGCGATATTGCGCACGAGAGAACAGCTTCGGTTGAATGTCGGGATAGGTCAGCTCTTGCGGCAACAAATGCACCGCCTTGACCTTTTGCATCTCGCTGTTTGCTGGTAATTCTCCGCGCACTTTAACACGCGCCAAGAACAGCATGCCATAGCTCGTCACACCGTCCTCGCGGATGACGCTGTAGACCTCGACGGGAGTCAGCTCCGCGTCCGTCACGCCCGTCTCCTCGTACAGCTCGCGCCGTGCCGCTTGCTCAATGCTCTCGCATGGCTCACGGTGTCCACCGGGGATCTCCCAAGTATCGCGGTCACGATGGCGGCAGATCAGCCATTTGCCGTCCTCCTGCGCCATGATCACGGCATATTGGAGGCGTTCGTCGGGAATGGTGGCAGCAGAGTGGAAATTGACTTGAATCATGCTGGTTCCTCCCGATCAACAAAGTACTGTACGTCGCCATTCAAGTCATGTAGCAGCTCTGCACACTTAACCGGATAAACCAAATTGTGTTTGATCTGCTCAAGCGGTATCCAATAAAAAAGAAGGTTGGGATTCTCTTTTGATGCAAACGTTTCTCCTGCGGGGATCGTCGCCATATCAATATCCACCATGTGATAAAGACAAATTTGATAACAAGGCTTACCATTCATGGAAAAGAAAATTTCAGCCACCCATTTCAGCTCACCAACTGTAATGGAGGCGCCAATTTCTTCGAAAAATTCACGCGTCAGCGTCTGTGCATTGGTTTCACCGAAGGCAACGTGCCCTCCCGGAAAAGCGTATCCATCGTCGTCCATCGGTTTTTGCAGAAGAATCTTGCCATCAAAAACGCAAATACCGGCGACGCGATAACTGAACGAGCCTTCCTCCGTTCTAAACAAAATATCTTTCATGCACGCTCCACCTCAGCCTCGCTTCCGTCGATCGCGCAAATGGTCGTGTGATAGTATTTTTCCTGGAACTGCACCGCGCGAGCGATCTGCTCGGCGGTAAAGGCCACGCCCTCGGGGGCCATGACGAGCTTGTCCTCCACGTCGTCCGCGCGATAAGCAATACCGATGATGCGTCCCGTAAACTCGGTCACGGGCTCGTCCACTCCTACAAGAAAAACATCCAACTCCTCCTCGTCGCCGCCGAGGACGCCCGGAATATAACCGTAATTGATGGGATAGACCAGCGTTTTTCCACCCTTGTGATGGACGTAGCCAATGGGGCGGTCGATGCCGATGGTCACAGTCTTGCCAAGATAAGACTGCACCTGCGCGTGCCGCTCTTCCAACGTCATAAATGCTTTATCAGACATATCTCTTTCCTCTTTTTGAAGTTTTTGAAGGGGCGCGGGGGGAACTTTTTGCAAAAGTTCCCCCCGCATGCTTTTAGAATCTGAAGTAAATAAACGGATTGTAGTCCGAACCGGTCAGACAGAAGATAGACAGCAACAACAGCGTCAGCATAGAAACAGCGCCGATGATAGAAACTGCCGTCTCGCCCCAGCTGTACTTGCGCAGCTTTTCGCGCACGAAGGGTACGATGGGGAAGCTGCAAACGACACCCAGCAGCAGAATAACCAGCGTGTAGCCGTCAAGCTGTGCAACCGCCTTGACCCAGCCCCAATTGGAGAAGCGGAACATGGTGCACAGATACTGCCAAGCCTTGCCCATGGTCTCTGCGCGGAACAGTACCCAACCGATAATGGCGATCAGCATGGTGTAGATGTGACCGACCACCGTCATGGTAATGCGGCAGGCCTTGGCCGCCTTAGGCTTGTTCTCAAGCGACTTGAACTCTCCGGCAAGCACCTTTTTAAATCCAATACGTTCAATGACAAGGAACAAACCGTGGAACAGACCCCAGACGAGGAAGTTCCAGGCCGCGCCGTGCCAGAAGCCCGTGCAGGCAAAGACGATGAGCAGGTTGATATAGGTACGGATCTTACCCTTACGGTTACCGCCCAGCGGGATGTAGAGATAATCTCTGAACCAGGAGGACAGTGAAATGTGCCAACGGCGCCAGAATTCCTGCACCGACTTGGAAATGTAAGGATAGTTGAAGTTTTCGATGAAATTGAAGCCCATCATGTGACCCAGACCGATCGCCATGTCGGAGTAGCCGCTGAAGTCAAAATAGATCTGCAGCGTGTAGGCGATGGCACCCAGCCAACCGGTAGCCGAGGACATTTGCGTCACGTCAAGCTTGAAGATGTTGTCCGCCAGCAGACCGACCGTATTGGAGATCACGACCTTCTTGGCAAGACCGACCGAGAAGCGGGTCACGCCCTTGAAGATCTTGTCCACGTCATACGTACGGTTGGCCAGTTCCTTTTCAACGTCGATGTAACGAACGATAGGACCGGCGATCAGCTGTGGGAACAGCGAGATATACAGCGCCAGCTTGAAGGGATCGCGCTGCGTCTTTACGTTGCGCAGATACACGTCGATGGTGTACGACATGATCTGGAAGGTAAAGAAGGAAATACCGATGGGAAGAATGACCGTGACGCGTCCGCCCGTGAAGAAACCAAGGTACTTAAAGTAGAACAGCAAGCCAAGGTTGAAGACAACGGAGCCGATCAGCACGAGCTTACGAATGCGTTTGTTCTCATCGTACTTTTCAAGCAGCAGACCAAAACCGTAGTTGGCCGCGATGGAAACCAGCATGAGAATGACGTTCTTGGGCTCGCCCCATGCGTAGAAAATGAGCGATGCAATCAGCAGCTCGATGTTTTTGGCCGCGACGTACTTTTTCGGGATCGCATAGTAGATCAACAGCGTCAGCGGCAAAAAGATAAACAGAAATAACGTTGAACTAAAAATCATATATCAATTGTTCGGGTAAGAGGTGAACTCTTCCCTGCCTTTCTCCAGCGTTGTTGGTCGGATCAATACTCACCCTCGTGAGCCTTGAGGTATTCGTACAGCGAATCGTAAACGGCGTTGTGACCGATATAGGGATTATAAACCCCCGCAGAAAGAGCGGCCTCCGTCCAAGTCATATTGTCCGTTTTGTGGTCACCGCGGATCTGCTGCTCGGTTGCCTCAAAGATGACAAGATCCTTGCCCTCCAGAATATACTTCCATGCCTCTGGACCTTCCGTCCAAGGATCGCGGCCCGTGCTGCTCATATCGTTATACCAGGTTTGAGTCACGTTGCCCACACCGTAGGTCGCGATGTAATGGCGAATCGAGTGAGCGAACGAGCCGCCATGGAGCAACACGTTGATCTTAGGCGCATTTTGATTGTCAACTACGACATCGGGTGAATAATATGCGTCATCCTTGATAGCCGTTTCTTTATACTTGGGGTCTACGCGGTTATAAAGAATATCGAAGATATCCTGCTCGTTATTGAATCCGCTGGGCGCGTAATTGGTCGACAACACGCCGCGTGCAAACAGCTCAACCGTTTGCTTGCCCGTCAGCTCGCCGTACATGCGGATCAGCTTGGACGTAGTCTCAAAGGAAGCCAATGCATTCCAGTGAATACCCGTCTTGGGGAACGTGACAAGGAGGCCGATTTCCTTATAGTATTCGGCGCTATCCAAATAATTGATATCACTTTCAGCCAGCATAGCGCGCAAACGATCGACAGGACGAACGTAGCCGGGCACCGTAGTGACCGAGTTCTTATAGTGATCGGGAATATAGTCGGCATAGGCGCTGGCCTTGCTGGACGAAATAACGTACAGCATGGTAATGCCACGCTTTTCCAATTCCTTCTGGATGTATTCCAGCTTGTCAACCGTTTCCTGTAAGCCCTCGTCCTTTACATTCGCATACACGGAACCGGAGAGACCAAGATACTCATCCATATAACCATACTCATACAGATATCCGGACTTACCAATGGCAATACCGCTGTTTCCCTTAAAGCCGGAGGGCTCAATGGGAACCTGCATCATCTGCAGACGGTTGATACTGGAGTAGATATTATTGGGATCCAGATAAATATTTACGGGAGGCT
>JAZLDE010000085.1:0-1811 GCA_045614625.1 Eubacteriales bacterium
GCAAAACGATTTTCGTCGTGATCTTCGACAGGAGACCAGAGCGCGTGTACCGTCGCTGCGTGGAAAGCCGCCGGGAGTCCGCCGATGTGATCCGCGTCCGGGTGCGTTGCTACGGCGTATTTCAGTTCTGCAATGCCGTTGTTGGTCAGGTAATTGAAAACCAGTTGCGACGATCCGGCATTTCCGCCGTCGATGATCATCGCCTCGCCGTCGCAGGTGATGATGGTGCAGTCCCCGTGTCCCACGTCAAGGAAATGGGCCTCCAGGTCGGCAAGGGCGGTAAACGGCATCAGCAGCGCAAGAAGAAACAAAAGCAGCTTCTTCATTTTTTATCGCCCTGTCTGTTTTGCTTTTTGAATTTGATGTAATCAAGCACTTCGCGGGCGAGCTCCTCATCTTCCCCTTTCAGCTCCTTGATGATCTGCGCGTCGATGGAGTTGGCGGGGGCTGTTTCCGTTTTGGAAACAACCACATCATCGTAGCCGAGCAGATAATCTACGCTAACAGAAAAGATCGCAGACAAGCTGCGGAGCGTATCAAGGTCAGGCTCATGCAGGTTTCGCTCATATAGCGACACAGTGCTTTCTGCGAGGCCTATCTGCTTGCCCAATTCCTTCATAGTCAAGCCGTGGGCCTTTCGTAATTCTCGTATTCGGTTCATTACGATCCCTCCTTATAGCCATTATAAACTTGACAAAATGCAAAGTAAATAGACTTTACAAAAAATCAAGAAAATTCAAAATAACGCTTGACAATATGTAAAGCTTGATATATAATAAAGCTACACTTGATGATTCATCAAGTATTAAACAGGAGGTGAAACGATGATCGATCTGCGCCGCCTTCGGCAGGAACGCGGTTTGACTATGAAGCAGCTTGGCGAGAAGGCCAATCTGGATGACAGCTACATCTGCTTGATTGAGCAGAACAAGCGCACCCCGTCAGTACCCGCTGCGAAGCGCATTGCAAAGGTGCTTGGTTTTAACTGGACGCGCTTCTTCGACAAATAACACACAGGAGGACAAATGACATGTTCGACAAATCCACGCGCACCCTGATGGCGATGCTTTTCCAGCGCGGCATCAAGGAGATGGACACCACGATCACCATCAACGGCTTTGAGCGGCACATCGCCGTCCATGTGTACCGCGCAGACATGTGGCGCGACGAGGACTACTACATGGTGACGATCTCCGGCCGCGAGGACGAGTTCACCGGCGACACGCTGGACGAGGTGCTGGATCAGTTGCAGGAGTACATCGACGAGTGCAACGAGGCGCAAAAGCGCATCCGCAGAAGGAGGGCAACGGCATGAGCAAGACCGCTTTCATCGGACCGTACCGGGACACGGTAACCCGGTACAACCGCCGCCCGTCCGGCTTACTGGATGCGCCGCGCACCTACTGCACACCGCGCATTGCCCGTGACTGGGCGACCATCGCCCTCTACGCGATGACGGTTTCGGCTCTGATCGTGACCGGCGTGATGATCCTGGGGGCGATGTAAATGGCAAGGCCACACGCGAAGCTGCGCGGCGCGATGACCGCCGCCGACGTTGACCAAGTGTACCTCGCCCGGAAGCTGCTGCTGAGTACCAAGTGCGTCAGCCAGCGCATGACCGGCAAATGCCCGTGGACGGTTGACGAGGTCTACACGATCATGGATCTGCTCAAAATCCCCTACGACCAGATGGCGGCGTACTTCCCGCCGAGAGGAGCTTGACGATGCGTTACCAGAATGAGGACGAATACTTCGAGGCTGTGGCGGAAGCCCACGAACAGGGAGAACGCGAGGCACAGGCTGCTGCTGAG
>JAZLDE010000086.1:0-10084 GCA_045614625.1 Eubacteriales bacterium
TTGCTTTGTACTTCTCTCTTTGTTGTTCAATTTTCAATGACCGAACTCGCTTCGCGAGTTCAACAAATATTCTTGCGAATATTTGCGCTCTCGTTTCCGCGATTATCGCCGCCCTCGCGGACAGCTTGACTATTATATCACCCTCCCCCTTTTTTGTCAAGCGTTTTTCGAATATTTTTTTCGTTTTTTTTAGTTTTGTGAAAAATAAACGGCTCATCGCTTTTCATCAGCGACACATGACGGCAAATTGCACAAGAGAAAACCAACAGTCAAGCAGCAATTATCAAAAAGCAGTTGCACTTTTCACGCGTGCGTGATATAATATATAGTAATGAAACGTCCGGGAGGTATCGCCATGCTTAATTTTCGCTCCGTTCCCTCCGCTCAATTTTCCCCGCTGTTCGACCGTATCAGCCGCGAGTGGATGCTCATCTCCGCTTCGGACGGCGAGAAAACCAACTCCATGACGGCCAGCTGGGGGTGCTTCGGTGTTCTGTGGGGCAAGCAGGTTGCCGTCTGCTTCATCCGCCCGCAGCGCTACACGTTTGACATCACCGAGCGCGCCGACCGTCTGTCCCTCGCCTTTTTCGACAAAGACTATCACACGGCTCTTGCCTACATGGGCTCACATTCGGGGCGCGACGGTGACAAGTATCTCGCCGCGGGTCTACATATGATCGAGGACGAAAACGGCACGCCCTTCCCTGCACAGGCCCGCATGGTTCTTCTATGCCGCCAAATGTCCGCCGGGCGCTTACAAAAAGAAAACTTCCTCGACCCATCCGTTGTTTCTACCCACTACCCTGCCGACGACTACCACCAAATGTACGTCTGCGAGATCGAGCGCGTATTGCTCAAAGAGGATTGACTTTTTCCAAAAGAAAGGACACATACCATGAAATTAATGATCGCATCCGATTTGCACGGTGATGCTGCTTGCACCGCCGCGCTGTTGCAACAATTCAAAGCCTCGGGCGCAGAACGCCTGGTACTGCTTGGTGATCTGCTCTATCACGGTCCGCGCAACGATCTGCCTTCGGGCTACGCCCCCAAGCAGGTGATCGCTCTTTTGAACGATGTGCGCGACTCACTCGTATGCGTGCGTGGGAACTGCGACACCGAGGTTGACCAGATGGTGCTGAATTTTCCCATACTCTCCGACACCGCCTGTCTGTTTGCGGGCGGTCACACCTATATCGCCGCACACGGCCACCACGACGCGCCTCCCATGAGAGCGGGCGATGTTCTGTTGGGTGGTCATACCCACGTTCCCGTATTTGAAATGCGAAAGGCCAACGACGGCTCATCTTATCCTCACATCAACCCGGGCTCGGTTTCCCTGCCCAAGCAAAACTCACCGCGCAGCTACGTCATCATCGACGGAGATCGCGTGACCTTCCACACGCTGGAGGGCGTCGTTTATCGCGAAGAGAAAATCAAATAAAGAATCACCCCGACGGATCGGTTCATTCATCCATCGGGGTTTTTCTATTCCGATTTACTTTTGACTCGCCATCAGTTCTGCCCGCTTCCGTCGCAGTGCCTCAATGCCTTCCTTGGCATCGTCAAGATCGAGGACAGTCTCTTCCATCGGGCACATACCGTCGCCCGCGCGATTGATGATAACATCCACACACTCGCGATAGTCTGCCTTGACACCGTGGCCGGTAAGCCAATCATAAGCGGCGCGACTCATGGTCAAACCATAGCACTGCTTGACGCCGCCTTCAGTCATGATCATCGCGGCCGCCTTGCCAATGATCTTATCAACCACAAAGGCGCCCTTGAGCGATCCCTCGTCATACAGCTTCAAAACAGGGCCGATGCCCCGACCCATTTCGGTGCGTTCAATAACACCGGCGCGAATGACAACACAAGCCGCGGTGTTTTGCTCAATCAGATGGATGGCCGATTGCGCCGCCGCCCGTCCGCCGACGCGCTGATATCTGCGGATGGCCAGCACGATCGCAGGCACAAGAAGCAGCTGCACTACGATACCGGGCAGTCCCGTTGCGATGGCCGCCCAGACGGTCAGCGCTTTTAACTGGCCGCTGATGATAAGTAATAATTGAAAGATCAATCCGTATGCCACCCGACCGCACACCATAGCAATCAGCATGGCGGGATACACGCCGAATTTCACTCGAGACAACGGTGTTTTATGATATGTCGCTCCGCTGACGGCACCGTAGACCAACAGCTCGGCCGTCATAATGGGCAGCATGGGATACAGCGCCGGCATACCCGTGAGTACGCTGTTGAGCAAAGGGAGCAAAAGCCCGCAGACTGCACCGTAAAGCGGGCCACACAAAAGGCCGCACAAAAACACGGGAATGTGCATGGGCAGCAGCACCGTACCCGCAAGCCCCAGTCCGTGCGAGGTGGCAAAGGGCAACAGAATTCCGACGGCCATCAGCATGCCCGTCAGCGTCAGCTTTTGCGTTTTGGTTTTCAGCATTTCCATCCCTCCTTTATTTGCTATTATGGTATCACACTCCACTCCGTTTGTCAAGCAAAAAGAGCGGCGCTCTCGCCGCTCTTTTTGCTGTTTGCTATTGTCGCCAATCAGAACTCTCGTCTGTTTTCCTCGCGCTCGTTCTTGTTCTGGTTCTTATTCTGATTATTGTTCTGGTTGTTCTGATTCTGATTGTTATTTTGGTTCTGGTTATTGTTCTGATTCTTGTTTTGGTTGTTCTGATTATTCTGCATCATAATACTCTCCTTCACCACTCGTTCGAATGGCAAGGATAGTATGCGAGCTTTTGCGCGCAACTATACCAATATCAAGACAGATCCGTCTCCAACATATGCTCGACGTTTAGCTCGTCGCGGACATTCCAGGTGCGCAGGCTCGCAAATACGGCAAACACCACCGCCACAGCAAAATCGATCACCCAGACCATACCCTCCTCGGGCAGAATGGCGTAATACACCACGCGCACGACGATCATGACAACGCCCAAAATCGCAGGAACCAATAAGTGCCTCTTGAGTGCTCTTTTTCGCTGTGTATCCAGCTGTTCCGACGTATACTGATGCGTGCCCATATGGCTCTTGCCCGCATAGCGGCCGATGAGCGAGCAAAGCAAAGCCCACGTTGCCACCAGCGCCAAAAGCATGAATGCCAGTTCCATCCACATGTTACCAAGCACGAGTGAATCATATGCCTCGCGCACATCCCAGCGGAAGTTATATTGTACAATGTCATATTCGGTGAAAAATTTCAAGCAAGATACATAAAAATAGATCGATATTGCCGCACCGAGCGAATAGACCGCCGTGCAAACGAAGCGAACCGTTCGCGTCAGATAGGGCCAAAGAAAGGCAACCGCGCCAAGCATCGCCAGCGGTGTGACGAATCCCGGCAGATAATTGATGCCCTCCATCTGCAAATTAACGCAGAAAGCGAAGGCAACAGTCAGGCAGATCATGGCAGAGCGCAGCTTCTTTCTCGGAACGCGCTCAGGGTGCTGACGCTCATCCTCATCGCATGCTTGCGCTAACTGCTCCCAAAGCAGCGTATCCTTAGCGATGCGACAGCAGTACACCGTCACACGGCACAGCCAGACGACACCGACAATCGATACAGCCAGCCACGCCATCGCGCGAAAACCGTTGATATAGGCGTACCAGTTGAAATTGGTTGCGCCTGCATCGTAGGGCGCTTGCGAAAGCGCCGCCATCTCGGGCAGAACACACAGCACCGTTTTGACCACGGCAAAGGACTGGCAGACAAAGCACATCCTATCGGTGATATCGCCGCTCGAGCGTCTTGCCAGTCGGCGTAGCTTGCGATCAACCTTGCGGCAGCGTTCCTCGCTCCACTCGCCCGTCTGCTCGGCACGGCGCAGCTGCTCCGTCAGGCGGTCCAGCTTGCGCTTGTGCGCGTTTTCAAAGATAATGCGTCCGTCGAGTCGCGTTCCAATATAGGAGAGACCACGGAACAGCTGTTGGCAGGCAGGCAGTATGGTCATCAATTCCAGCACGCCGAACACAAAGCACAAAATCAAAATCAGTGTCGGTTGCTCGCTCGCACTCGTCGCAGTATATATCCAGACCAAGCCACCAAGGCGCGCAACGCTGAGCAGCGTCAAACGCTTGAGGGCTCGGGCCACCTCGCCGAAGCTCTCGTCCAGCGCAGACACGCGGCGCAAAGCGATCAACAACAGCACGTACCCGATCGCATCTGGCATCAAATCCAGCACGTGCAGATACGGATTGCTCAATAGGATCACGGCAGGAAGCCAAAGCCCCATGCGCCAGTTGATTTTTTGCAGTGCAGTGAGTTGTTTCGTCATTCGTTAACTCCTTTTGTATAATCAACCCTTTTTATTGCGCTTTTTTCGCTTGCGGGAACGACGCTCCATAGCGCGTTTGGCGTTGTCCGCATGGTAGGCACGGTCGGCTTCTATGGCCTTTTGCTCACGCGAATCAAACGCCGCCCGCATGCGATTGATAAAGGCAAAGCGGGAGGGCGGGCGCGTGTCGCTTTCGTTGGCAGGAGCGATGCGCATATAGCAGGAATACAGCATCACGCAGTTGCAGATCACCCAGATCAACTGCGCGATCAGCATCACGGGATACAGCACGCGGAGCACAGCCTCCACGGGAAAAATCGTCTGTATCAGGACCAGCACCACGTAGATCGCCATCATAACGAGATTGCGAACAGCGCGAACGGCGTTTTGGGACACGCCCACGCGCAAAGCAAGCTCCTTGACAGCCAGTGCCAAAAAGACGTGGAACAGAACCATCAAATAAAGATTTGCCCAATGAGCCGCCGTTTTCAAAATATCGCCCACAAAAGGAATGTTCCAGGAAAACAGCGTATTTAGATCAACAAGCGTGCGCAGCACAGCGGGCACCATGAGCGCCCATGCACTCACCCAAACCCGCTTGAAGCTGTGACAGTAGCGCGAAAGCCCCTTGGCACCGGCAATCATCAGCGCGCAACCGATCACGTGAATGAAGGGAGCGAACATGGCGTTCATGCCCAAAACATATTCAAGAAAATAACCAAAGAACAAAAGTCCCCAGCCCATGGCTCGCCCTCCTTTCATATGGATTAGCTTTTATTCGTCGTCCGAGCCTGCGGTGTTTGCGCCGCAGCACTTCTTGTATTTCTTTCCGCTACCGCAGGGGCAGGGATCGTTACGACCGACCTTGGCCGCGTTGGTTCGCGGGGTCAGTACGATTCGTTTGGGTGCCGTCTTGGCGCCCTCAAAGCCCTCAGTCAGAGGATTTGCCACCTGAACGCGCTCGACCTTCTGACGCGGCACTGCGGACAGGATCATGCGCACGGTATTCTCGCGGATCTCACCGACCATACCGTCGAACATCTCAAAGCCCTGAATGCGGTACTCAACAACGGGGTCGCGATTGGCGTAGGACTGCAGACCGATGCTGCCCTTAAGGTCGTCCATCGCATCGATGTGCTCCATCCAGGCGCGGTCGACGTTCTGAAGCAGGATCGCACGCTCAACCTCACGGAAGATTTCCTCACCAAACAGCGTTTCCTTGCCGTGGTATACCTCCAGCGCGCGGTCGATCAGCTCGTCGCTGATATGCTCGCGGCGCAATCTCTTGACGTCATCGGGCATGTATTCGAAATCGCCCTCCTGCGTCAGAAGCCCCATATAATGGTTGCGAAGTCCGGCCAGATCCCATTCGGCGTGCGTTTCGCCCGAAGTGTAACGGGCGACCGCTTCGCTCACCGTTGTTTCGATCATGCGTTGGATGGTCTCGGTAATATTCTGACCGTTGAGCACCTCGCCGCGCTGGCTGTAGATGATATTTCTCTGCTGGTTCATGATGTCGTCGTAGGACAGCACGTACTTACGGCGCTTGAAGTTTTGATCCTCCAAACGCTTTTGTGCCGACTCAATGGCGCCCGACAAAATGCGTGCGTCAATGGGCATATCGTCCGGCAGGCCCATGTTAGAAACCATGGTCAAAATACGCTCACTGCCAAACAGACGCATCAGATCGTCCTCCAGCGACAGATAGAAGCGAGACTCGCCGGGATCTCCCTGACGGCCAGAACGACCGCGCAGCTGGTTGTCGATACGGCGGGACTCGTGACGCTCGGTACCGAGAATGAACAAGCCGCCCGCCTCGCGCACCTTTTGTGCCTCGGGCTCGATCTCCTTCTTGTATTTTTCATGCAGCTCACGGAAGATCGCACGCGTGCTCATAACCTTTTCGTCGTCCGTTTCGGCCGTGCCCGTCGAGGAGGCGATCAGCATCTCGTCAATGCCCATCTCGCGCATCTCGGCCTTGGCCATATATTCGGGGTTACCGCCCAGCATAATGTCGGTACCACGACCTGCCATGTTGGTCGAGATGGTGACTGCACCCAGCTTACCTGCCTGCGCGACGATCTCAGCCTCTTTTTCATGCAGCTTTGCATTGAGCACCGTATGGGGAATGCCCGTGTGCTTGAGCAGCTTGGAGAGCAGTTCAGACTTTTCAATGTCAACCGTACCGACCAGAATGGGCTGCCCCTTTTCGTGGCATTCAACGATCTGACGAATGATAGCATCGTATTTTCCCTTGATATTCTTATAGACTGCGTCGGGGCGGTCGTTGCGGATCATGGGACGGTTGGTCGGAACCTCGACCACGTCCAGCGCGTAGATCTCGCGGAATTCATTTTCCTCGGTCAGCGCCGTACCCGTCATACCCGACAGCTTGCGGTACATACGGAAATAGTTCTGGAAGGTAATGGTTGCCAGCGTCTTGTTTTCCTTTTGGATTTTGACGCCCTCTTTTGCCTCGATGGCCTGGTGCAGACCGTTGGAATAGCGGCGACCCGGCATCAAACGGCCCGTGAACGAGTCGACGATGATAACGCCCTTATCGTTGACAATATAGTCGACGTCACGCTTCATACAACCGTGGGCACGGATGGCCTGGTTGACGTGGTGGGCGATGGTCGAGTTCTCGGGGTCGGTAAAATTCTCAAGCTCAAAGTAACGCTCGGCACGCTCGGCACCGCGAGGAGTGAGCGTGGCGCGGTTGGCCTTTTCATCGACGATATAGTCCGCGTCGATATTGTCCTGCTCCTCCTTGTCGTCCATCTCCTTGATGACGAACTTGCGCAGCGTGCGGACAAAGCGGTCGGCACGGTCGTACAGATCGGTGCTCTCCTCGCCGGCGCCCGAAATGATCAAAGGCGTTCTCGCCTCGTCGATCAAAATGGAGTCGACCTCGTCGACAATGGCAAACTCATGGCCGCGCTGGACCATGTTTTCCTTGTAAACGACCATGTTATCGCGCAGATAGTCGAAGCCGTATTCGTTGTTGGTGCCGTAGGTGATATCGGCGGCGTAGGCGGGTCTCTTTTCCGCCTTGCTCTGACCGTGAACGACCAGACCGGTCTTGAGTCCAAGATAGCCGTACACGCGTCCCATCTCCTCACTGTCGCGGCGCGCCAGATAGTCGTTGACCGTAACGATGTGCACGCCCTTGCCCGACAGCGCATTCAGATACGCGGGCAACGTCGCAACCAGCGTTTTACCCTCACCCGTTTTCATCTCGGCGATGCGTCCCTGGTGGAGCAAAATACCGCCGATGATCTGCACGCGGAAGGGCCGCTTGCCCAGCACACGCCAGTCCGCCTCGCGCACAGCGGCAAAGGCATCGGGCAAAATATCGTCCAGCGTTTCTCCTGCGGCAAGGCGGGCGCGCAAAACCTCGGTTACACCGCGCAGCTCGCCCTCGCTCATGGCGGCATATCGATCCGCCAGCGCCTCAACCGAGCGCACGATGGGCTCAAGCTTTTTGAGCTGATGGTCGCTATAAGTTCCAAAAATTTTCGTAATCAAAGACATGGATAATTCCGTCCTTTCGTGTCCTTTTGTATGGTCAGCACGGCAAATCCCGCGCACAAATGCACATAGTTATAAATTATTATACAGCATACATGTGTAGAATAAGAAAAATAATTGTAAATTTTATGGAACATTTTTATCGCTTCTTGACGCGCGCCGTATGCTGTGCTACAATAAAGGCAATATCGTACCGTATCCACGGAGGTTCGTTTTACATGAACAAGCTACACATCGTACTGTATCAGCCCGAGATCCACGCCAACACGGGCAACATTTCCCGCACCTGCGCCATCACGGGTGCAGATCTGCACCTGATCCGTCCGCTCGGCTTTTCGACCGACGACAGGCACCTGCGCCGTGCGGGACTGGATTATTGGGACAAGCTGAATATCACCTATTACGACAACGTCGAGGCGTTTTACGAGCAACACCCCGACGCGCACGTATTCTATTTCACCACCAAGGGCAGAATGCGCCACGTCGATGCGCACTACGAAGGCGAGATCTATCTGATGTTCGGCCCCGAGTCGCGCGGACTTCCCGAGGAGCTGCTCCTTCAGCATCCCGGCGACTGTGTTCGCATTCCCATGCTGCCCACACTGCGCTCGCTGAATTTGTCCAATTCCGTTGCCGTTGCCGCTTACGAGGTGCTGCGGCAGTGGGAATTTGAGGGATTTCAGACCGAGGGCGAGCTGCATGAGCATCGGTGGGAGGAGTAAGCGGAGGGGAGTAGCTAAATTTCCCACTTCTTCTCCTACAGGCTCGCACAACGCGCTCGCTAACAGCATTTATGTTCATTCTTTCTCATCCGAGAAAGAACGAACCAAGAAAGCGGACCAAGGGGCCTAATGCCCCTTGGCACCCCGCAAAACTCCTTGCTTTCCATATCTGCCGCTCGTGTTGGCTGGGCGGCGAGCGATGCACAAAGAGCGTTTATGTCTTTCTCCCCTATCCACTTTGAAGAGCGGCAATGCCAGGGGGTTCCCAGGGGGAACGCCTGGGCGCGTTTCTTGGTTACTTCTTGCCGCGTGGCAAGAAGTGACACAAAAAGACAAACCGCTCAGCGTGCGCTGAAAGCGCACAGTATGAGCGTCCGTATACGAAAGCAGTAAAAAATCTCCACTCACGAGGTATCCTATGATAAATCCCACCGCCATGATCGCCATGAGCGGCGGCGTTGACAGCGCCGTAGCAGCCCTCTTGATGCAACAACAGGGCTTTGCCGTCACCGGCGTTACCATGCGCCTGTTTTGCGACGGCGAGGACATCCCCGCCGCCGACAACGTAACCGACGACGTCACCCCCGACATCCGCGACGCCCGCGCCGTAGCCGACCGCTTGGGCATTCCCCATCTCGTCTGCCGCCTGGAGCGCACCTTCTGCGACCGCGTGGTTGACGACTTCGTCCGCACCTATCTTGAGGGCGGCACCCCCAACCCCTGCGTCATTTGCAATAAGACCATCAAGTTCGGCGCGCTGATCGACTTTGCCAAAGCCAACGGCCTTGAATACGCCGCAACAGGTCACTACGCCCGCATCGGTGAGCAGGACGGCCGCTATCTCATCTACCGTGCGCGCGACGAAAAAAAGGACCAATCCTATATGCTGTGGTCGCTCTCGCAGGAGGTCCTCTCCCGCGTGCGCTTTCCGCTGGGAGAATTGACCAAGGACGAGGTGCGCGCGATCGCCGCCGCCCACGGATTTGCAAGCGCCGACCGAAAGGACTCGCAGGACATCTGCTTTTTGCCTGACGGCAACTACGCCGATTTCATCCGCCGTTACGCAGGTCACGTTCCCTCCCCCGGCAAGTTCGTTGACCGCGACGGCAACGTGCTCGGCGACCACCCCGGCATGCTGCACTACACCGTCGGTCAGCGCAAGGGGCTTGGCATAGCCCTCGGCCGCCCCATGTACGTCTGCGGCAAAAACGCGCAGACGGGCGACGTCGTGCTGTGCGACGACGCTCAGCTTTACAGCACGACGCTCACCGCCAAGTCGGTCAATTTCATCCCCTTTGACACGCTGACGTCCCCCATTCGCGTCGAGGCCAAGATCCGCTACGCCCACAAGGCCGCCCCCGCGACCGTCTACCCGACGGGCAAGGATACCGTGCGCGTCGAGTTTGACGATCCCCAGCGCGCCATCGCCCGCGGCCAGTCCGTCGTCTTCTACGACGGAGACTTACTCGTCGGCGGGGGAATTATTGAATAAGCAACAAGCGACAACGTCCCCACCCGCAAAAAAATTGCGAG
>JAZLDE010000087.1:0-6172 GCA_045614625.1 Eubacteriales bacterium
CGAGGAGACCGAGTGCTTCTGCTTCCTGGCAGGTCACGAGTCCTTCGCCGCTGCTGAGGGTGCGATCAAGATCGCGCTCAACGCAAACAAGGTAAGAACCAAGCCCCTGCGCGTTATTCTGAACGGTCTGGGCAAGGACGCCGCTATGATCATCTCCCGCATCAACGGCTTTACCTACGTTGAGACCGAGTTCGATCCCTACACCGAGGAAGTCAAGGTCGTTTACGAGAAGGCTTACTCCAAGGGTCCCCGCGCTGACGTTCGTTGCTACGGCTCCGATAACGTTCCCGAAGGCGTTGCTATCATGAAGTTGGAGAACGTTGGCGTTTCCATCACCGGTAACTCCACCAACCCCACCCGCTTCCAGCACCCCGTTGCAGGTACCTACAAGAAGTGGTGCCAGGAGAACGGCGTGAACTACTTCTCCGTCGCTTCCGGCGGTGGTACCGGCCGTACCCTGCACCCCGATAACATGGCCGCAGGTCCTTCCTCTTACGGTATGACCGACACCATGGGTCGTATGCACTCCGACGCACAGTTCGCAGGCTCCTCCTCCGTCCCTGCCCATGTCGAAATGATGGGCTTGATCGGTGCCGGCAACAACCCCATGGTTGGTATGACCGTGGCTGTTGCAGTTGCTATTGAGGAAGCTTGTAAGTAATAAAAATGCCCTAAAATCGGGCATTTTAGCCCATTTTTAAGACTCCCGAATCTCGGTTCGGGAGTCTTTTTTACGTTCTGCTTTTCCCCTTTGTCCACGTTTTTTCCACGAAAATAAATAGCAGATACATCCTCTTTAATGTATCTGCTATTTTTTAGGATATGGTTTTTTTATATCTGTCAATTCCAAAATATAATCCGTAGATGTTTTATAATATTGGGCCAAAGCTATCAGCATCTCTATCGGAATTTGCCGCTGACCATTTTCATATTGAGAATACGTGTTTTGCTTTATATGCAGATAATCTGCAATCGCTTTTTGAGTTATGTCCAAATCCTCGCGCAAATCCTTGAGCCGCATATCGAACCTCCTTACAGATTATATGTTTATTATATATAATCTCGTATTGAGATATTGACATTTATCTCATTTTGTGATATTATAAGTATAAATCGTCGCGTTTCACAAAACATTTTGGCTCGCGGCAGATAATTTGATAAAAAAATGAGGTAAAACGAAATGAAAAAGATTGTTGCATTGCTTTTGGTACTCGTAATGTGCCTTTCCATTTGCGCTTGTAATAGTGAAAGTGGAACTAATACCGACAACACAAACAACAATGAAACAAATTCCACCGACACTCCTAAATCGCCCTACGCAGACGCTTTGAAAGGAGAGTATGATAAAAACCCTGATTCCATTATTAACAAGTCTGCATGGTTAATGTATAGTTGGCTGACAAAGAACATTAACAGCTTTAAAAATCCTGCTTCTGTAGAACTGACGGGAAACGCTTATTATGCTAAAGATGAAGCAAGCGGAGAAATTAAGTACTTCTTGATTGAAACACGCGCAGACAATAGCTTTGGCGGAAAATCGGTGGGATATGTAAAAGTAACCGCTACTACACTCGTAGAAACGAATTGGGAATCTTCTATTCCCCCAAAATTTGAGGGTGAACAAGTATGGAACTGCGGAACGACTTGGATGGAAGACGCCTTTAACGAATTCATCGCAAATAATTATAAATAATCCATATACCTATAAGCGGGGCGCAAGTCCCGCTCTTATTTTGCATATCATTTGACGTGTCCACTTTAATTTCAAACATCCACTTGTCATGCGCTTCAATTTATGGTACAATATACGCAGATACGATTAACGAAAGGAGGTGCCCCCATGCTCGACAAGATCTATCTGGAGATCACCAACGTGTGCAATCTGGATTGCACGTTTTGCCACAAGACGGCGCGAGCAAAAAAGCTGATGAGCGCGCAAGAATTTGATCTGCTGATCGGCAAGCTTGCAGGAAAAGCAAAATATTTGTACTTTCACCTGATGGGTGAGCCGACGCTGCATCCTCTGTTGCCTCACTTTATCAGGACGGCACGTGACAAAGGCTTTTTGCCAATGATCACGACCAACGGCTCGCTTCTGGGCGAAAAGGGAGAGGCGCTGCTTGCTTCCCTCCCCTACAAGATCAGCATTTCCCTGCACGCGCCCGAGGCCAACGCTGCGTTTGCCGCCGATGGGTACCTGGAATCCTGTATTGCCTTTGCCAAGGAGGCCGCGGCAAAGGGCTGCATCGTAGCGTTGCGCTTGTGGAATCTCGGCTCGGGCGCCGATAATTCGAGCATACTTGAATATTTGCACGCATCCTTCCCCGGCGAGTGGGGCAAGGTCAGAGGCGGTAGCAGCCTGCGCCTTGCCGAGAAGCTGTTTTTGGAATGGGGCGAGCGCTTCGACTGGCCTGATCCGACTCTTCCCGAGTGCCCTCCCGACACGGACCTATTCTGTTACGGCTTGCGCGATCAGATCGGCATTTTGGTCGACGGCACGGTCGTTCCCTGCTGTCTGGATGCGGAGGGCAATCTTGCACTCGGCAACCTTTTTACATCCGATCTCGACGACGTCTTAGCCTCTCCGCGCGCCAAGGTCATCTACGACGGCTTCACGCACCGTCGCGCGGCGGAATCCTTATGCAGAAGGTGCGGATACGCCAGACGATTTTCAAACTAACCCGACGCTTTGATCCAAATAGCCATGCACGATAAAATTCAGGCAGGAGAGACATTCTCCTGCCTGAATTTATGTTTCCCTCGCTTTTCGTTGACATTTCCCGTAAAACGTGATATACTATTTTGAATACATTATGTACGGAGGGCGACATGAAGCATTTTATTTCGTTGCTTTTATCTATTCTTTTGATTTTCTCCCTCGTAGGCTGTACCATACCGCCCTACGACACTCCCCCCGACGACAGCGATGACACCGACGACACGCAAGATCCGACGCCGGAACCATCCCCGGCCGAGCCGTTTATCTCCAATGATTTTTTCGTAACGGAGTCGGGCAACCTTCAAATTGCGCTGACGACGGGCCAAGAGCTGCAATGGGGCACGAGCGTCAACGTATTTGACGCCGACCGTTACGGCACGGACGCACTTTTGCTCCGCCCCGCCTTCCTCAAGCTCGCAAACGACGGCAAGATTCCCGAGGGCATTGTCCTCAAGGCACCGATATACGGCTCTGACGGAAGAGTTTCCAAATATGCAAACACCATTTGCGGTCCCTATAACGCAGCGTTTGGAAAATACGTCGCTTCCTCTGACCTCGGTCTGCGCGCCGTCGGTCTGTCCTCCGGTGTGACGGACCGCGAAAAAGACTACAAAAATGCGGCAAAAACGGCGATCGAGCTGTCCGTCAAGGCCAAGAACGCCGCCATTGTTTCCATGACCACACACGGGTCAAATCTGGCCACTATCGTGTTCAAACGAGCAACGGATCCCGACGTTACTTATATCAAAGCCGAGCTTGATACGCTCAAGAGCATGGTCGACAGTCTTGTAAGCAAAGAGGGCGCGGTGACTTACATTGAGCAAGCGTATATGCACTATATCCTCGGATACGTGGCAAGCGCGGCCGTTCAAAGCAGCGTTGACGCTAAAAAAGAGGACGTCGATACTCTTTGGAACACGGTTCACTCCTTAGTCAATACCGCAGGCACTTCCATTACCGACGTCAAAGCAGCACTTGCGGCGGCAGGCGTTACCCTTCCCATAGAGCTGTACGAGAATATCTCCAAGTTTGAAGCTACCAAGGCTACGACACTTGCGGCGCAAGAAAAGCTCAATACGATTGAGAACAAGGATGAATATACTTGGGAAGAGATCAGCGATGCTGTCGCAGGTCTCGCCAGCGTAGACACCACCGAGGTCAACGGCTTCAAGGCTGTTGACGTCATGGAAAACATGAACGAGATCCTGAAAGCAATGGCGTCCGACGGTTTGAGCATCTTAACCCAAACCGGGGGCGGCGTATATGCGGATATTGCCGATCATTGCGGTAATTATAAGACCAGCGTTGTCATCAGCAAGATTCCCTATAAGGGCCTGCAGTTGGAAAACGTCCAAGCGACGATAAACGTAACCACTTCCGTCGCCTCCACGCACGTCGCCTCCTGCGAGACGATGTTCGAGCAGCTCGAGGCTCCCATTGGCAGCGACGCGATCAAGGAGATTCGCGCCTACGTGGTCGATCTTTCGCTCCGTGCACAGACTCCCGACACCAAGGTATATCTCAACACCGGCGAGCTCACCACGGCACAGGACGGAAAGATCGCGGCAAGCGCGATGTCCTTCTCCTCCGAAACCGTCAACACTCATACCATCCAGTCGTTGATCGGCTGTGTCCGTATCGTTTTCTTTGACACAGACAATTTGACGATCCTGGGCGAAGCCAAGCTCGATGCGGAAAACGCGCTTTTAACCGAAGAGAGCGTTATCGCACCGCTGACCATGGATGACAAGCAAGGCACCGCGCATCTCTTTGAGATCCCTGCCAATACGACAGCAAAGATTTCCGTACTGATCTACGTCGACAGCGACGCCGTCAGCAACGCCAAAATCTCTCACACGGCCGTTGCCTCCATTCAAAGCAGCATTCAGCTCGCGTTTTCGGATGCGGAGCAACCTTAAATACAAAAAAACGAAGGGTCTTCGGATCCTTCGTTTTTTCTTTGAATTTTCTCCCACTTTTGAAGAAATACGAAGGAACCACCAAGGGATTCCGATTTCATCTTTTTATTCTTTCGCTCCGTAGCTCCGCCAAAATGCTCTCCCTGCGATGGGCGTCGATACGGGAGTATTTCCCTTTCTCGCCAATCTCAAGCAAGCTACCGACGTGAAAATAGCCCAGCACGCGCGGCGGCAGATGGGTGATAAGATCGTCAACGTTGCGCACGACGGTAAAACATTTCCAGCGAGACAAAATATCCTCCGTTCGTTTGCCCCATAACACGCGAGGGCCGCCGAAGCTGTACCCTTCGATGCGATAGCGTAGGTCTGGACGGTGATACCATGCGTACTCATGGCAAAAAACGGCCAGCGCGCCGCCGTGCGAATAACCAACGGTAACGACGCCCTGCAGGTGAGGGTCAGCGATCAGCGGCGCGAGGTGTGGCTCGATTGCCCGCCATACCTTGACGAAGCCGCGATGGGCATACCAGACCGTCTGCCCCATGCGACGGTAGGGGCGGGCAGGAAAATCCAGATTGTTTTTCCAATCCTCGATCCCGTCCGAGCTTTGCAGATAGATATACAAGAGCCCGTCGATCCGCTCGGTATAATAGTTAGCCGACTCCGCGGCTTGTAAATACGGTGCCTCCAAGCACCGCTCAAAAAGGTGTGTTAGTGTCATGATTGTTTATCGGCCAAACAGCTTTTCGCAAAGCGCCCCCGTATAGCGCTCCTTGGCATCAAAATCCATGGCCGCGCTATAGATGCTTTCCAGTTCAAAATGCGCCTTTGAGACCTTTTTCAGTTCATCCTGCGCCCCGCCGATCAGCGCCTCGCGCAGGCGATAGGTCTGTCGAATATTCTCTCGCTTTTTCCGCATGATCGTCGGCTCGATCAGCCGTCGCATACTGACGACGCGACCGTGCGGTGCAACAGCCCGCAAGGCTTCGATTTTTTCGGTTTCACACACAAGAAAAACTGTTTTACTGTCCTCCAGCAAAAGCGCGTCGATGTGATCGGGCAGGATGGGATGATAGGAAATGCGCATGTTCATGCCATACTCTACTGCTCTTTCTCCCAACTCACGGGTGAGGAGATAGGCCGTGTCAAGATAATCCTCGATCAAGCAAACGCGCGCGGCTTGGCGCAGGTAGGTATCCAATCGCACACGCCCCCTCATGCCGACCGAGTCGCACAGCCCAATCCTAACGCTTCCTCTGCCCTCACCCTTGGCTGTTCCTTTCAGCAAGCGTGTCGCTGTGCGAGATAACCTGGTCTTGTCAACGCAAGGCGCGATCGCCTCCCACAGCACGTCCGAGATCTCGCCCGCGCCCGCAAGATAGCGATAGGCCGCGCGATAGCCGTCCGATTTTTCTTTATTCAGCCGCGTTACATCTTCTCGGCGCACGGTGAGTACATCCGCATCCCAAAATTGTCCGAGATCGATCAGGTCCTCCGCCACACCGGGTAAAATTGGAAGTCGGAGGCCAAGCGG
>JAZLDE010000088.1:0-10191 GCA_045614625.1 Eubacteriales bacterium
CCCGTTGAGGGTGCGGCGTTGGCTGTGGCAATCATCGAAGCGGTGCGCGAGGCGGGCGCTATGTGCGGTGCGACCACCCACTATGCCGAGCTGAAGGCGTATGCGCTTTCGACTCCCGGCGTTTGCAATGCCTCGTGCGAGTTTGACGTAGAAACACTCAAGCCGACCTACAAGCTGATCGTCGGTACGCCAGGTAAATCCAACGCGTTTGCCATTTCGACTAAGCTGGGTATTCCGCCCGCCATTGTGGCGCGCGCGCAGGAGTATATCAGCGCGGATAATAAGCAGTTTGAGGACGTCATTGAACAGCTCGAACGCAGCCGCATTGCGATGGAGAAAGAACGGGCTGAAGCAGAGCGCTTGCGCAAGGAGTACGAAGCCTATAAGGCTACTTCCGAGCGTAAGATCCAAAAGCAGTTGGCCGAGTCCGAGGCCACGCTGGAAAAGGCGAGGGAGAAGGCAAATTCCATTTTGACGAGTGCGAAAGTGTCCAGCGACTATATTTTGGAGCAGGCGGACAAGGTCCGTCGTGCGCAGGAGACCGATCGATTGGCCTCTCAACTGGAGGAAACACGTCGCAACGTCCGCGCGTATTTGCGCGAGAACGAGGCCTTGATCGACCCCGTCGATGAGCGCAAGGATGAGGACTACGTGCTGCCTCGCCCACTTCGCAAGGGCGACGAGGTCTATCTGATGGACATTGGCAAACAGGCTGTCGTTGTGGCTGAGCCTGACCGCAGCGGCAACGTCATGGTCAAGGCGGGCATCATCACGACCAAAACCAAAATCAAAAATCTGAAGCTGATCGAAAACACGCCCCAACTGGTGACCAAAGACAAGCAGAGCAAAAAGGCGTCCGATTATCGGGCGCAGGTCAGCTATGATTTCAAGCCCGAGATCGACCTGCGCGGTATGACGGGCGAAGAAGCTTGGAGCGCCGTTGATAAGTATCTTGACGAAGCACAGCTTCATGGCATCAAGACCGTCTCGCTGATCCATGGAAAGGGAACAGGTGCCCTCAAAACAGCGCTGTGGCGCTTTTTGAAGGGCGACAAGCGTCTGTCCTCCTTCCGCCTCGGTCAATATGGGGAAGGCGATGGCGGCGTGACGATCGTCGAATTGAAATAGAACTTTGTAACATTTGCATAACCGACCGCAAAGCTGTCGATCCTTTGGATGGCCTGCGGTCGGTTTTGCTGTTGGCACCGGATAAAAAAGTTATGGAAAAAGTGCAAAAAAATGAGAGAAATAGCCCAAAACAAGGGGCGCGGGTGTTGACAATTTGCGAATTTTATGGTATAATAAGGCATAAAATTGATAATATTTGGGATAATTTTGTTGTGCAATTCGCCATATAGAGCGACGAACTGAATGCAAAAATCCATGTATTTATACCAAAGAGAGGATGAAATGAATGGAAATCGCAATTATCGCCCATGATACAAAAAAAGAATTGATGGCTCAGTTCTGTATTGCATATTGCGGCATCTTGAGTAAGCACAATCTTTGCGCTACCAGCATTACCGCAAAATATATTTCGGATGCTACGGGCTTGAACATCGAACGTCTTTTGACGGGAGAGCAGGGTGGCGAGCAGCAGATTGCCTCGCGCATTGCTTACAACGAAATTGACGTTTTGCTGGATTTCCGTGATACCCGTCCGTCGGATTACGTCGATCCTGTGGAGCACGAGCTGTTCCGTATGTGTGATTTGTATAACATCCCCGTTGCCACCAATATCGCAACGGCAGAGGTTATTGTCACTGCCCTGGATCGCGGCGATCTTGACTGGCGCGAGATCTACAATCCTCGCTCGGCCTATAACCAGCGCCGCAAAAAATAATTGAAAAATCTCTTGACAAACGTCTGTCCGTGCGGTAAAATAGTGCATGGCAACGACGGTTGCCGCGATCGGACACGTAAAGGGAGCACTTTACAGTTAGAGAGAGAACCCGAGCATCGCTCGTGCTGAAAGGTTCTTATGCAAAGCCCCGATATACCACCGCGTCGTACATTTGAATACCAATGAAGCAAAAGCACGGGTGGAACCGTGCGGAGTATATCCGCACCCCGACAAAGATTCTTTGTCGGGGTGCGCTTTTATTTTGAATCATATATCAATGGAGGAAAATACCATGTTTTCAGTCAAATTTGCAGAAAAAGAAATGAGCTTTGACGCACCGCTGTCCGTCTTTGATGCGGCTCGTACGGCAGAGGTCGGCACGCGTGCGCATCTGGCAGCTCGTGTCAACGGTCAGGTGGTCGATATGACGCACGTCCTCGACGCTGACGCTGACGTTCAGCTGCTCACCTTTGAGGATAAGGACGGTCGTCACGTCTTCAACCACACGGCGGCTCACGTGCTGGCGCAGGCCGTCAAGAGACTGTTCCCCGAGGCTAAGCTGACCATCGGTCCTGCCATCGAGAGCGGCTTCTATTACGATTTCGACAGCGATACTCCCTTCTCGGCCGACGTGCTCAAAAAGCTGGAGGACGAGATGAAGAAGATCGTCAAGGAAAATCTTCTCATCGAGAGATTCACGCTGCCTCGCGAGGAGGCCATTGCCTTTATGACCGAGAGAGAAGAGCCTTATAAGGTTCAGCTCATCGAGGAATTGCCTGAGGGCGAGACCATCAGCTTCTACCGTCAGGGCGAGTACGTTGACCTTTGTGCAGGTCCTCACCTGTATGCAACGGGCGCGGTTAAGGCGTTCAAGCTGACCCAGTGCACGGGCGCGTATTGGAAGGGCGACCAGAGCAACAAGATGCTGCAGCGCGTCTACGGTGTGGCATTCCCCAACAAGGAAGGCCTCAACGCTCATTTGACGCAGCTGGAGGAAGCAAAGAAGCGCGACCACAACAAGCTCGGCCGCGATCTGGAATATTTCACTACGGTCGACGTGATCGGCCAGGGCCTGCCCATTCTCATGCCCAAGGGCGCGCGCGTCATTCAAACGCTGCAGCGCTGGGTTGAGGACGAGGAGCAAAAGAGAGGCTACGTTTTGACCAAGACGCCCTTGATGGCGAAGAGAGACCTGTACCGCATTTCGGGTCACTGGGATCACTATCGCGATGGTATGTTCGTTCTGGGCGATGCAGACGATGAGACCAAGGAGTGCTTTGCCCTGCGTCCCATGACCTGCCCCTTCCAGTATCAGGTGTTCCTGAACAAGAAGCGTTCTTACCGCGACCTGCCCATGCGACTGGGCGAAACGTCCACCCTGTTCCGTAACGAGGACAGTGGTGAGATGCACGGTTTGATCCGCGTCCGTCAGTTCACCATTTCCGAGGGTCACCTCATTCTTCGCCCCGGGCAGCTGGAGGAGGAATTCCGCGGATGCCTGGGGCTTGCCAAGTATTGCCTGGATACCGTCGGTATGCTGGAGAACTGCACTTTCCGCTTCTCGCAGTGGGATCCTGCCCGTGCGGGCATCAAGTACGAGGGTACGCCTGAGCAGTGGGAAGAAGCACAGCGCGTGATGGGCAATATTTTGGATAACCTTGGCGTTAAGTACGAGATTGGTATCGACGAGGCTGCTTTCTACGGTCCTAAGCTGGACATCCAGTACAAGAACGTATTCGGCAAGGAGGATACCATCGTTACCATTCAGATTGATATGCTGCTGGCTGAAAAGTTCGGCATGGAGTACGTGGATAGTGACGGTCAGCTCAAGAAGCCCTATATCATCCACCGCACCTCTCTCGGTTGCTACGAGAGAACGCTGGCTTACCTGATCGAAAAGTACGCAGGCGCACTGCCTACCTGGATGGCTCCCGTACAGGCTAAATTCCTGCCCATGGGTGACGGTGAGGTCGAGTACTGCCAGAAGATCGCTGACCGCATGACCGCTATGGGGATGCGCGTTGAGATCGACAAGAGCAACAACACCATCGGCTACAAGATCCGTGCCGCACAGCAGGAGAAGGTTCCGTATATGCTGATTGTCGGCGCGAAGGAAGTAGAGCAGGGTACCGTTTCCGTCCGCTCCCGCAAGGAAGGCGAGAAGGGTGCGATGTCCTCGGCAGATTTCCTTTCTATGATCATCGACGAGATCGCAGAAAAGAGAAGATAATTCAATCAAAAAAGCACGGGCCGATGCGGTTGCATCGGCCTGTGCTTTTTATAGGTGGAGAGGCTTACTTGATCGGCGCGTCGCCGTCGGTGCAGTGGACGACGGTGGCGGGGACATTTTGATTCCACGAGTTGTATTTGATTATAGCTTCCCACTCGGCTTTGGTGCCCGCATAGGAAATGCTCGTCAATCCGGAGCAACCGCGGAATGCATCACTGCCAATGCTTGTCACGCCCTCGGGGATGGTGATGCTCGTCAAGCCGGTACAACCATCGAATGTGTGCCAGCCAATGCTCGTCACGCTCTCGGGGATGGTGACGCTCGTCAAGCCGGAGCAATCGTAGAATGCATGAGTGCCAATGCTCGTCACGCCCTCGGGGATAGTGATACTCGTTAATCCTTTGCAACCGCGGAATGCCTCACTGCCAATGCTTGTCACGCCATCGGGGATGGTGATGCTCGTCAAGCCGGTGCAACCGTAGAATGCAGAATCGTCAATGCTTGTCACGCCATCGGGAATGGTGATGCTCGTCAAGCCGGAGCAACCGCAGAATGCATAAGTGCCAATGCTCGTCACGCCCTCGGGGATGGTGATGCTCGTCAAGGCGAGGCAACCGTGGAATGCATAATCGCCAATGCTCGTCACGCCCTCGGGGATGGTGATGCTTGTCAAGGCATAGCAATCGTAGAATGTAAATTCGCCAATGCTTGTCACGCCATCGGGAATGGTGATGCTTGTCAAGGCATAGCAATCGTAGAATGCATACGCGTCAATGCTCGTCACGCTGTCAGGAATGGTGATGCTTGTCAAGCCTTTGCAGTAGGCGAATGCCTCGCCAATGCTCGTCACGCCCTCGGGGATGGTGATGCTCGTCAAGCCAGTGCAACCGCCGAATGCATAATCGCCAATGCTCGTCACGCCCTCGGGGATGGTGATGCTTGTCAAGGCATAGCAATCGTAGAATGCAAATTCGCCAATGCTTGTCACGCCGTTGGGAATCACACTTGTATTGCATCCTGCTACCAACGTTTGAGATTTCTTTTCGATGAGACAATTCCCTTCGCTGTAGTAATTCTGATTGTTTTCACCCACCGTGATGCTCGTCAAGCCGGAGCAACCGGCAAATGCCCCCTCGCCAATGCTTGTCACGCTGTCGGGGATGGTGATGCTTGTCAAGCCGGTGCAACCGCCGAATGCAGAATCGCCAATGCTCGTCACGCCCTCGGGGATGGTGATGCTCGTCAAGCTGGAGCAATTATAGAATGTAGCATAGCCAATACTCGTCACGCTCTCGGGGATGGTGACGCTCGTCAAGCCGGAGCAATCGTAGAATGCATAAGTGACAATGCTCGTCACGCCCTCGGGGATGGTGATGCTCGGTAATCCTTTGCAACCGCGGAATGCATAAGCGCCAATGCTTGTCACGCGGTCACCGTCCGGCGAAACGGAAGGAATGACAACTTCGGTATCTGTACATATACCAATACCGCTTACGTAGCACGTGCCGTCTCCGTTGGAAGTAAACTCTAAGCCATTGCTCGCCTTTGCCGATTCTTGAACAATTTTGCCGAGGTTGACCACCTCGCCGTCCGTATACGTAATAATCAGCTTGCCGTCAATAAGCTCAACCTTGGCAATACCGCGACCGTCTTTGCCGTCGGCACCATCCTTGCCATCTTCGCCGTCTTTACCGTCAATGCCGTCTTTACCGTCAACGCCGTCTTTACCATCAGCGCCATCCTTACCATCCTCACCGTCCTTACCGTCCGCACCTTCGGCCTTGATGCCGGTGTTTACGTCTCCGATGTACCAGTAGCCATTTTTGATGGTAGGTGTCAGGCCATCGGCTCCGTCCTTGCCGTCTTCGCCGTCTTTACCATCAGCGCCGTCCTTACCGTCCGTACCTTCGGCCTTGATGCCGGTGTTTACGTCTCCGATGTACCAGTAGCCGTTTTTGATGGTAGGTGTCAAACCATCCTTACCATCTTGGCCGTCTTCGCCGTCTTTACCGGGGGCACCGTCAATACCGTCTTCGCCGTCCTTGCCGGGCAAGCCTTGCTCGCCCTGGGGGCCGGTGGCGCCGTCTTTGCCATCGAGGCCGTCCTCGCCGACGATTTTGCCGACGTTGGTCATCATGCCGTTGCTGAACGTAATCAACAGTTCGCCCTTTTCGTTCAATTCCGTCTTAACAATGCCGACACCGTCCGTGCCGTCTTTGCCATCCTTGCCGTCCTTGCCGGGCGTGCCGGGCGTGCCTGCCGTATTACAGGCGCATGTACCAAGCACCAGGGCAAGTGCCAAGAGAATCAGAAATAGTGCTTTCAGCGTTTTCATTTCCTACCTCCAAAATATAAAAGTGCGCGGCCGAAGCCACGCACCGAAAAATGTATGGCTCCGATTTCAAGTACAACCATTATAACACGTTCCGAAGGGAAAGTAAATAGCATCATAAAAAATCCACCCCGCAGGGTGGATTTTTTATGATTATTCATACTTATAATCCGTCAAAACGGCATTATTGGCGATCACGATGCGATCACTTGCTTTGCCCGAAATGGCGTTTGCCGCTGAGGACTGCGAGGTGATGATGGTATTGCCCGTAACACTCGCCGCGCCCTTGAAGGAGGACGTGATTTCGATGGCGGCCGTGCCGTTGGCGCAAATGGTGTTGCCCGAGAGGGTAACGCCCGAGCCGCCCTTGATGCTGACGGGAACGGCTGAGTGATCGGACTGGGTGCGGGAGATGTTACAGCCCGTGACGGTGATCATTTGTCCGCCGGATACGTTGACGGCGCTAGCACCGTTGGTTTTGAGCTCGCATCCCGTCATGGTGACGCGGGTCATAGCGCTAGTCTGACTTGTGACGTCCAGACCGAAGAAATGGTTCCAGTAGGTGCCACCAACAACGGTCAGCGCGTGCTGACCCTTGCCGATCTTCAGACCGGTTTCACACAGGTCGGTCGAGCAGTTGGTAAAACTGCCCCAGCAACCCTCATACACACCGCCGCCAATATCTGACTCCTCAAAGAGGAAGCCGACTTTGGAGTTGAAGGTGAACAAGTTGACCGCGCGCAGATCGTCGTTCTTGCCGAACTTGAAAGCGACCTCGCAGGAGTTCTTGTTCGCGCCGCCCGTGTGGGGGCACCATACCTCAATGTTGCAAAGCGTGGCAACGTCCCAGGTAGAGTGAACGTTGACGCCGATCTTATACGCATTGACGATGAAAATGTTTTCGATGAAGCAACGTCCGGGGTTGGCACCGCCGTCATAGAAGGTCGAAATGCCGATGTAGGGATTATAGATCTTCAAATTGCTGACGCGGGCGCCTGCGTTGGAAAGACGAACGGTCTCGGCAGGCGTGACGTCCATATCCTTGGTCACGCCCTTGACGTCGATCAAAAGACCCGATAGAGAGCCTGCGACGACGTTAAATACGGGAACTTCAAGATTGGTCTGCACGATGACGGGCAGATCGCTGTCGTCCGCCGTCCAAGCGCCCGAATGGTAGCCGTACAGCGTGACTTGATTCAACTCGATCGTATCCGAGATGATATACTTGCCGGCAGGGACGTAAACGGGAAGGCCGTCCGCCTCAGCCGCGGCAACGGCCGCGCGGAAGGACTCGGTCTCGTCGCGTACGCCGTCGCCCTCGGCACCGTAGTCGATGACGTTGTGGTAGTTGTAATTGGGAACCTCATAACCGAAATAAACGGCAAGGAACTCATACACGGCACGGCGAACGCTGTATTCGTCCAGGCCGACCAGGCAGATCTTTCCGTTGATCTGGGTGACGGTGTAGGGATTGCTGTCCGAGAGCAGCTTCATGGCTTCGGCAGACTCGGGACGATTGGTTTCGCCAATGAGGATCTCATGATCGGACTTCATATCCTCGACCCAGTCCTCACCGACCTCGATCTCGGCGTCGGTTGCTTCCTTGATGGTCGTGCGCGCCAGAATGACGGCGTTTTTGACCAGCTTTGATGCTTTTTCCGAGCGGATCATGATATAATCCGCAACGGTGTTTTTGATGTTACCCAGGGTATAGTTGTTTTCGCTGTTCTGGCTATGATTCATATCGTCGGTTTCGTTCTTTTCATCCTCGGGCGGTGTTGGTGTTTTGTCACAGCCCGTCGTCGATAAACAAGTTACCAGAAGAAACGCGGCCAAAAGCAGGCAAAGCAGTTTTTTTGTCTTCATGCAAGTTGTTCTCCTGTTCAAGAATGGGATTAAGCGTTATAGGTGCCTTCCGTATCGGCCAGAACAGCAGAAACGTTTTCTTTGCGGCGGGAGGACTTGACTCTCTTCATCAGCTCGGCCTTGAACAGGGCATCATCCATGGGAATATCCACGGGCTTGCCCAGCCAAGCGGACAGGTGCATGGCGTTGGAGATGGTCAGACCGTTGACACCCTCGCGACCGTCAGCGATGAGAGGCTCGCCGCGCAGGATCGCACCTGCGAATGCGTTGAGCACGCCAACGTGCTGGGAGTTGTCGCCACAGCCGGTGCAGTCAACCTGAATGGTCTCGCACTTGGGCTGAGCAAAGGGAACGGTGTTGGTGCGGGTGAACTCGGGCTCGGGCATTTCCAGCTTGCGCATGGTCAGCGAGCCGCCGTCGCAGATGAGCATACCGCCATCGCAAACGACCTCCAGGCGGTTGGTGCCGGGGGTGTCACCGGTCGAGGTGATGAACATGCCGGTCGCACCGTTGGGATATTCGACATAAGCGGTTACGTCGTCCTCAACCTCAATGTCGTGCCACTTGCCAAAGTGCAGCTGGGCATCGATCTTGGAGGGCATACCGCAGATCCACTGCCACAGGTCGAGGTTATGAGGACACTGATTGAGCAGAACGCCGCCGCCCTCTCCGGACCAGGTGGCACGCCAAGCGCCCGAATCGTAGTAAGCCTGGGGACGGTACCAGCCCGTGCACAGCCAACTGGAACGACGGATCTGACCCATCTCGCCGCTCTGAATGATGTCGCGCATCTTGCGATACAGAGGATTGGTTCTCTGGTTGAACATGAGGGCGTAGACCAGATCGGGATGCTTGTCGGCCTCGGCCATCAGCTCGCGAACCTGCTCGGCGTAAACACCGGCGGGCTTTTCGCTCATAACGTGCAGACCTGCCTGAAGGCCGGCGATGCAATAGCGGGGGTGATCGTAGTGGGGAACAGAGACGATAATGGCGTCGACCTGACCCGAGGAGATCATTTCCATCGCGTCGGTGAAGGTTGCGATCTCGGGGATCTCGGGACGCTCGGCGCGTGCCTTTTCCACTCTGGCGCGTGCCTGATCCAAACGGGCGGGATCAATATCCGCAACTGCCGTGACTTCGATCTCGGGGCACTTGCGAGCGAGAATATTAGCCAGGTGCGAGGTGCCCATGTTACCGACACCGATAATACCAAGTCTTACTTTTTCCATGATTATGTATCCTTTCGATTGATAGAATTAAGATTAGCTCAAGCCGCGGGAGCGGAAGAAGTCGTAGCTGCGCTTCATGCAGGCGAAGGGATCCTCGCCGTTGCAGTTGTCCTGCTCGATGTAGCCAAACTTGACGCCGGTATCGATGCAGGCCTTGATGATGGCATCGTAGTCCATGATGCCGTCACCGTTGGGAACCATGATGATATCGCCGTTGGCATTGTGGGACATATCCTTGAAGTGGACGCAATCGGTGCGACCCTCCAGGGCATACAGCCATTTAACGGGGTTCTCACCCGTGTACTGGGCCCACCAAACGTCAAAGGTAATGCCATACTCGTTGGCGGGAAATTCCTCAAGCATGCGCGTCATAACGTTCTTGCCGTCCACCATGGCAAACTCAAAGTGGTGCGTGTGATACATGAACTTGCTGCCGTTTTCTGCAAAATACTTAGCGGCGGGGCGGACGCGATCAAAGAAGGCGGTCAGCTTTTCTTCGGTAAAGGGGCGCATATGCTCGGCAGGCATGCAGCCGATGCCGATGTAGCGGCAGTTCATGGTCTGGTGGAACTTGAGGGTGGCTTCGGTCTCGTTTGTGATGCGGTTGATATCAAAGTGGGTGATGTCAGCCGTTAGACCGTACTCCTTAAGGCGCTCGGCCATCCAGGCGGGGTCGTAGGCGCAGACGCCC
>JAZLDE010000089.1:0-8730 GCA_045614625.1 Eubacteriales bacterium
CGCGAACGGCCACGGCGATCACTTCGCGCGGCGTGACCATCACAGCACGCGCAGGGGACGATTACATCAGCTACGGCGGTCGGTGCTTTTACACCGTCGCTCCCATTCGCATTGTAAACGACAGGCTCTACGTGCCCATCCGCCCGATGGCCAAGTGCTCTGCGATCGGAGTCAACTGGGATCCGGCCGGTCGATCGGTGTCTCTTATCCGAACGGGGCAGCTTGTCCGCAGTGACGAAGGGGTTTACGATGCCGCTTCGCTGTACTGGCTGGCTCGCATCATCGGAGCGGAGGCCAAAGGCGAGCCCTTCCGCGGACAGATCGCGGTCGGCAACGTGGTGCTCAACCGCGTGGCAAGCCGCGACTATCCCAACACCATTTACGACGTGATCTTCGACAGAAAATACGGGGTACAATTCACCCCTGCGGCCAACGGGACGATCTACGAAATTCCGACCGCGTCGGCAATCGTGGCGGCCAAGGTATGTTTGGAGGGATACACGCTCTCGGACAACATTTTGTATTTTTTCAATCCGTCGATTGCGACGAGTCAATGGATCGCCAACAACTGTACTTATGCGTTTCGGATTGGGGGACACGTGTTTTATCGGTGAGAGGGAGAGGGAGTTTAGCTGAATATCATACGACTTCTCCTTGGGACGCTCACCCTGCGCCTACGGCGCGCGTTCGCTGTACCGGTTTTAATGTCCTTTCTTTGTCGCTGAACAAAGAAAGGACGAAAGAAAATCAGCCCGGACGTTCCCTCCGGGGCCTCCCTGCATTTGCCGCGCTACAAGGCAAGCTGAGGAGAAAGACATCTTTGATCCAATACAACTCTCGTCGCATACCCACCACGCGCGGCAGGCGAGGGAAGCAAGAACGGTTTTGTTAAAAAAGTAGTTGAGCTGGAGTGCGTCGCAGATAGCAGAAGTCTTTGCTTTTGCGCTTGCGTGTTACTTTCGTGAGTGCGACTTTCTTTAAGTCGCGCTCGCAAAAGCTGAAGATGCTCGCCTTCGCGAAAAAATGAGTGAAGCGACAGCGAAACGACTTTTCGCGTTGCGGGTTTCCAAAGGGCATTAGGCCCTTTGGTTCCTTTCTTGGCTACTTCTTGGGGAAGGCCAAGAAGTAGTATAATCGCACAGCGCGACGCGTTGTGTCGCGCCGAAGGGGAGAAGGCTGTGAAGAATTCATCTTCTCCCCCCAACACACCAAAAAGAGCTCCCCCGCTCGGGCGGTTTAATCCGTCAGAGCGGGGGTGTCTTATTTATTCTTCTATTAATACAACGATCGAATTGGGACGCAGAACAACGTAATCCGTTACCTCTCCATCCTCATAAATATTGTCGGTATGCTCGGCGTCCACGAAATAATAACGATACTTCGCGCCCTCCGTACCTTTTAGCGTGATCTGCGCAGGCTCGTCGCCGTCGTTGACCAAAAGAATGGTGCTCGCAGTGTCGGGACGAACGCCAACGGTTGCCCAAACGTGCTGATACTTCTCATCCGCACAGCCCTCGATCTCGCTTGCCACAATGTCAGTGCCACCGGGCAAATACTTCATGATCAGCGCCGAAGGATAATAGTTGACGTCGTCAGGGATCAGGCGGTAGCGATCCGCGCTGTCGTAGTCCAGCATCGTATAGTAATTGTGCAGATAGCAGTTGTACGTCCAAAGGCCGTATCCTTTGGCGCCGCAATTAAACAGCTCGATGGCTGCCTCGGCAGCAAAGAGGCGAGTGCGGAAGTCCTTTGGGCTTGACTCATTCTCTGCGCTGTTGTTAAAAGCGAACGTGCCCAGCTCGCTGACAATCACCGGTCGGTCGCCCGCCTGCTTGATCATTTGCTCAACCAGCGGGATCATGTAGGTGGAAACCGTGCCGCGAATGTCCACGCCCTCGTCGCGCTGACCGGATTCGAGAGTTGCCAGATAGCAATGGTATCCGATGATATCCATCGCATTGCCGCACTGCTTCACCATATCTGCCACGCGGTTGTTGTTGCCGTTGTCGGCCGCCATCCAGAAAACGGAGCTGTCATACGCCTGAATCAAGGTTTCCTCGCGGACACCCAGACGGGTCATATGCTCAGCCATCTTGTTGTACACCTCAACCAACGTTTTCTGTCCGCCCTTGAGGTGCTCGGGCTCGTTGTAGAAGGAAATACCCTTGACACAGTCATAGCCCTTTTCCACCTTGAGGTGGTACATGATGGCCGCAAACGTTTCCGCATACTCGTCAACGCTTACAACGTTCAGATCGTCCCCGCGTCCCAACTTGTTGCCGTCCTTATCGGTTGCCGCCAACCAGTTGGAGTTGCCGGGGCAAAAGCCGAGGGCCTCGGAGCCATTGTCCCAGTTGCCCAGAACAACATAGAGTCCACGCTCCTCAAAATGATCGAGCAAACGATAGAAGGACTCCAGATAGGCATAGTTCAATGCAGGGAAGCCAACGCCTTCACCCTGCGCATCGGGGCGCTCGGAGAATTTGGGCGAGAATACGAAGCCACGCTCAAAATCCGTAGTCATGGGATCGTCATTATCGTTGATCGGCTCCCACATGGTCATAGAAACGCACAAACGAACGTACTGCATACCGCTGTAGTCGATCATGTCGAAGTATTCTTTCCAATACTGATCAATTTTGCTTTGATCCTTGGTGTATGGAATGTGTTGGCTACGCACGCCGGCCCACTCGCCGCCGTTGACCAGGTTGATAAAAACGTAGGAGGAAAAGTCAAAATTCACGCCGCCGCCAATAATCTCCGGGTTGATGACGTTGTCAAAATCAACGCGCAGCGTTCCTCTCATTTCGTCCGTGACTTGGCTGTCGATCTCCTCTGTTGCATCGTACTTCATATCGATTTCCTTGAAGGTAAAACCGTTTTCATCCATACATTTTTCCAAAAAGTATTCAACGGCTTTTTCCGTGTCTACCGAATCTCGGCCGATGATCACCAGCTTTTTTCCGTCGACCAATCGGATATAAAAGTCTCCGACGGAGAGGCCCGAATTATCGCTCATCTCGCGGTCGGTCTTACCCACCAGGATCTCAAAGCCGTCCTCGTCAGGGGAGGGCTGATGATAGTAGTCTGTGGAGAGCTCCAATTCAACGCCCGTTTTGTCCAAAATACCTTGCTTGAGCTGTGCCGCTGCCTTTTTTTCGTTGGCGTCCGCGTCCTCGCCGCGCACGATCACGATCTTCTCACTGAGCACGAAGGGCTCGGCAGGCGTTTCTTCGGGCTGCTCGTTTTCGTCGGGCTGCTCGTTTTCGTCGTCGGGCGCAGGGGCAGGGGCAGGGGCAGGGTCCTCATTTGGGCCGCATGCAACAAAGTTCAGACACAAAGTAAGCGTCAACAGCAGCAAAAGGACGTTCGTAAGTAATCGTTTCATAGGTTATACCCTCCTTTTATCAGTCATCTCTATTTATCAGTCATCTGCTTTTATCAGTCATCTCATTTTATCATACAAACACGCAGGCTGTCAATTGTTTTTGGTAAAAAAGCATCCGCCGAAGCGGATGCTTTCTCGTTTAGTTGTACTTTTCTACCAATGCATTCAGCTGTTCGATCGTATTATCACGCAGCGTACCTAAGCCCGCCCACTGCGAAACAACACCGTCTTCTCCCGTCTTGGTAATGCGAAGGACCTTATCCATCAGAGAGTGAGGATCGTAGATCAACCCCATATCATATGCACGGTTCGCGAAGATGATAGCCAGCATTTCCTTGGACTCGGCGTCGCGCGTACCACGATTCTGGATCAGTACCTCATAAAAATCGCGATAAATGTTGTAGTAGGAGTAATGTCCCATCAATTCCA
This sequence comes from Eubacteriales bacterium, assembly GCA_045614625.1. Lineage (GTDB taxonomy): Bacteria > Bacillota > Clostridia > Oscillospirales > CAG-272 > SIG644. The sequence continues at coordinate 3,818 of JAZLDE010000089.1, forward strand.
GCGCCGCACCGATCGTCTCTCTGTTGTCTATGTTGGTGCTGATCACGGCAAACATACTGTCGTGATAGTTGGAAACGGGTCCGTAATACTGTGCCTGCTCCTCATTATACATAGGCATGGGCAGAATGCCGTAATCGTCCTTCATTTCGCGAAGCGACATGCATCTCTTGAGCTTATCAAAGGTAAACAGCGCACCGCCATCGGCAAATATAGGCGCCTCGGGCTTCAGATAGTTGTTCCAGGTAAATTCGGCGTACATAATGGTATTCAGATTGTCCATCATAATATCAAACGTATCGCCTTCGCCGTAGCTATAGTAGAAGGCACCGTCCTCATCCTTGGATATGAAGGTTTTTCCTGCCGCTACGTACAGCATATGTACGGGGTCGTCGTTGGTCACGAGACCGTAAACATCATCTTCGTCCATAACGTCGTCACCGTTGGTCTCCAAGCCAAGCTCGGCGTATTCAGCCAGACGCTCAATGGTCCATTCGAAGTTTCTGACGTCGTCGTAAATGTTCTCGATGCCGACGTTCTCAGCCATCGGGATGTTATAAAACAGCATCATGGTCGCACTCTTGTCGATCAGCAGCATATCCGAAACGGCAAACTCGACGTAATCGCCCAGGCTCATTGCCTCCAGAGCGTTGTCAACCCACCAGGGGTTTTCAAAGTTGATGTAGGGCATCTCTGCTATGTTGGTGAAATACTCGTTGCCCATCAGCTTCTGCGCGCTCAGACCCATGGTGTCCAGCAGCTGATAATCCTTGCTTCCCGAGGAAATGATGCTGGGCATCTGTGTGGGGAACTTAACGTAGTCCATGTACTCACAGCTGATGTGAATACCATAGGTTTCCTCCAACCAAGTCGCGCGCTCGAAGATATCGTCGCCGATCAGGTCGCCGGGGGCGATCTCAAGGCCCGAGGCGGGAACGATCTCGTCCCAAGGGTTGGTCCATTCGTGGTTGGCCGTCGTATAGTGAAGCACGTTGAATGTATCATTGAAGTCTTTTTCGGGAACCTCGGGGTATACGATCTCGTCGGTTTTGCCGGGGTCCTCCTCGCCGGGGTCTTTGTTGTCAGGCTGCTCTGTCTGATCGTCCTTATCGTCGGGCTCGACCACGGGTCCTTCTTCGGGGCCGCAAGCCACAAGGCCAAGGCACAAAGAAAGCGTCAACAAGAGCAAAAGTATAGCACAAAGCAAACGTTTCATATGGATTTTCCTTCCTTACATAATAGATAGTATATTCTATCACACAAATACGAATTCTGTCAATTGTTTTTGATAAAAAAGCATCCGCCGAAGCGGATGCTTTCTCGTTTAGTTGTACTTTTCTACCAATGCATTCAGCTGCTCGATCGTATTGTCACGCAACGTGCCAAAGCCTTCCCATTGGGAAACGACACCGTCTTCTCCCGTCTTGGTAATACGAATGATCTGCGCCGTCAGCTCGTGCGGGTCGTAAACCAGACCCATATCATACGCGCGGTTGCTGAAAATAATGCTCAGCATCTCCTTGGACTCGGCGTCACGCGTGCCGCGGTTCTGAATGACCACCTCAAAGAAATCCTTGTAGATCTCATAATACGAATAGTAACCCATCAGCTCCAGCGCCGCAGCAATCGTCTCTTTGTTATCCACGTTGGTGCTGATCACGGCAAACATACTGTCGTGATAGTTGGAAACGGGACCGTAATATTTTGCCTGTTCCTCGTTGTACATGGGCATGGGCAGAATGCCGTAGTCGTCCTGCATCTCGCGGAGCAACATGCATCTTTTGAGCTTATCAAAGGTAAACAGCGCGCCTCCCTCGGCAAAAACGGGGGCCTCGGGCTTCAGATAGCTGTTCCAGGTAAAGTCGGCGTACATGATGGTGTTCAGGTTGTACATCATAATATCAAACGAATCACCCTCGCCGTAGCTATAGTAGAAGGAACCGTCCTCGTCCTTGGACATGAAGGTTTTGCCCGCCGCCGCATACAGCATATGGACGGGGTCGTCGTTGGTTACGATGCCGTAAATATCGTCTGCGTCCATGACGTCGTCACCGTTGGTCTCCAGGGCAAGCTCGGCGTATTCGGCCAGACGCTCGATGGTCCACTCGAAGTTTCTGACGTCGTCGTAAATACCCTGGATGCCGACGTTCTCAGCCATCGGGATGTTATAAAACAGCAGCATGGTCGCGCTCTTGTCGATCAGCAGCATATCCGAAACGGCAAACTCAACGTAATCGCCAAGGCTCAACGCCTCCAGCGCACCGTCGACCCACCAGGGATTTTCAAAGTCGATGTAGGGCAGCTCGGCCATGTTGGTAAAATACTCGTTGCCCATCAGCTTCTGCGCACTGCGTCCCATGGTATCCAGCAGCTGATAGTCCTTGCTGCCCGAGGAAATAATACTGGGCATCTGGGTGGGGAACTTGCCGTATTCCATGTACTCACAGCTGACGCGGATACCGTAGTTTTCCTCCAGCCAGGTCGCGCGCTCGAAGATATCGTCGCCGATCAGGTCACCGGGGGCGATCTCAAGGCCAGAGGCGGGAACGATCTCGTCCCAGGGGTTGGTCCATTCGTGGTTGGCCGTCGTATAGTGAAGCACGTTGAATGTATCATTGAAGTCTTTTTCGGGAACCTCGGGGTATACGACCTCGTCGGTTTTGCCGGGGTCCTCCTCGCCGGGGTCTTTGTTGTCAGGCTGCTCTGTCTGGTCGTCCTTATTGTCGGGCTCGACCACGGGTCCTTCTTCGGGGCCGCAAGCCACAAGGCCAAGGCACAAAGAAAGCGTCATCAAGAGCAAAAGTATAGCACAAAGCAAACGTTTCATGTGGATTTTCCTTCCTTACATAATAGATAGTATATTTTATCACGCACGGTTGCGATTTGTCAAGCGCTTGGAGTATAAAAAGCATCCGTCAAAGGCAAAATAAGCAAAAACACCATAGAGTGAAAAGGAAGGAAGACAAATATGACGCAAGTCAAAACGGACACATCGCTATCATCAAACAAGCGCGGCGGCTTTTTTAGCCTTTTGCAACGCGTCGGGCGGGCGTTCATGCTGCCCATTGCGCTATTGCCCATCGCGGGGCTGCTTCTGGGCGTCGGCGCATCGCTGACCAACGCGACCATGCTCGCAGAATACGGATTGACGGGCATCATGGGCCCGGGCACGGTGGCATACGCCATATTCTCGCTGCTCTCTTCGGTCGGCACGGTCATTTTCGATAATTTACCCATCATCTTTGCGATGGGCGTGGCGCTGGGCATGGCGGAAAACGAAAAAGCAACGGCAACGCTGTCAGCGGCCATCGCCTTTTTCGTCATGCACCGAACCATCGGCGCGCTGCTTTCTCTGACGGGCAAGCTGGAGCCGGGCGCGATGCAGGAGGGTACGATTGCGAACGTCGTCGGCATCGAGTCGCTGCAGATGGGCGTATTCGGCGGGATCATCGTCGGTCTGGGCGTGGCATACCTGACCAATCGCTTTTACAAAATTCGCTTGCCCAACGTCATTTCGTTTTTCGGCGGCTCGCGTTTTGTTCCCATCATATCCACAACCGCTTATATTTTCGTCGGCGTGCTGATGTTTTTCGTCTGGCCCTATATCCAGACGGGCATTTTTGCGCTGGGTAATTTGGTGCTCCGCTCGGGTTATGCAGGCACGCTGATCTACGGCTTTATCGAGCGCATTCTCATTCCCTTCGGGCTTCACCACGTGTTCTATCTGCCCTTCTGGCAGACGGGCGTGGGTGGCTCGGCGCTGATCGACGGAGTGATGGTCTACGGTGCGCAGAACATTTTCTTTGCCGAGCTGGCTTCTCCCAACGTCAGCCATTTTTCCGTTGAAGCCTGCCGCTTTATGACGGGTAAATTCCCCTTGATGATCTTTGGTCTGCCGGGCGCGGCATTGGCCATGTATTCGTGCGCGGATAACAAGCGCAAAAAGGCGGCGGGAGGACTTTTGCTCTCGGCCGCGCTGACCAGCATGCTAACGGGCATCACCGAGCCGATCGAGTTCACCTTTTTGTTCGTCGCGCCCGTTTTGTACGTCATTCACTCGATCTTCGCAGGACTTGCTTATATGCTGATGCACCTTTTAAACGTCAGTGTGGGCATGACGTTTTCGGGAGGACTGATCGACCTGCTGTTGTTCGGCGTTCTGCAGGGCAACGCCAAGACCAACTGGGTGATGATCCCTTTGGTGGGCATGGTTTATTTCATCGTCTATTTTCTTTTGTTCCGTTTTCTTATTCGCAAGCGTAACTACGCGACGCCGGGACGCGAGGCGGACGGCGAGGAGGTTCGTCTTTACACGCGGGCGGATTATAATGAAAAGAAGAGCGGTGCGAAAAAATCGGATCACTCTCACGTGTCCGAGCTAATCGTACAGGGCTTGGGCGGCAAGGACAACATTGTCAGCTTGGATTGCTGTGCGACGCGATTGAGAGTAAGCGTCAAGGACAGCGCGCTGGTGTCGGACGCACTTCTCAAGGAGAGCGGTGCGGCGGGTGTGATCCGCAAGGGGGGCGGTGTGCAGGTAGTATATGGGCCGCAGGTGGCGGTAATCAAGAGTGAGGTGGAGGAGTATTTGAGGGAGGTTTAGCTAAATTTTATACAACTTCTCCTACGGCCTCGCACAGCTAGTTTTGTGTTCATGCTTGCATGACGCCCGTGTTTAGCGGGCGAACAAAACTTGCTATTTCGCTTGCGAAATATGGCTTCGCGCGCTCGGTAAAAGCATTTATGCCATTTCTTTGTTATTTCACAAAGAAATGGCGAAAGAAAGGAAACCAAGGGGTCTAATACCCCTTGGGACCCCCGAGCGCGAAAAGTCGTTCCGCTGCCGCTCCACTCAGTTTTTCGCGAAAGTAAGCATCTTCAGCGTTTGCGTTTGCAAGTTAAAAAAACTTGCAAAC
>JAZLDE010000090.1:0-6746 GCA_045614625.1 Eubacteriales bacterium
GTACACTGCATGACGGTGACATCGTCATCGCCGGTACGGCTGTCGGCCGTGTCCGCGCCATGACCGACCACCGCGGCAAAGCGCTCAAGGTGGCAGGCCCCTCCGTTCCCGTTGTGATCACGGGACTTGCCGAGGTTCCCACCGCAGGTGACGAATTCCAGGCAGTTGAGGACGAGCGTATGGCTCGTACCCTGGCCGACGATCGTAAGAATCAAGCCAAGGAAGAGGGCTTCCGCGCCAACGCCCGTGCAAATCTGAACGATCTGTTCGCTCAGATCTCGGACGGTGTCAAGACGCTCAACGTCATCGTCAAGGCCGACGTGGTCGGCTCGGCAGAGGCCGTCAAGGCGTCTCTGCTTAAGATCTCCAATGAAGAGGTCAAGGTTAGCGTCATCCACGCCGCTGCCGGTGGTGTCAACGAGGGCGACGTTATGCTCGCCGCCGCATCCAACGCCATCGTGGTTGGCTTTAACGTCCGTCCCGATAAGACGGCGCTCGACAGCGCCGAGCGTCAGGGTGTTGATATTCGCACCTATCGCGTCATTTACGATTGCATCGAGGAGATCACGGCCGCTATGAAGGGCATGCTGGCTCCCAAGTACGTCGAAGCATTGATGGGTCACGCCGAGGTTCGTCAGACCATCCACGTGCCCGGTGTCGGTACCATTGCAGGTTCGTATATCACCGACGGTAAGATCACCCGCGCTTGCAAGATCCGCGTACTGCGCGACAGCGTAGTGATCTTCGAGGACGAGGTTGCTTCGCTTAAGAGATTCAAGGACGACGCCCGCGAAGTGGCTCAGGGCTACGAGTGCGGTATCGGTCTTGAAAAGTTCAACGATATTAAGGTAGGCGACGTGCTCGAAGCCTACATTATGGAAGAAGTTAAGGCGTAACGTTCATTAAAGGGAAAGGAGGAACGAGAGCTGTGACGTTTGAAAAATCCTGCGGCGCGCTGGTCATTCGCCATGACGCACAAACGGGAAACGACTATATTCTGATGATCCGACATCGTCCGGGCGGCTACCGTTCCTTTCCCAAAGGACACGTCGAGCCGGGCGAGACCGAGCGCGAAACGGCCATGCGTGAGGTAATGGAGGAAACCTCCGTTCGCATCACCCTCATTCCCGATTTCCGCCACGTCGTTTGCTATACCCCCGCGCCTGCCGTGGAAAAGGAAGTCGTGTACTTCCTGGCCCGTACCGAGCAGATCGATATCCGTCCCCGCCGCGGCGAGATTGCCCAGGTGGAGTGGATCCCTCTGTTGCAGGCGGAACGCTACCTGACCCATGAAAACGACAAGCGGGTGCTGAATGCGGCCCGCGACAAGCTCAACGCTTTATCAGGAAATTAAAAAATAAAGGAAGTTGATCCTATGAATAAAACCATTCTCAGAAATTATGCAAAGCTGCTCGCCTGCGCAGGTCTGAACATCCGCCGCGGCGACGAGGTTATCATCAATGCCGAGCTGGATCAGCCCGAGTTTGTTGAAATGGTGGTGCGTGAGTGCTATCGTGCAGGCGCTGCCAAGGTCAACGTCGAGTGGTCCCACCAGCCTTTGCAAAAGATCCACGTCAACTGCCGCTCGCTCAAGGTGCTCTCGCGCGTTGAGGAGTGGGAAAAGGCCAAGCTGCAGCACCGCGTGGACAAGCTGCCTGCTATGCTGTATCTGGTGTCCGAGGATCCCGATGGTCTTGCCGGCATGAATCAGGCCAAGAACTCCAAGGCCATGCAGGCGCGCTACGGTATCATCAAGCCCTTCCGCGACGCCATGGACAATAAGTATAAGTGGTGCATCGCCGCCGTTCCCGGCAAGGCGTGGGCCAAGAAGATGTTCCCCGGTCTTCGCGCAAGCGCGGCCATCGAAAAGCAGTGGGAGGCCATTCTTTACACCGTTCGCATGACCAAGACGCTGGGTGGCGAGCCCCAGGACGGCCTGGCCGCTTGGGAAGAGCACAACGCGCAGTTCCATAAGCGTTGCGACTATCTCAACTCTCTTGGCATTGAAACGCTGGAATATCATTCGGCTAACGGTACCAATCTGACGGTCGGCATGATGGAAAACGGTATGTTCTGTGGCGGCTCCGAGAAGACGCTGGGCGGTGAGGAGTTCAATCCCAACATGCCCACCGAGGAGCTGTTCGTCACTCCCAAGCGTGGCGTGGCCGAGGGTATCGTTTATTCCTCCAAGCCTCTTTCCTATCGCGGCCAGATCATTGACAACTTCTGGATCCGTTTCCACGAGGGCAAGGCTGTTGAAGCGCACGCTGAGCAGAACGACGAGCTGCTGCAGCAGATGATCACCATGGACGAGGGTGCGGCATACCTGGGCGAGTGCGCTCTGGTGCCCTTCCATTCTCCCATCAGTCAGAGCGGACTGACCTTCTTTGAGACGCTGTTTGACGAGAACGCGGCCTGCCATCTGGCCATGGGCGCGGGCTTTACCAACGCGGTGAAGGACTACGACAAGTACACGCTGGAGCAGCTGCACGAGATGGGTGTCAACGACTCCATGATCCACGTTGATTTCATGATCGGTACGGAGGATCTGTCGGTCGTAGCGCACACGAGAGACGGAAAGAGTGTTCCGCTGTTTGAAAACGGTGATTGGGCATTCTGAGGATAAGAAAATATGCGGAAGAAACGGCAATACGCCGTTTCTTCCGCTTTTTTGGTTTAGCTAAACTTTCTGCGGCTTCTCCTTTTGACGCGCACACTGCTTCGCGCGTGCGCTGTACAGACTTTGATGCCCTTTCTTTGTCATTCCACAAAGAAAGGGCGAAAGAAAGGGAACCAAGCCGTTCCCTCTTGGATCTCCCATTCCGTGCCGCGCTGCAAAGCGAACCAAGAGATAGACCTGGTTTTTTTCAATGCGGTGCTTCAAGGAAAGCTAACACGCGCTGCAGGCGTAGGAAACAGAGGCGTTTTTGCTTGAAAATTAGTTGGATCAGGGTGCGTCGCAGATGGCAAAAGCCTTTACTTTTGCGCTCACGTGCGACTTCCGTGTTTGCAAGTTTCTTTAACTTGCAAACGCAAAGACTGAAGATGCTTATCTTCGCGAAAAAATGAGTGAAGCGACAGCGAAACGACTTTTCGCGCTCGGGGGTTCCAAGGGGTATTAAACCCCTTGGTGCCTTTTCTTCGCCTATTCTTTGCGGCAAGGCAAAGAATAGGCAATCAGTGATCCGCGAGCGCGCGTAGCTGGGCGAGCCCGTAGGAGAAGTTGTTTAATACTTGCCGAATGAATCAAAAAAGGGCAGAAGACTCTCATCTCCTGCCCGAATTTTTATCTGTGTCTGTTCTTTCTTCCCTGCGAACGACTCGTCTTGCCCGATGTCTCCGCCTTGGAAGAACGATTTGTCCCCGCCGCGTGAGAGGTGGGCTTTTTCTTTTGAGCGTTGAAACTCTTTTTGGTATCAAAGCCTTTTTTGTGCCCGTCTCCTTTGCCATCGGGGCGTGCTGCTCCCTCGGGACGAACCAAGCATTCCGGACGATTGCCGATCAGATCGGTGCGACCGCAAAGTCGCAACGCCTCTCGGATCAGTGGCGCATTGGCAGGACGGTTGTACTGCAACAGCGCGCGCTGAAGCTGCTTTTCGTGGTAGTCGGTCGTGACGTGAACGGGCTTGCCGGTCAGCGGGTTGATCCCTGTGTAATACATGACGGTAGATGCCGTGCCGGGCGTGGGATAGAAATCCTGCACCTGCTCGGGCGCGTAGCCGTCCCGCTTAAGACAGAGCGCAAGCTCGATTGCGTCGTTCAGCGTCGAGCCCGGATGGCTGGACATCAAATAGGGAACGAGATACTGCTCTTTACCCATTTGATGCGTCAGATCAAAGAATTTGCCGCGGAATTTTTCATATACCTCAAAGTGCGGCTTGCCCATGGCATCCAGCACACCTGCTGCGCAGTGCTCGGGTGCGACCTTGAGCTGACCGCTGACGTGGTCCTTGACCAGCTTGCGGAAAAAGGTGTCGTCCTTGTCTTGAAGTAAATAGTCGAAGCGAATGCCGGAGCGGATAAAGACCTTTTTGACGCCCTTGACCGCTTCAATGTGCTCGAGCAGCTTGATGTACTCGCTGTGATCCGCCTTGAGATTTTTGCAGGGCGTGGGAGCGAGGCACTTGCGACCTGTGCACACCCCGTTTTTGAGCTGCTGCTCACAGGCAGGGGCACGGAAATTGGCCGTCGGTCCGCCGACGTCGTGAATGTAGCCTTTGAAGTTGGGCAGCTTTACGATTTTTTCGGCCTCATCTACACAACTCTGAATACTGCGGGAGCGTACGGTGCGTCCTTGGTGGAAGGCCAATGCGCAGAAATTGCAAGCGCCAAAGCAGCCGCGGTTGTGGGTGATGGAAAACTGCACTTCCTCAATGCCGGGCACGCCGCCGTCCTTTTGATAGGACGGGTGATAGGTGCGGGCGTATGGCAGGGAGTAAACACGGTCTAATTCCTCACGCTCCAAGGGGGGCATGGGGGGATTTTGAACCAGCAGCTTGTTGTCGTAGCGCTCGACGATCGCCTTGCCCGTGATGGCATCTTGGTTTTTGTATTGCACGCCGAAGGCCTCGGCGTAGCGGCGCTTGTCTGTTTTCAGTTCATTATAATCGAATTCGGCCGCCACGGGATAGTGGATCTTGTCCTCGGGCTTGGCAAGGTAGACGGTGCCGCGCACGTCGCGGATCTTTTTGACGGGCACGCCGCGCGAGAGCAGCTCGGCAATGCGAAGCAGAATGTTCTCTCCCATGCCGTAGGTCAACAGATCTGCGCGCGAGTCGACCAGAATGGAGCGTCGCACCTTGTCGTCCCAGTAGTCGTAGTGAGCAAAGCGGCGAAGCGAGGCTTCAAGGCCACCGAGGATGATCGGTACGTCACCAAAGGCTTCGCGGATGCGATTGCAATAGACGATGGCCGCGCGGTCGGGGCGCTTGCCCATGACACCGCCCGGGCTGTAGTAGTCGTACGTGCGGCGTTTTTTGGCGACGGTATAGTGAGCGACCATCGAGTCGATGTTGCCCGCCGTGACCAAAAATCCCAGCTTGGGACGACCAAACTCGCGGAAGGCGTCGCAGCTTTTATAGTCGGGCTGAGACAAGATGGCCACGTGGTAGCCGGCCGCCTCCAGCACGCGCGAGATGATGGACACACCAAACGAAGGGTGATCGACGTACGCGTCACCCGTGACGTAGACAAAATCGGGGGCATCCCAGCCGCGCGCGTTCATGTCAGCGCGGTTGATGGGCAGAAAGGTAAAATCCGTATATGACATAATACTTCCTTTCGGGAGAAAAAATTCAAGATCAGATCAGATCGCGCGATTCGACGACAAGGAGAGCTCCCTTGCGGACCGAGATAAAGCAGCAGTTGCCCGTGATCTCGTTGGAGACAGCGTACTGGAATTTGCGCTCCAGCTTGGCATTTTTCAGAGGGTATTTGACCCCGTCGATTTCAACGCCTTTGCAAAGCGGATCGAGGGCAAGCAAAGACACGTAGGTATATCCCGAGCGGGGGAGGATAGTGCTGTCGTTGCGAAGGAGGCGGGCGCGGTTTTGTCCGTCCTCGATCGTTGCGTGCACCTTTTTGTCGGCCAAATCCTCAAGGATGGCAAGATTGGACAGCGTGTGGTCGAGGCGACCGCCAAGGCCGCCGACAATGTGTAGTTCGGTTGCACCGCGCTGCAGCGCCAGTTCAACGGCGAGCTGTGTGTCGGTGACGTCCTTTTCGGTGGGAACGGTGATGACCTCGACGCCCTCCTCCACCTTGGGGGCGTGACCCAGCGAGTCGTAGTCGCCAACGACGACGGCGGGCGAAATCTCCAGCAGCCGGGCGTTGTTCAGCCCCGAATCGGCGGCGATGATGAGATCGCCCTCGGCGGGGGTGATATGGATATTGTCGGGGTGGATGACACCACCGGTGAGGATGTAGGTTTTCATGGGAAACTCCTTTGAGATAGCTGTAGATTTAACGACTTCTACTACGGACGCGCATATAGAAGGGAGAAGACTAAAATTTTTAGCAACTTCTTCTCGGGCCTCGCACAGCTGCGCGCGCTCGGTGTTCCGTTTTTGATGTCACTTCTTGGTACGTCCCAAGAAGTGACCAAGAAGGACGCCAAGACGTTCCCTCTTGGATCTCCCTTGGCATTGCCGCGCTACAATGAGGACAACGAGATAGACATATCGCTCGTTTGTGCGGTGCTTCAAGGCAGTCACCACGCGCGGCAGGCGGAGAATGTGGTAACCTGTTAATACAAATCTAATATAGTGGAGAAGGTGGGGAAGGGGCCCCACTTCTTGCGGGAGCTATTGCTTGGAACTGCGTACTTCCTTCCCCAAACAGAGATAGGGGAAGTCGTTCCGGCTACGCTCCTGTTTCTTCTTGAAAGTTTTTGGGGGTGTGGGGACTTTTTTCAAAAAGTCCCCACGTCGTTCCCCTCGTACTCCTCGTCCTTCTTAATGATGGAACAATCTCATGCCGGTGAAGGCCATAGCCATACCGTCCTTACCGCAGCATTCGATGACGAGATCGCCGCGGATGGACCCGCCGGGCTCGGCGATGTACTTAACGCCGGACTTCTTGGCGCGCTCGATGTTATCGCTGAAGGGGAAGAAGGCACCCGAGCCGAGCGCGACGCCGTCGATGGTGTCAAGGTAAGCGCGCTGCTCCTCGCGGGTGAAGGGAGCGGGCTGCTCAGTGAAGTACTTCTGCCAGTTGCCGTCAGCGCAAACGTCCTCTTCGTTCTGGTT
>JAZLDE010000091.1:0-3240 GCA_045614625.1 Eubacteriales bacterium
TCTTGGCGCGTTTCTTGGTCACTTCTTGCCGCGCAGCAAGAAGTGACACGAAAAGCTGGCACACCGAGCGCGCGCAGCTGTGCGAGGCTATAGAAGAAGTAGTTTGAGGTCTTTGTTTTCTTGCATGTTTTGCTGCTTTGCTACAACGCCTTTTGGTAACCACCAAAAGATAGCGAAAGAGAAAAATCTTGCGGGGTGCCAAGGGGTATTAAGCCCCTTGGTTCCCTTTCTTTCGCCATTTCTTTGTGGAACGACAAAGAAATGGCATGAAATGCCGGTACAGATCAGCGCGCGACGGAGTCGCGCAGTATGATCGTCAAAAGGAAAAGTTGTTAAAAATCCAACCTATCCTCCAAAAAACCCCTCATATTTGTATCCTTTTCATGTTGACTTTCTCGCGAAAATAGAGTACAATAGTCGTATCTTGTAAAAAGAAAGAGGAATACTATGAAATTTGCAAAAATTCTCTCCCTTCTGCTCGCGTTGCTCATGCTCGTCAGCATGGTCGCCTGCACCCCCGAGACACCCGAAACCCCCGACGATGAAACGCCCGGCGTCGATCAGCCCGGTGATGAAAAGCCGGACGACGAAAAACCGGAAGAAACGTATGAAACCATCACCATCGCCCAGGCGCTTGAGCTGTGCGGCGAGGCCGGTAACATCACCACCGAGCGCTATTACATTCGCGCTAAGATCAAGACCATCGTCAATGCCGCTTATGGCCAGATGATCATCGAGGACGAAACGGGCGAGATTTCCGTTTACGGCACCTACAGCGCTGACGGTGAGATCAACTACAGCGCCATGGACGAAAAGCCTTATAAGGGTGACGAGGTCCTGCTCCATTGTATTCTCCAGAACTATAACGGCACTAAGGAAGTCAAAAACGCCCGCCTGATCGAGTTCAAGAAGAACGACGCGGTCGTTGACCTCTCTGCCTACACGCCCGCCACCATCGCCGAGGCCAGAGCGGCCGCTATCGGTACCAAGGTCAAGGTCAGCGGTGTCGTTGCCGCCATCACCTACGCCACCGGTATGAAGCCCATCGGATTTGTACTGGTCGACAACACCCAGTCTATCTACGTCTACGGCGGTGACGCTACCCAGCAGGTCGCCGTTGGTAATAAGGTCGAGCTGGCCGCCTCCAAGACCTATTGGGTCCTGGGCGACGAGCAGGGTCTGGCCGACAAGTTTGGCTATAAGGGCTGTAACCAGCTTGAGGACGCTTACCTCGTTTCCAACGACAAGAAGACGGACAACGTCTTTGACAAGAGCTGGATCGAGGAGAGTACCGTCAAGGACATGCTGGATGCTCCCGTAACCGAGGATACCACCACCATCATCCGCAAGGTCAACGCCCTGGTCAGCAAGGCTCCCGGCTCGGGCTTCACCAACTACTATTTCAACGATCTGGACGGCAAGACGGGTACCTATACCTACACCCAGTGCAACGGCTCCGACTTCTCTTGGTTGGACCAGTTTGACGGCAAGATCTGCACCGTCTATCTTATGGTCCTCAACGCCAAATCCACCCAGTCGGGCTGCGTCTATCGCTTCTTGCCCGTTGCCGTCGAGGACAACGGCTTCACCTTTGATAAGAACGGCGCGGCTGAGTACGCAGTCAAGTACCACGGCCTGACCCAGTTCCTGCCTACCTACTCGGGCAACCCTGCGCTCGAGATGACCACGAGCGTTTCCTCCGAGCTGCTTGGCTTTGAGGGCGCAACTCTGAGCTACACCTCGGACAACGAGGCTGTCGTCAAGTTCGTTTCGGTCGGCGATAAGCTGATCATGAACTGTCTTGGCGAGGGCAAGGCGACCGTGACCGTCAAGGGCGCGTACAACGGCAAGGAATACAGCGAAACGTTCGAGATCACCGTCACCGTCAACGACGACGTTGATTACGTCAACGTTGCGGGCGCGATCGCGGCCAACGTGGGCGACACGGTGACTGTCAAGGGTATCGTCGGTCCTTCTCTGGTTAACAAGACCGGCTTCTACCTCATCGATGAAACGGGCGTGATCGCCGTTCAGACGGATGCTGAAACTATGGCAACGCTGCAGATCGGTCACGAGGTGATTCTTGAGGCTGTTCGTCACATCAACACCAAGGGCGGTACCAACTACTACGGCCAGACCTGCCTGAACGACGCCAAGGTCGTTTCCAACGCGTACGGTAAGCACGAGTATTCCACCGCCACCTTCGTGACGGACAAGACGCTCAAGCAGGTTTATGATCTGGATCCCATGACCGACTATACCACGACCGTTTTCGTGCTGAAGGCGACCGTCACGGTAGAGGAGACACAGTATTACACCAACATTTACCTGACCGATGGCAACGGTACTCAGCTGCGTCTGTACAGCTCGAGCGCCAAGCAGTACAACTGGCTCAAGGCGTATGCGGGCCAGGAGATCACCGTCGAGGTTGCGGCTTGTAACTGGAATGATAAGAACTATTATACCGGTTGCGTGCTGGCTGTGATTACCAACGATGGTAAGGTCTGCAACGAATTGAACTTTACAAAATAAGATAACCGTATAAGATAACCGTATATTTCAACAGCGGCATCGCATGAGAGTGTGGTGCCGCTGTTTTTTGTGGGGAGCAGGGGGATTCTTGGATTTTTTTACTGCTTCTTCTACGGGCTCGCACAACGCGCTCGCTGAAAGCAAGATGTTCATTCTTTCTCGTCCGAGAAAGAACGAACCAAGAAAGAGGCCTAAGGGGCCTAATGCCCCTTAGAACCCCCCGAGCGCGAAAAGTCGTTGCGCTGTCGCTCCACTCATTTTTTCGCGAAGTTTAGCATCTTCAGCTTTTGCGTTGGCGTTTTAAATAAAAACGCCAACACGAAAGACGCGCGCATGAAAAACTGTAAAAGTTTTTGCTATCTGCGACGCACCCCAGCTCAACTAACTTTTTAACAAAAAGCGATTATGCTTCCCACATCTGCCGCGCGTGGTGGCAAAAATTGAGGCACAGCATCAGAGTATGATATATGATCTCTCTTGTTCTTCTTTGAAGCGCGGCACGGAAAGGGGGTTCCCAGGGGGAACGCCTGGGCGCGTTTCTTCCGCCACTTCTTGCCGCGTAGCAAGAAGTGGCATAATAAGCTGAACAGCGAGCGCGTGCCGCAGGCACAGGGCAAGCGTCAAAAGAAGAAGTCGTTTAAAATCCAACTAACCCCTCCCCGCAAAAAAACAGCATCTGCCACAATCTGCAGCAGATGCTATTATAAT
>JAZLDE010000092.1:0-2219 GCA_045614625.1 Eubacteriales bacterium
GCTCCAAAATGAATAAGGAATAACGCCTGTCTAGAAAGGACATTGCATCATGAAAAAGAACCGTCAAGATAAAATTCTGGAGCTGATCGCTCGCTATCCCATCGGAACGCAGGACGATCTGATCGAATACCTCAACGAACATGGCTACCATGCCACCCAGGCAACCGTTTCGCGTGATATCCGCGCCCTGAAGCTGATCAAGGTGCTCATGGAGGACGGAACCTATCGCTACGTTCTTCCCAAAGCACAGGAAAGAGACACGGACAACGCCATGGCAAGTCTCAATTACCACAAGACTTATGCAAATTCCATTCTCTCAGTCGCATACGCCATGAATAACGTCGTCATCAAGACCACGCCCGGTATGGCGTCGGCTGTAGCACTGATGCTGGACCACACCAACCACGACATGATGCTGGGCACGGTCGCAGGCGACGATACCATCATCGTTGTCACGCGCAGTACCGAGGAGTCGCGCGCGCTGAGCGAGAGCATCGAGGAGCAGAGAAAGTAAGAAGAAAATTGCCAACAGGAGGATTGCACCATGCTGCGCACCTTGCACATTGAAAATATCGCCGTGATCAAATGCGTGGACATTGCGTTTGAGGACGGCCTGACCGTGCTGACGGGTGAGACGGGCGCGGGCAAATCCATTCTGATCGACAGTGTGGGACTGCTTCTCGGCGGCAAATTCAATCGCGAGATCATTCGCACAGGCGAGAGCACGGCGACGGTCAGTGCGGTGTTTGACAGCTTGTCCGAGGAAACGGTAGCGGCACTTTCGGAGCTTGGTTACGAGCCTGATGAGGAGGGGGCACTGCTGCTTCGCCGTGTGCTCCACGCCGACGGAAAGAGTACCCTTCGCCTTGGCGGTCAACCCATCACGGCCACGCTGGCGCGCGAGATTGGTCGCTATTTGCTCAACATCCACGGGCAGAACGACAATCAGCGTCTGCTCCAAAAATCGACGCATCTGCACCTGTTGGATGCCATGGACGATTTTTCGGACGAAAAGAAGGCATATGCCGCGGCGTACGCCCGTCTTTGCGATTGCGAGCGAGAGCTGGCGGCACTGGGACAGAGCGATGCCGAAAAGCTGCGTCTGCGCGAGATGCTGGAATACCAAATCAAAGACATTGAAGCCGTTAAGCTCAAGGCGGGCGAGGTCGAAAGCCTGAACCGCGAGCGTGAGCGGCTGCGTAATATAGAAAAAATCGAAAAGCACGTCAAGTTTGCCGCCACGGTGCTGGACAGCCGTGAAAAAAGCGCATCGGTTGCGTATTTGCTTGGACGGGGAAGTGCATCGCTTCGCCAGATCGCTGATGTCATTCCCGAGGCAAATGAGATGGCTGAGCAGCTTGATGATATGATGTACCGCGTGCGCGATATGGCCGAGGAGGTGCGCACCTGGTCGGACGACGACGCGGGCGATCCCACGGCGCGTCTTGATGCCATCGAAGGGCGCCTTGACCAAATCTCCCGCCTGCAGCGCAAATACGGCAACACAGAGGAGGAGATTCTTTCGTTCCTTGCCCGAGCCAAAGCGGATATGGAGGGACTTGACACGGCAGGCGAGCGGTTCGCCGCCTTGGAGCGACAGAGAAGTGCTCTTCGCAGTGAGTGCCGCCTGCTGGCAGATGCTCTAACCGAGCGCCGCCGTGCGGTCGCCGAGGAGATCACCGAGCGCATCCGTGCAGAGCTTTCGTATCTCGATATGCCCAAGGTACGCTTTGCCGTGTCTATCAAAAAAACGGAGGACTTTACCGCAACGGGCTGTGACGACGTGGAATTTCTCATCGCCACCAACCCGGGCGAGCCGCTCCTTCCCATGATCAAGATCGCGTCGGGCGGTGAGCTTTCCCGACTGATGCTGGCACTCAAAACGGTGCTCAACGACCGCGATGGCGTGGGATGCGTCGTCTTTGACGAGGTCGATACGGGTATCTCGGGCAAGACCTCCCGCAAGGTCGGCATCCGCTTATGCCAGATGGGGCGCGACGTGCAGGTCGTCTGCATTACCCACGCGGCGCAGATCGCTTCTCTTGCTGATACCCACCTGCTCATTGAAAAGCATGAGATCGACGGCCGCATGGAAACGAGCGTTCGTCCCTTGGACGACGAAAGTCGTGTGGACGAGATCGCCCGCATTCTCGGCGGTATCGAGGTCACCGAAACCCAACGCACTGCGGCGAGAGAGATGATTGAGGAGAAAAACAGTA
>JAZLDE010000093.1:0-3155 GCA_045614625.1 Eubacteriales bacterium
CTTTACTGAAGTTTGCGATCGATCAGCCCCAACGTCTTTTTTCGTAGACGCGGATGGTGAGAAAGATGAACACAGCGGTCAGCGACACGTAGTAAAGGAGTGCCGCAAAGTCAAAAATACCATGGCTGAAGTTAGAGAAGCGGTTGAGAACAGACAGCCAGTTGATGACGGCGCGAATGGCATAAGCACCGATGATCTGATTGCCTTCGGAATCGGTGATGTTGTTGAGCATATTGAGCAGAACCATGGCACACAGCACACCGATGGTCACGACGGCCGCCGAGAGCTGATTTTCCGTCAGGGACGAAATAAACGTTCCGATGGCGATAAAGGCGGCGCCCAAAAGCAGGATGGCAACCATACTACCGACGATCTCGGCGGTCACGGGACCGATGTGAGCGACCGAAGTGGGGTTGCCTGCGCGCTCGGCGGCGGCGATGGCATAGATCGGAATGAAGTTGACGCAGGAGACGAGCATGGAGGACACGTACAGCGTCAGCGCGGCCAGATATTTGCCCATGACCATGCCCGTGATGGTGACGGGGGCGGTCAGAAGCAGCTGCTCGGTTCTTCCCTTTCTCTCCTCGGCAAACAGACGCATGGTCAGAAGCGGGATGAGAATGATGAACGAGAAGATCATGGTGGTGAAATAAGTAGAGGTGCTGTAGCTTTCGGATACCAGCGTGGTATAGCAAGCGAGCAGTGCCGAGAACACGAGGAAAATACCCGTGTAGACGTATCCGATGGGATTGATGAAATAGGAGCGCATCTCCTTTTTATAGATGGCAAGCATAATGTGCGGTTGTGACATCCGCCCGGGGCGGTGTCTCTCCTTTCTTGTTTTGAAATTGACGTAATCTTGTCAGCCGCTTTTTCTTTGAAGCCGAAGGCGCAAAGAAAAAGCTATCAAAAAGAAACGCCAAAAGGGGATTTCGCCCTCTGCGGAGGGCGACGAGGGCTCCGCGCCCTCGACTGCGCCACCTTTTGAAAAAGGTGGGCGAAAACTTTAGGGGTTTCTGTTGTTTTCAGCGGAATCAGTCCTCGTCGTCCTCGGTCTTGTCGGCATTGCGTTCCAGCGCCTCTTGCTCGGCGGCACGGCGGCGTGCCTCGGCGTTGCGGTAAAGGTCACTTGCAACGTCACTCTCAAGGTTGGAGCGTGTCTTGCGGGCGGAAGAGCGGCGTGCGTCGCGGCGATCCTTCTTATCCGAGCTCTCGGACTTGTCCACGACGGTGATGAAGATGTCCTCCAGGCTCATGCCCAGCGCCTCCATGCCGATCATAGCCCAGCCTTTTTCAGCCAGCGTGAAGAACAGATTTTTGCGGATGTCCATGCCGTATTCGCTTTCGATGGTATAAGTGTACGCATCGCCGTCGCGCTCGGCCAGCACTTCGGCGTAGGCGATACCCGGCTTGCTCTTGAGCATAGCCAAAACCTCGCGCTGAGGACCGCAGATCTTAACGTTGAAGCGGCGGTTATTTTCAACCGCACGGCTGATGTTTTCGGTCTTTTCGTCCGCGACGATCTTACCCTTGTTGATGATGACGATACGGTCGCAGACCGCCTGCACCTCCTGCAGAATGTGGGTGGAGAGAATGACGGTATGATCGCGGCCGAGGTTACGGATCAAATTTCGGATCTCGATGATCTGCTTGGGGTCCAGACCAACCGTCGGCTCGTCGAAAATGATGACCTTGGGGTTGCCGATGAGCGCCTGCGCGATGCCGACTCTCTGGCGATAACCCTTGGACAGATTGCGGATGACGCGGTTGTAAACGTCCTTGATCTTGACGACCTCGCAAACCTCAGCGAGGTGCTGCTCGCGGTCCAGCGTACAGCCCTTGAGCTCGTAGTTGAAGTTGAGATATTCCTTGACGGTCATGTCCAGATACAAGGGGGGCTGCTCGGGCAGATAGCCGATGAGCTTTTTGGCGCCCAGCGGGTCGGCGAGAATGTCGATGCCGGCGATGGGGGCCTTGCCCGAGGTGGAGGACAAGTAGCCCGTGAGAATGTTCATGGTGGTGGATTTACCTGCGCCGTTGGGGCCAAGCAGGCCTACGATTTCACCGCTTTCTACGGAAAAGCTGATGTCGTCGACTGCGCAGAAGGAGCCGTAATTTTTGACCAGATGTTCGATCTTTATCATGGTTTTGTTGGTGTCCTTTCTATGTTTTGCCAAAAAAGGCGTCAAACGGGGGGAATTTTGCCCGTTTGCATATCAATACAGAATAAATTATATCATATTATTATGAACAAAGCATGAACTTCGCAAAATTTATGGGCTTTTCGAGGTTGATTTTTCGGTGAAAACTGTGTGAAAGAGAAAAATGGAATTTGGGTGTAGACAAAAGCGGGGAAAAGGGGTATAATTGGGGTGGAAAGTATTATAGAATTACTTCTTGGGCCTCACCCTGCGCATGCAAAGGCAGATTGAATTATTTACAACCGTTTCTTTTGACGCGCGTACAGCTTTGCGCCGCGCTGTGCGGTTTTGATGTTCATTCTTTGTCATCCGACAAAGAACGAACCAAGAAAACGAACTTAAGGGCCTAATGCCCTTAAGAAACCCGCAAGACTTTTCTCTTTCGCTATCTTTTGGTGGTTACCAAAAGGCGTTGTCGCATCTGCAATCTTTGCGTCGGCAAATCCAAAGATTTGCCTCCTATTGCAAGCAGGCGATCGTTTCCCACTTCATTCCGTGCCGCGTTTCAAAGCAAACAGGGGAGAAAAACATATCCATTTTTTCTGCATCTCTCTCCATAAGCTACCACGCGCGGCAGGCGAAGGGAGCGAAATCGTTTTTGTTAAAAAGTTAGTTGAACTGGGGTGCGTCGCAGATAGCAAAAACTTTTACTGTTTCGCTTGCGTGCTACTTCCGTGTTTGCAAGTTTCTTTAACTTGCAAACGCAAAGGCTGAAGAAGTTTGTCCCCGCGAAAAAATGAGTGAAGCGACAGCGGAACGACTTTTCGCGCTCGGGGGTCCCAAGGGGTATTAGACCCCTTGGCGCGTTTCTTCCGCCACTTCTTGGGGCGCGCCAAGAAGTGGCATAAAAACCGGTACACCGAGCGCGCGCAGCTGTGCGAGGCTCAAGGAGTAGTCGTATAAAAATTGAAATCATAAAATATCAAAAAAGAAAGGAGTCCACCATGTCCAAGA
>JAZLDE010000094.1:0-11463 GCA_045614625.1 Eubacteriales bacterium
AAAAAGTGAACCCCGAGATTTTGAATCTCGGGGTTCGTGTTATCTATTACAGATACTTTTTGATGACGTCGGTTGCGTCCTCTTCAGGCATCGAAGCTGTGATGGTCACGTTAATGTCTCTCTTAACCGTGAGAAGGTCGAGTTCTTCAACCAGCTTTTCAAAAGAGGGAAGGTCGTTACCGCAGATTTTGAGTGCGGAGTCGATGAACAGCTCGGTAATGTCGTGATTGCTTGCTAAAAGACCGGCTACAAAACCGTAGAGGGATTGTGCGTCGTTTACGTAATATTCGTCGGTGTTGACCAGACGAGCCTGATATTTAATGTCATATCTCAGCTTCTCGCCTTTTTCGAGAACAACAACGTTGCCGCCCGTGGTTTCCAGAGCCGAATTGACCATTTGAATCAAGGTTTTGGTTTTACCTGTGCCTTTGATACCGATAATAAGCTTAACCATAGTTTTTTCCTCCTGCTTGGTCGGTCTTGTGGGATAGTTATCCCTTTGGGATTGTATATATTATAAGCGGTTTGCGATAAATTGTCAATATCAATTTATCATTTTTTATAAATTTTGTTGATTTTCAACAAATATAGTGGCATTACAGCCGTGCTTCCAGCTCTGCTTTTTGATTTTCGTATCCGGGCTTGCCCAGAAGAGCAAACATATTCTTCTTATAAGCCTCAACACCGGGCTGATCAAAGGGGTTAACACCCAGAACGTAGCCGGAGATGGCGCAGGCAAGCTCGAAGAAGTAGATCATGTAACCCAGCGAGTGAGCCGAGCGATCCTTAAGCTCAAGGACAATGTTGGGAACACCGCCGTCCTCATGCGCAAGTAGCGTGCCGAGCATTGCCTTGTTTTTAACGGCATCCAACTCCATGCCAGACAGGAAATTCAAACCGTCGATGTTGTTGGGGTCGTTAGGGATGGTGAAGTGGTCGTCGGAGCTTTCTACCGAGATGACCGTTTCAAACTGGTTCTTGGTGCCGTCCTGGATGAATTGGCCGAGAGAATGCAGGTCGGTCGAGAAGATGACGGATGCAGGGAAGATGCCCTTGCCGTCCTTGCCCTCGCTCTCGCCGTACAGCTGTTTCCACCATTCGTTGAACATCTGTGCGTAGGTTTCGTAGCCAACGAGAATTTCGGTAACCTTACCCTTACGATAGAGAATGTTACGGATGGCGGCGTAACGGTAGCAATCGTTATTATCGATGCTGGCATCCGAGAAGGCCAAACGAGCGTCGTTGGCACCCTGCATGAGAGCGTCAATATCAATGCCTGAAACGGCGATGGGGAGCAGACCAACAGCTGTCAAAACGCTGTATCGACCGCCAACGTCATCGGGTACGACAAAGGTCTCGTATCCTGCTTCATCGGAAAAGCTTTTAAGTGTGCCGCGTGCGCGGTCGGTAGTAACGAAAATGCGCTCGCGTGCACCGTCCTTACCGTATTTTTCCTCCAGCAGTGCGCGGAACACGCGGAAAGCAACGGCGGGCTCGGTGGTCGTTCCCGACTTGGAAATGACGTTGATGCACACGTCTTTGCCCTCACAAATGCGGAGCAGCTCGTTCATGGAAGCCGCGCTGATGTCGCGGCCTGCATAATAGATGTCGGGAGCGTCACCGTTGACCTGATTGTAAAGCTGACCGTTCATGAATTCAATGACGGCACGCGCGCCAAGATAGGAGCCGCCGATGCCGATGACGACCAGAATGTCACAAGACTTTCTGATTTTCTCAGCCGCAACCTTGATACGGGCAAATTCTTCCTTATCGTAATTTTCGGGGAGATCGACCCAACCCAGATAATCGTTACCTGCACCACTGCGAGCGACGAGCTGCTCGTGCGCTGCCGTGATAGCGGGCTGAATATTGGTATATTCCTGCGGACGAATAAACTTCTGAAGGTAATGATCGTTTAATTTCAGAGCCATAATAACACCTTTCCTTTTCGGAAGCCAAGTATGCTCCCGTTATTACCATTATTTTACACCCAAGTCCTTATAAATGCAAGCGGATTTTCTGATTTTTATAGAAAAGTTTTCAATTGTTTTAATCATTTTGAAGGTTGCTTGGTCAAAGCAAAAGAATTTTTGCAAGCAAGCGTTGCCAAAGTCCGAAGAAGCCGATCTTAGCTACTTCTTGCTTGACGGTAACGGGGACTTCGCCGATCACCTCACCGTTGACAAGATACCGCACGTGTCCGACCGTGTCGCCTACCTTAAGCGGTGCTGCGGCCTGTTCGTCAATCTTTATTTTTTGTTCTACGTTAGAAAGCATATTTTTGGGAAGAACAGCATGGAAGGTGTCGTAGCCAACAGGACAGCGGTTTTGTACGCCTCCTAACACACGAATCTCCTGCGTCGTTTGCCCCTCGGCACAATATGCAGCGTAATTGGCAAAGCCCCAGTCGAGCAACTTGGTCGCTTGGGCGTTGCGAATGTCGCGGCTTTCCGCCCCCATAATAACACAAATCAGCGAAAGTCCGTCACGCTCGGCCGTGGCTGATACGCAAAAGCCTGCTTTGGACGTAGAGCCCGTTTTTAACCCCGTAGCGCCTCGATAAAAGCGAACCAGGCGATTGGTGTTGGTTAGTCCAAACGCTCCATCTCGGATGGTATCCATCCAAATGGAGCTGTATTTGAGAATGGTCGGGTGGGCAATCAGCGCGCGGGACATCAGTGCGATGTCCTTGGCGCTTGTGAGATGATGCTCAGCCGTGTCGTCCAATCCCGTGACATTTTCAAACTGCGTCGAGTTCATGCCAAGCTCACGGGCGCGGTCGTTCATTTGCTTAATGAAAGTGTTGACGTCACCCGAAACAAATTCAGCAAGTGCTACGGCTGCGTCATTGGCCGAGCTGATGACGACGCTTTTGAGCATATCCTCAACGCTCATGGTCTCTCCCACCTTCAGATAGACCTGTGAGCCACCCATGCTTGCCGCATATTCGCTGGCTGATACCATATCACTCAGCGCGATCTTGCCTGAGTCAATGGCTTCCATGACCAGCAAAAGCGTCATAATCTTTGTGACAGACGCGGGCGGAAGCGCCTCGTCGGGGTTGTGAGCATATAAAATCGTTCCCGTGCTTGCCTCCATCAAAACCGCGCTCTTGCAATTGAGCTCGAGGCTGTTCTCCGGAGCCTTTAGTTCAAGCGCCGATGCAGGAAATATCACACACGAAAAGCAAAGCATCGTGACGAGTATCAAGGTTATGATCCGTTTGTAAAGCTTTTTCATCGTATACCTCCGTCAAAGCAAGAGCGGCGCTTCAAAAAAGAGTTGCCGCATAGCCGCATACACACAGAAATATTCTCCCAATGGGAGGGGATTTTCCCCTTTGCCACACTCAATGGTAAAGGAGGGAAGATTGAGCGAGCGAATGCACCAGTCGGTCAGCCCACCATAGGCTGCAGGGCCCTCGGGCTCGGCCAGCCGATAGCCGCACAGACGCGAGAGCGCCTTGGCCATGGATAGCGAGCGCGCTGTCATCTCTCCACCGCTTGTATAATAGATTTCTTCCCCCTGCGTATGAAGCGTCAGGATCGCGTTGATATGCTCTTGATTGAAGCGAATGAAATTGCAAAGATAGCCGACCTCGGGCTCGGATTCAGGACACTCGCCACTGTATCGCGTTGGGCCTCCACCGTGAATGCCCAGTTGTTTTTCAATCTGCTTGTAGTCAGCAAAGCCTGCGTCGTAGTTGTGGTTGAGATCAACACCGCGCGCGTTGGCTTGCCAGTGCGAATAATCGGGGTGGACGGGGTTCATGCGCTCAAGTCGGGCGGCGAGGGGATTGCTTCGATTGACGCCTTCAATGGCGTAGGAGACACCGTCGGGGTTGAGCATGGGAATGACGATAATACGCCGTTCCTTAAAAAGATAGGGAATATGTGCGTTGTAGATGCGACGTCCCTCCTTGAGTCCTTCGCCGTATTCATTGATAAAGCGCAACAGAAGAACGGACGTCATCCATTCCATGCCGTGGTGCGTGCCGATGTATATAAACGTTTTCTTTCCCTCGCCCAACGTGACCATGGGAATGCTGCGGCCAAGAACCGATTCACCAAGCACCGAGAACTCCAATTGCGGATATCGTTCGGCAAAGCAGTTTAAATAGGCTATCATACGCTCCCACGTCAGGGGGAGGGGATAGTCTAAAATTGGTTTTGATGTGTCTACGGGAAACATGGGCGAGGGATGGGTGTTATAATTGTCCGACATATATCAGAGCTCCTTTTCTTTCATCGTTATCACAACATATGAGTGCTTTCCTCGAAAAATACGGTCAACAAAAATTAATTTACAAAAAGCTCTTTCATTCAGAGTAAAAATGTGGTATACTGTTGGTAAGTCCGATGGGAGGAATGCTCATGAATGAAACTAAACTCCAAAATGAACGCTTCGAAAAAAGAAAGTTATTTGCGTATTCTGCGCTGATGCTTACTTGCTTCGTGCTTTATATTCTATTCGTTTGCCTGAATAATATTTTCAGTAGTGATATCCGCTTTGCGGGTATGATGCTCATTGAGATCACTGAGCTGTTGTATCTGAGCGTGGAGATCATCGCGTTCTTCATTGCGTATGCCTTTGTGATCTATGCAATGTACATGGGAGGCCATCGCAATACAATGCGATATGCTGTCGTATATGCCATTGCAATCAGCGCAAGATACGTGATCTTATTTGCCCTTGACTGGCTGTTCTTTGGATTGAAGAGTGCGGACGTTCCGGTGGCTCTTCTGTTTATGCTTGTCAATATTTTTTTGGAGTTGCTGCAGTACGTCATCGTCTGGGTGATCGCGTATATCAATGTCAATACCTTCAACAAGTACGTTACCATCATGCAAAAGGGCGCGGCTCGTCTCAAGGAAGCTCCGGTTGATCGAGAAAAACTGATCTTTCCGTATCGTAAGATACTTATGAAAAATGACCCGTTGCGCTTCTCGGCCTTGCTTGTCGCACTGCTCATGGGTGTAATTCGCATCATCGGTCGTGTCATTTACGACATCGGTTATGGCGCGCCTACGGATCTGATCGACATTTTGTGGATGATATTGTATTATTCGCTTGACGTTTTCATTGGTGTGGCTTGCTATTTCGTTTTGCTTTATATCCTTCGTAAGTTAATCTTATCAAAAGAAAATTGATACTAAAAACACGGCAACGTTACGATTGCCGTGTTTTTTGATTACAAAAATTGTCGGCTTTCTTTTTCGTTTCAAGCGCCATACTAAAACGGAAGGAAGGTGAATGAAATGAAAAATAAAATCGCACGCTTAGCCTGTTGTTTATTGTTGTGCGCAGGCGTATTTTCGATTTGTGTCAGCGCGAAAAATGCTCAACATTGGTATTGCGTTCACGCCAAGGACCATGCCCGCCCGCGCGTTGACTCCTCGCTTTCGTATATCGAAAAATATGATGGCTACTATATCTCGCCAAACGAGCAGGAAAAGGTCATCTATCTGACGTTCGACGCTGGATATGAAAACGGCAACGTCGCTAAAATCTTGGATGTTCTCAAAGAAAAGCAGGTGTCCGCCGCCTTTTTTGTTCTGTCGCATCTGATCAAAAAGGATACTTCGCTCGTTACACGTATGTTTGACGAAGGGCACACGGTTTGTAACCATACCGCACACCATAAGGATATGTCTGGCGTGGACCGTACGACGTTTGAAAAAGAGTTGAATGAGCTGAGCACCGTCTGCCGCGAGACGGCGGGGAGGGAAATGGCCAATTTTTATCGCCCACCCGAGGGAACGTTCAGTGAGGACAACCTCAAATGGGCAAAGGAGTTGGGCTATAAAACCATCTTTTGGAGCTTCGCCTATGCGGATTGGGACAATCAAAAGCAGATGGATAGGGAAGTGGCCAAAGAAAAGATCTTATCCAACGTTCATCCGGGTGAAGTGATGCTGCTTCATCCTACCTCGGATACCAATGCGGCAATTCTTGGAGAGGTGATTGACCAATGCCGAGAGATGGGGTACCGCTTTGGTACGCTGGATGAGCTGGTGGAAGAGTCATGAAAAAAACGTTGATCTGTCTGTCCGTTGCTGTGGTGATTTTTTCATGCATGCTGCCTCGGGCGGCCGCCTTGCCGATTGGTGTTTATCATAACCACGAAAACGATGCCAATATGATTGCGCTGACCTTTGATGACGGGCCGCATCCCAAATACACCACGGAGATTCTCGAAATTTTGGAGGAATACGATATTCCCGCCACCTTTTTCTTTGTTGGCGAGAATGTTTCGTATTATCAGGAGACGGCCCGCGAGGTCGCTAAGCGAGGGCACGAGATCGGAAACCACACCTATTCGCATCCTTGCGTCAACAAGCAAAGTCAGGCTGCTTTTCGTGAGGAATTGACACGCTGTGAGGAGATTATTCAGCGTGTTGTCGGCGTGCATCCCAAGCTATTCCGACCACCGCAGGGAAGTTGGAACACCCGTGTGTATGAGATTGCACGCGAGCGTGATTATTCAGTTATTTTGTGGGATCTTGATACGTTGGATTGGGCGCATACCCCCTCGGAAAATATTTCAAATTATATTTTGGAGAACGTAAAAAGCGGCAATATTATCCTGATGCACGACTATCATTCGGGCGGATGCACCACGACGGATGCATTGCGTATGTTTATTCCCAATCTCATCGAGCAAGGATATCGGTTTGTTACCGTCAGCGAGTTGATCGGCTTGTGAACGTTTGTCGAAAAGATGGCACTTGACAAACTCACGGTGTTCTGCTATAATAGTTGACGCAACAGAGATACCCTCGGGGGTGCAATGGTCTCGACGGGGATTCTGAGGCATGATAAGCGTGGCGGGCTGAGTAATCCCGTAAACTGCTCAACCTTAAACAATAAACGACAACAATTCTGTTGCTATGGCTGCCTAATCGTCGCCCGCAAGGGCGCCGATTGGCAGTGCTGTGACCTGCGGGTCACCCGTTCCTCCTCAGAGTACCGCGACTGAGGACTGAGCGTCATCTCAGCGGTGAACATGCATCGGCCGTTCGCTCTTGAACCGATCATGCAAAAAAGGGCTACCTTGACGCGGAGCGTGTTTGTTCGCGCCGCTGACGGGGAATTCTAAATAACAAACTGCCCACGGAGAAAGTTGTGTCAAGGGGTTTTCGGACATGGGTTCGATTCCCATCATCTCCACCATCCATTACCACGTCAGTGGTAAAATTAAAGAAAACACCGGCGTAGCCAAGCTTTACTTGCTATGTCGGTGTTCTCTTTTTTGAGCCTTGATAGACTGGAAATTATAAACTTATTTTCTTTTGGAAAGTTTAGATTTGATTAAAAAACAGTGTGTGAATCAATGAGCACTTCCGTAATGTTCTGCCAGGGCAGCAATGTCAGAATCGGTCAGCGCGCCGTCGATTAAAACAAATTCATCAAGAATGGCAGATAGCTTGAGCCCCAAGCTTCCTGTGCCGTCCTCACCAATGTTGAGAACGGGGAAGCTGTCAAAGGAGTCATTGATCAGCGAATCGGGGATCGGCATGCTATCGATAATGCTGAAATCGTAGATGATCTTAACCTCACCGGCCTCTCTGTCAACGATCAGAAGCACGTGGACCCAACGGTCAAACGGATTTTCAGGAAGCATACTTTCCAGATCCATGCGGTTCGTCCCGTCGCCTGCATTGAATTTGATGTCACCGTTTCGCAACGAAAGCACGTAGCCGGGTAAGGATCCGGAGCCCCAGTTTTTGTTGGAGAATAGCACCGGGTCAGCCTCAACGCCTCCCGTGTTCATCCACAAGGAAACGGAGAAGCTATCCTTGCCAACCTCGTAATCCGTAAGGGAAATGAAGCCGTCATCCAAGCGAACACCCTCGCCGAAATAGCCCTCTACAAAATAGAGTTTGCCGTGTTCTTCGGTGTAGAAATCACCGACCTCATCCATGGCGTCTCCATCCATGGGCAGGTAAGCTAAAATGCGGTCTTTGCCCAGAACATCCGTGATGTAATTGCCGCTGCCGCGCTTGGGCGTGTCCACATTGACATGGCCGCCGATGCCTTCACCGGAAACAGGTCGCTCACCGGCCTCTACGCCTTCGAACAGACCCGAGGGAACTCTGCCCGTCCAGGTGTCAGGCTGCTCATAGCCGAGCGCGTACAGAATGACCGAGGCACAGTCGCGGATCTCCATGTCGATGATCTCGCCGGTCTCTACCGTTTTGCCCGTTGCGGCAAGCATGACGTACTTTTCCTCATCGGAAAGACCGCCGTGCGAGAGTCCGGTGCCGCCGTGGTCGGCGGTGACTATAAACAGTGTGTCCTCCAGGTAATCCATCTCGTCATAGGCATCATAGATTTTACCGATCAGCTCGTCGGTGGCTGTGATCTGATCCAAATGTGCCTTTGTGTTGTAGCCGGCGGTGTGTCCCACGTGATCTACCTCGTCAAACTGGACGAACAGCAGTGTGGGATCGTTTTGCTTGACATAATCGCAAATCTTTTCGGTCATCGGTGCGTCGGTTGCGGTATCCTTGTGAACGCCCAAGCCGTTTTCAACGATACCGATGTTGATCGAGTTCCAGTTGGCAAAGGATGCGAGTGTAGCGTCGGGACTGCTTTCGCGGATAACGCGGAAGACCGAGGGGTAGGGCGAGTCGGTAGGATAGGCACGCTCATCGACGATGGCGTTGGTCAAGCGGTGTGCGCCGGGCGTAACACCGTGCAGCATGGAGCCCCAGCACTGAGCGCTGATGGTGGGATTGGAGGTCAGTACGTTGTAGCTGATGGCGCCGTTTTCAAAAATTTCATCAATGCAAGGCGTGTCGGTGTCGCGGAAGAAGGCACCGGCGCCGTCAACGCCGATCAGCACCACGCGTTTGTACAGATATCTGTCCACTTTTTCAGTTTCCTCACTTTCTTTATCTTCATTTTCGTCGGAGGGATCGTTTAGGGGATCGTCGTCCTGGTTTTCCTCTGCGGGAGGTGTATCGGGCGTGTCGGGTGCGCAGGCTGTAAATGCTGTGATGCACAGCAGCGTTGCCAGCAGCAGCGCGAGCCATCGTGTTGTCATTTTCATGTGTGATCTCCTTTGCTATATTTGGAATGTGCGGCAGGGGGATTCCCTTGTCAAAATCATTATAGCACAGGCAAAAAAAACGTGTCAATCGGTTTGCCGTAAATTCATCAAATTCAGCGTTTTTGAGAAATAAATGTTGGAAAATGAGGTGATATATGCGGAAAATTAAAGAAAAATGTGGAGAAATGTGACGGAAATGCGTCATTTTTTTAAAGAGGCATCTTGCTTTTTTTGGCGAACGTATGATATAATGATCGTAGATTTGAGCCCTGCGCGACAGGATGCCGGTGGGGTAAAAACAGGCGAAAAAGGAGCGAAGAAGCATGAACGCAGAGAAAAGAAGGCAGTATCTATTGGATAAGGTCAACGAAAGTGGTTTTATTTCCATTTCGGGTGAGGCGCAGGCCTTGGGTGTGTCGGTGGAAACCATCCGACGGGATATCGACCGTATGGCAGACAACAAGCAGCTGCTTAAGGTACGGGGCGGTGCAACGCCCGCACGCATGATGCTGCGGGGTGATGCGGAATACGTGTTGAGAAAGCAGGACAACCAACAGGTAAAAATATCCATAGGACGGGCTGCGGCAGCCATGATTACTGACGGACAGGTGGTGTTTTTGGATTGCGGTACCTCCATCCAGGATATTGCCCGAAGCGTCAGCGGTGTAAAGAACGTGACTTTCGTTGTTAACTCCGTTCCTGTGATGTCTATTTTGTTAGAAAAGTTTACTGCAGGCGAGATTGACGGACGGGCGATCTTGATCGGTGGAGAGATGGACGTGCACAATCGCTTTACTAAGGGTGCAATGGCGGTTGAGGAGTTGGAACGTTATAGCGCAGATATTGCTTTTATTTCTTGTACGGCGGTATCGTCTCAGAGCGTGTCCGGCTATACGCTTGACGAGGGGGCATATTCATCGCATTTGATGCAACGCGCTGTCAAATCGGTTTTGGTTGCCGAAAGCAACAAGCTGGGAAAAACATCGCTGTATGCTTTTGCGCGACTTGGCGATTTTTCCTGCATTATTACCGATGATACACACCATATTCCTGAAAACATTAAGAATAGTCTTGCTGCTGCGAATGTTAATACGGTTGTGGTGTCCAATTACCGCTATGATAGCTAGTCTATCCATATACCTTTTTATGTGATAATAGCCAGTTACGCCTCATCTCCACCAAAAAGAAAAGACCGCCGTTGGCGGTCTTTTCTTTATTTTTTTCTTTACAGCGAAATATTTGTTACACCCTTCTTTTTCTGTGCTTCGACAAACTCCTCGTACGTGCCGTGGAAATCCTGCCATCCGTCGGGGGTGATCTCGATGATGCGGTTAGCGACAGTGTTGACGATCTCATAGTCGTGAGAGGAGAACAGAATGTTGCCCTTAAAGTCAGAAAGACCGTTATTAACAGCGGTAATGGATTCTAGGTCAAGATGGTTGGTCGGTTGGTCAAGCACCAGGGCATTCGATCCAAACAGCATCATGCGGGAGAACATGCAACGCACTTTCTCACCACCCGAGAGCACTTGAACCTCCTTGAATACGCTATCGCCTGAGAACAGCATACGACCAAGGAAATTACGCAAGTAAGACTCGGTCTGGTCGGAGGAATACTGACGCATCCAGTCAATAATGCTATCGGTGCAGCCTTCAAAATAAGGAGTGTTATCGCGAGGGAAGTAGGAGGTGGAGATGCTGACACCCCATTTGAATTCACCGGCAGAGGGCTCTTGCTCCTCCATGAGGATACGGAACAGAGCGGTAATGGAACGGTCGTTACCGACAAAGGCGACCTTGTCGTTTTTAGCCAGCATAAAGGACAGATTTGAGAACAGAACCTCGCCATCGACTTCGGCGGAGAGGTTTTTAACCATAAGAATATCCTTGCCGGGTTCGCGATCCATGTCGAAGCCGATGAAGGGATAACGACGTGAGGAGGCGGGCATATCGAATACAGACAGCTTTTCGAGCAGATTGCGTCGGCTGGTTGCCTGACGTGCCTTGGACTTGTTGGCAGAGAATCGGGAAATGAAGGCCTGCAGCTCGCGGATCTTTTCCTCGTTGCGCTTGTTCTGCTGCTTGATCACGCGCTGAACCAGCTGGCTGGACTCGTACCAGAATTCATAGTTACCGACGTACATCTTAATTCCGCCGTAGTCGATGTCGACGATGTTGGTACAGACGTCATTAAGGAAGTGACGGTCGTGAGAAACAACGAGAACGGTGCCCTCGTAGTCGGCGAGAAAGTCTTCCAGCCACATAACGGCATCCAGATCCAGACCGTTGGTCGGCTCGTCGAGCAGAATGATCTCGGGGCGACCGAACAGTGCCTGCGCCAAGAGGACCTTGACCTTTTCATTTTCTGTCAACGTGTCCATGGCCTGATAGAGAATGTCCTCCGAAAGT
>JAZLDE010000095.1:0-3150 GCA_045614625.1 Eubacteriales bacterium
CGCTGCGGTAGTCGGGAGAAACGTTCATAAAGGAACGGTTGGTCCAGATCAGCTCCCAGCGGTTGATGTCGGAATACATCATGGAGGCGACCAGCTGCTCGTGGCAAAGCTGACGCCAATAGGACTCTTCTTCCTGTGTGTGAGTATCGGACATGGGGTCACACAGTGCGTAGAAGTCTGAGCCATAGTAATTAACAGCGTCAAGATAGGTGCCGTATTCTACGTAGGCGTTGATGAAGGTGCGGCGGGCGCTCTCGCCCTCAAAGCGGATGGGATTGATGATGGTGTTACTCCAGGTCTGGCCCGTGACCGTTTCGACCTGGCCTGTGCCCATCATGTGAACGAAGCCATCGGTGATACCGCCGGGGTAAGTCGCGTAAGCCAACGTGCTGTGAGGCGCAACGGAGTACAGATGTTCAACGTCCTTTTCTTTTTCGTTGACGTAAGACGCATACATCTTAATGGCGTTGGAGTGTGTCCAGACGTTCAGACGCTGGGACAGGAAAATAGAACGAACGTCGCCGTTGGGATCACTCCATTCCTCGCCGTATTTGAGCTTCCAAAGCTCCTTGTACGCATCGCCATAGCCACCGTAGCGGAACATCTCGGGCTCAACGAAGCCGACCGACCAGTTGGAACGGTTGACCATGTCGCGCAGCTTATCGGACATATTGTATTTGACAACGTCGTAGGTCAGAACGGATGAGCCCCAGAAGGCACCGCTGCTGCCGTCGGCGTTAACTTGCAGCACCTCGGGATGCGTCGTGCTGTAGTTGGTTTTGTTGAAGGATCCACTGGTGCCGATGATGTCGTAGCCTGCTTTGGTAAATTCCTTTTGATACTTGGGACTTACAATATATGCGTCTACGTTGAGATGCATCGCAGGGGAATAGCCGTGGTCAACCGACGCGTAGGTGCGAACGCCCTCGATCTTGACCGCATCGCGATATTGCTCGTAAAGGCCGGCAATATCCTGTGCTACCGTTAGATCAAAGGTATCGCTACGTCCGCCGGGGGCAAAGAAGTCTTCCCACTTGCCGAACAGATCCAAATGCTGCTCGTATTCTTCGTCGGGATAGACGTATTTGTCGCTGGGAGGATCAGGGTCGGGGTCGGGATCAGGATCGGGATCGGGATCGGGATCAGGATCGGGATCAGGCTGGGTGCCGGGGTCGTCAGAAGGGGGATTTTGCGTGTCGTCAGGGGGTGTCGGCGTGTCGGGACGGCAGGCGAAAAGCACACCGGCACACAACAGCAACGCCAACATGAGCAAGAATACTCTTTTTGTCATGAGATACGTTCCTTTCCGATATTGATAGTCCATTATACCATATTCATCATACTTTAGCAACAGTTATTAAGGAAATAATTTAGTTTTGCAAGATTTTATATAAAACTTGCAAAAGCAAGCAAAAAAATGCAGTTAGCGCATTGACAAAGCGGAAGACATATGGTATACTGTGGTATATTCATCAAACCGCTGACAGCTTCAGCGGCTTTGATAAACCGTTGAAGCGGAGATAACGTCGATTATGACTTCACAGAGAGCCTGCGGTGCTGAGAGTCGGGCAAGAAACAAGTCGGCAAATGGACCGCGGAGGGCGCAAGGAACGGTCAAGGACCAAGTATTTGCGACGTAGGACACGCGTCAGTTGTCGGGGATATGTCAGTATCTCGCAAGTGCACGGCATGCCGTGAATCAAGGTGGCACCGCGGATCGGATTCGGTTCGTCCTTGACAGGTAGGAGTACTCTGTCAGGGGCGTTTTTTGTTTTCATGCCACTGACGAACGAAGGGAGCACGTAATGTTTATACTGTCAGAGCGATGGCGTTGCTATCCAGCTACACGGAAGTGAAAAACGAATACATTTGAATGATACGGAGGAACTGAACATGCAATTCAACGGTGTTGATTTTGAAACTTATTTTAAGAATTATCCTGATAAAAACGGTTATTTTGGCAAGTATGGCGGCTCGTACATCTCACCCGAGCTTCAAACGGCCATGAATGAGATCACGGAAGCGTATTTCACTATTTGCAAGTCGCGCAAGTTCATTGCCGAGCTGCGCCGCATCCGCAAAGAATTTCAAGGACGTCCCACGCCTATTTCCCATTTGGAAAGACTGTCGACCAAGCTGGGCAACGTTCAGCTGTACGCCAAGCGCGAGGATCTGAACCATACGGGTGCTCACAAGCTCAATCACTGTATGGGCGAGGTTCTGCTTGCCAAGTACATGGGAAAAAAGAAGGTCATCGCCGAGACGGGCGCGGGTCAGCACGGCGTTGCTATGGCAACTGCTGCTGCCTATTTCGGCATGGAATGTGATATTTACATGGGATCGGTCGATATCAAGAAGCAAGCCCCCAACGTCGCGCGCATGAAGATCCTCGGTGCGAACGTGGTCGAGGTCACGCACGGTCTGCAGACGCTCAAGGAGGCGGTCGACTCTGCCTTCGCGGCCTATGCCAAAGAATACAAGGATGCAATTTATTGCATCGGTTCCGTCGTCGGCCCACATCCGTTCCCCATGATGGTGCGCGATTTCCAGCACGTCGTAGGTGAGGAAGCACGCGAGCAGTTCATCGAGATGACGGGCGAGCTGCCAGACGCCATTGTCGCCTGTGTGGGCGGCGGCTCCAATGCAGCAGGCTTCTTCTCGGGCTTCCTCAACGATCCCGTCGACATTTACGGCATCGAGCCGCTGGGACGCGGCACAGCTCTTGGCGATCACGCCGCCAGCTTGCAGTACGGCACCGAGGGCGTTATGCACGGATTTAACTCCATTATGCTCAAGGATGAAAACGGCGATCCTGCGCCCGTATACTCGGTTGCGAGCGGCCTGGACTATCCCTCCTCGGGTCCCGAACACGCCTTCCTTCATGAGCTCGGCCGTGTCAAATACGACGTAGTCAATGACGATGAGACCATCGACGCCTTCTTTGAGCTGTCTCGCTCGGAGGGTATCATCCCTGCCATCGAGAGCGCACACGCAGTTGCCTATGGTATCAAGCTGGCACAGCGCATGGGCACGGGCTCGGTGCTCATCAATCTGTCGGGTCGTGGTGACAAGGATATGGACTATATCATCGAAAAGTACGGCATTCGCTGACAAAAAAGCATTCGCGCTGGGTAGCGCGGATGCTTTTTT
>JAZLDE010000096.1:0-16574 GCA_045614625.1 Eubacteriales bacterium
CCGGTGTTCTCGAAGCCATCGAAGCCATCTCCGGGCACTTCGGCGATAAGCTCCTTGTGGCGGCGGGCACGGTTCTCGACCCCACCTCCGCCCGTGAAGTCATCATGCACGGCGGCAGCATCATCGTCAATCCCTGCGTCATCGAAGACGTTATCGACCTTGCCAACCGCTACAACGTGCCCGTCTTCAGCGGTGCCTTCAGCGCTACCGAGGTGTTCAATGCCATGAGAGCAGGCGCAACCATGGTCAAGATCTTCCCCGGCGCTCTGGGCGGCCCCAAGTACATGACTAACCTCAAGATGGTCTTCCCCGAGGTCAATCTCATCCCCTCGGGCGGTATCACCCCCGAGAATGCGGGCGAGTTTATCCGTTGCGGTGCTTGTGCCGTTTCGGGTGCCCGCACCTTCATGGATTTTGATAAGATCGAACGTGAGGGCCTGATCTCTGTTACCAATCAAGTCAAGAAGTTCATCGACATCATTGCCGAGGCAAAGAAGAACGTGCCGATCATTCCGTAAATGAGATCGAATACGTCAAAATCAAAACCGCGTCGTACGTATATCGCGTACGGCGCGGTTTTGGCATGCAAGAGCCCGATGTTTGCAGATACTACTTGCAATTTCCGTGCTTTCATAGTATAATGAGCGTGGATCAATTTGCTGTTGGCCAGGAGGATATAACATGAAGTACGATTTTGAATCTATCATCGACCGCCACGGTCGCGACGCGCTGGCCGTGGACGCATTGGGGAGCGACTGGACTCCGGGGGCGCCCAAGGAGGGCTTTGACGCCATCCCTATGTGGGTGGCGGATATGAATTTTCCGACCGCGCCTACCGTTTGTAAGGCCATGCAGGAGCGCATCGAGCACCCTGCATTCGGCTATTTCTCTCCGCGAGACGAGTACTTTGACGCTATCATTCGCTGGCAAGCTGAGCGTAACGGCGTAACGGGACTAAAACCCGAGCACATCGGTTATGAAAACGGCGTGTTGGGTGGCCTGCTGTCTGCCATCGGTACGTTTTGCTCGCGCGGTGACAATGTGCTCGTTCATAGCCCTACGTATATGGGTTTTACGGCCTCGCTGAAAAACGGCGGCTACAACGCCGTTCACAGTCCACTCTCTCGCGACGGCCAGGGCGTGTGGCGCATGGATTTTGAGGATATGGAGAGAAAGATCGTCGAGAACCATATCCACGCCGCTATTTTCTGCTCGCCTCACAACCCGACGGGACGCGTGTGGGAGCGCTGGGAAGTCGAGCGGGCGATGGAGATTTTTCGCAAGCACGACGTGTACGTCGTTTCGGACGAGATTTGGTCGGATATCATTCTTGACGATCACAAGCATATCCCGACCCAGTCGGTTAGCGCGGATGCCCGTGAGCGCACGGTGGCGCTTTACGCCCCCTCTAAAACATTCAATCTCGCGGGCTTGATCGGCTCGTACCATATCATTTATAATCAGCGCCTGCGTGACCGCGTGGAAAAGGAATCTTCGCTCAGCCACTACAATTCCATGAACGTGCTTTCGATGTACGCGCTGATCGGTGCCTACAAGCCCGAGGGCGGCGAGTGGGTGAACGAGCTGTGCGAGACGCTCAGTGGTAACGTACAGTACGCCTGCGACTATATTGATGCGCATTTTGAAGGCGTGAGCGCCGCTCATCCACAGGGAACCTACATGGTTTTTATGGATTGCGGCGAGTGGCTGAAGGCGCACGGCAAAACGCTGGATGAGCTGCTACGGGCAGGCTGGGACGTCGGCGTGGCATGGCAGGATGGCCGACAGCACGGAGGCACGACGCATATCCGCCTGAACGTTGCTTTACCTCTCTCGCGTGTCAAAGAGGCCTTTGAACGTATGGACAAATATGTGTTCAATACATAATCCATTACAAGTAACCGCTGAAGAATCATCTGATTCTTCAGCGGCTGTTTTTTATATTCCGTAACTTTCCGTCAGCGGATCCTTGAAAATGCCGATCTGGGGCGTTAGAAAGGTGAAAATAACGAAGAGAAGGGCAAGGATCACAAGAGCAGCAATCGCCGTCTTGGGCAAGCGACAGCCCAGCTTTTCCACATTGAACAATCGCGTTTCATAGAGATACGCAATCGCGGCACAGATAAAGAAGATGGCGATGTTGAGCCAGTCGGGCGAGTTGCCGACCACACCGTTGTAGGTGTAGAAGATCAGGGGAATCAAAGCGATTCCCAGTAGGGTACCGCACAGCTTGACACACCAGAAATCCTCGCGGTCGCGAAAGAAAAAGCTCTGTGCGACAGCAAAAAGAAGCATCGGCCAAAAAAGTAGCTTCATGTGCTCCCAGGTTGATTCATTTACCCCGGAAAATGGAGCGATCCAAGTCGCCTTACCCAGCCAGTCGTACAGAAAATGCAGTATCGTGCCCCCGAGCGAGGTCACGGCGAAGCCCCAGAGCTGCCAAAGTCCGATCGATCGTTTCATAACGCCTCCCAATGCTGTTTTTTCTAACGTATTCGCAAAAAAACAAAAATATGCTTATAGCGAAAAGATTGACAGAAAGGGTTGAATTTGCTATAATGGACGTGATGGATTCCAATGGAAAAACTGCAAGCCAATGATCAAATTGGTAAGCATGAACGGATTTACCATGGCAGAAAGACTGAGAACATCGGTCGTTCTTTTTGCTCATTTTAAGCGTTCTTGATCGATAAAATTAATTCAAGACGAGAACATGACGGAGGAAACTATGGATAACGAACTCTACCGCATCATACTCAATAAAGAGCATCATAAATATCGCAGACACATCAATTGGAATCTCGGTGCTGAATATGCCGCGCTTGGGCTTTCCCCACGTGAGCGAATGAGCGATCGCTTTTCGCGAATATGCCGCGAGGAGCGCGCGGTGATTCTCCCCGGTGAGCAGATTGTATTGATTCGAACCGTAGAAAATTTACCCGATATTTTCACCGAGAGTGAGTGGGCGGAAATAAAAGAAAATCACTACATCCACGAGCTTGGCTATCACTCTAACCTCGCCCCCGATTATTACAGCACAATAGCTTCGGGTCTTC
The DNA here is from genome assembly GCA_045614625.1 of Eubacteriales bacterium. Classification (GTDB taxonomy): domain Bacteria; phylum Bacillota; class Clostridia; order Oscillospirales; family CAG-272; genus SIG644. Next base: position 3,057 of record JAZLDE010000096.1, read on the forward strand.
TTGCCAAACGAGAGAATGCGGACGAGTATGGGAAAAGAGCAATCGATAGCGTGATTGCTCTTGCCGACCAATATCTGGATGAGGCAAAGAGAATCGGAAGAGACGATCTTGTTGAAATCTTTACGAGGATTCCTCGCTACGGTGCGAGAACCTTCAGAGAAGCTTTGCAGTTCTTTAGAATATTGCACTTTGCCTTGTGGCTTGAAGGAAATTATCACGTAACCGTCGGCAGATTCGATAAGCACGTATATCCCTACCTCAAAAACGACATGGAAAAAGGAATTCTTTCCGAAGACGAGGCGCTTGATTTGCTTTGTGATTTCTTTCTCTCGTTCAATAAGGATTCCGACCTTTATCCCGGCGTCCAGCAAGGTGATAACGGTCAGAGCATGATGCTTGGCGGTGTTGACGAAAACGGGAACGAGGTATTTAATCTTCTTTCGACGCTCTGTTTGAAAGCATCTGCGAAAAACAAAATGATCGACCCGAAAATCAATCTTCGTGTCAATAAGAATACGGATATAGAAATATATAAGCAAGCGACCGAGCTGACTCGATACGGACTCGGCTTTCCGCAGTATTCCAACGATGACGTGGTTATCCCGGCCCTTGAGGCGCTTGGATACGAGCATAAGGATGCCTCGGATTATACCGTTGCGGCTTGCTGGGAATTTATCATTCCTGCAGTTGGCGCAGATATTGCGAATATCTCAGCGCTCTCCTATCCCAAGGCGGTCGATATCGCCTTGCATAACGCTCTTTTGTCATCGAAGACCTATGCGGATTTCTTCCGCGCGGTCAAGACGGAAATAGAGAAAGAAGCGGAAAGAATATGCAGCTCCATTGACAATGTGTGGTTCGTGCCCTCGCCGTTTATGAGCACGCTCATGAATACTGACATCAGCGGCAAGGGAAAGTATCATAATTTTGGAATACACGGAACGGGCATAGCTACTGCCGCAGACTCTCTCGCTGCAATTAAGAAATACGTTTTTGAAGATAAAAGTATAGACAAAGAGAGCCTGATCGCTGCCGTAGACTCGAATTTTGAAAACGCTCCGGAGCTTCTCAATCTTTTGCGCTATCATGCTCCCAAGCTTGGTAACAACGACGATTTTGTTGACAGCATCGCAACCGAGCTTCTGGATACGTTTGCCGATTCACTATCGGGAAGAGTCAACTGTTTAGGCGGTTTATACCGTGCAGGTACCGGAAGCGCTATGTACTATCTTTGGCACGCAAGCGAGATCGGTGCCTCGCCCGATGGCAGGCGCCGCGGTGAGCCGTTCGGTACGAATTTCTCGGTCAGCCTTTTTGCAAGAATCAAGGGACCTGTATCCGTAATTGCTTCCATGACCAAGCCACACGTTGAACGCGCGATCAACGGAGGCCCCCTTACGCTTGAATTCCATAGCAGCGTATTTGACGATGCTGATGGTGTTGAAAAAATAGCTACACTCGTGAAACGCTACGTAGCGCTTGGCGGTCATCAACTTCAGCTGAACACGGTCAACAAGGAGGTTCTGCTCGACGCACAGAAACATCCAGAGGCATACAGAAATCTGATCGTAAGAATTTGGGGCTGGAGCGCGTATTTCGTTGAGCTTTCGCCCGAGTATCAGAACCATGTCATAGCAAGGCAGGAGTATTCTTTATGAATGGCATCATATTTGACGTCAAGGAAATGGCTCTGCACGACGGCCCGGGAATACGGACTACTGTATTTCTGAAAGGCTGTCCGCTTCGATGCAAATGGTGCCATAATCCCGAGGGCTTGCATCAAAAGAGCGAGCTTATGTTCAAATATTCACTGTGCAAGGGCTGTAACCGGTGCCAAAAAGTGTGTGAGCACCCGGAGTGTAAGCCCTTTGCGAGATGTGTACGCGCTTGTCCCGAAGGGCTGCTACAGATCGTAGGCGAGTCTATCGAAGCCACACAGCTTGCCGCAAGGATTGAAGGTGGAGCCAAAGTTCTAGGTGAATCTTTTGGCGGCGTTACCTTCTCGGGTGGTGAACCGCTGATGCAGTGGGAGTTTCTTCTTGAAGCGGCAGAAATACTCAGCAACTACCATCTTGCCATAGAAACCTCGGGGTATGCTGAGAGCGCAGTATTCCATGAGATCTTGGAAAAAATGGATCTTGTTATGATAGATATAAAGCTTGCTGACCCCGAGGCTCATAAGCGCTATACAGGCGTTGATAATTCGCTCATATTAAGCAATCTGAGAGAACTTCAAGCGAGCGGAAAGCCGCATATCATACGGACACCGCTTATTCCGGGAATCACGGATACCGAAGAAAATCTGCGGCAGATAGAGCGCCTCGTTGGTGACAGCAAGTGGGAACGCTTGCCCTATAATAAAATGGCGGGCGCAAAGTACGGTATGCTTGGATTGAAATATGAGCTTGACTAAACGAAGGAGCCATCCGGAATATGAAATTTAATTCTATGAAAGAGATCAAGGAATTTGCCGCAAAGCGCAGAGAGGAAATACGTGCCACAAAGGACAATTTAAATATAACAGGCACAGCGTATTACGTCAGTGCCGACGGAGACGATGCGAACGACGGTAGATCTCCCGAGAGTGCCTGGAAAACGCTTGAAAAAGTATCGGAAGCAGAGCTTCTTTCGGGTGACGGCGTTCTTTTTAAGAGAGGAGACCTTTTCCGCGGAATGATTATTGCAAAGCCCGGCGTGAGCTACGGTGCATACGGAGAAGGGGAGAAGCCGAGAATATACGGCGGCCCTTGTGATCTTGCCAATCCCGAGCTTTGGATCCCTTATGATCCGTCCTTGGGAATCTGGAAATACAAAGACAAAATAACCGATTGCGGAACCCTCGTTTTTAACCACGGAGAAGCACATTCAAGAAAGTTGATTCCGTCATACCGATATGGAAAATTCGTTTGCAGGGATGACGAGGACAAGGATTTTGACGTAAGGAACGAAATGACGTTCAATCTTGATATTTTCTGCCATTACGACACCAATCTTACCACGACGCCCTCAAAGGGCGAGGATTTTCCCGTTCCCGTGATGGACAACAGATGCTACGGGGATCTTTACCTTCGATGCGACAGAGGAAATCCCGGCGAGGTCTTCGCCTCGATCGAGGCTGTAACCTGGCTTCCCGCATTTTACGTTCGCAGAAGTGATAACGTAAGAATCGACAATATTTGCATAAAATATGCAAAATTCGGAGTCAGCGCAGCCGGTGCCTCGGTTCGCGGTCTTAAAGTAACCAACTGTGAGATCGGCTGGATCGGCGGAAATATCCAAAATTACCTCGGACTTGATCCCAACTATATTCCCGGTAAGCGCGGAAGCGTTACGAGATACGGAAACGGTGTGGAAATTTACGGTGGTTGTGATGACTACGAGGTGTCGAACTGTTATATATATCAATCCTACGATGCAGGAATTACCCACCAGATCAGCACGAAAGGCAATCGATACGATCTCAAAAATATTCTCTATCGAGATAACCTGATAGAGAATTGTGTTTATTCAATAGAATATTTTCTCGAAAAGGAAAACGGTGATACCGAAAGCCTGATAGAAAACTGCAAAATATGCGGAAACATTATGCTTGATTCCGGTTACGGCTGGGGACAACAGCGTCACAACGTTAACACTCCCGCGCATATCAAGGGCTGGAGCTATGAGAATACCGCAAAGAATTTTGAAATATCCGACAACGTATTTTCGGGCGCCGCATATCGTATGATACATATCGTTGCAAAGGAAGAGGAAAGCCTTCCTATTATGCGAAAAAACACCTATGCGCAGAAAAACGGATTAATGCTTGGCCAATATGGTGCAAACCATAACGCCGAGCCTCCGATCTTGCCCTTTGATGAAAAGGTAAAGAATGTGATTGCAACCACCCTTGGTGAGCCCGATGCCAATGTTATTGTGGAAGTCTGATGCCCGTACGGATCAGAGGCTTTAAATTCATTGTTTGATCTATAGTTCCCATACAAAAAACCTCCTGTAGTAGATATCTATTTTCTACTACAAGAGGCTTTTTGTTTCTGTGTCTGCTTTTACGGATTCAGTTCAATAAATAAAATCGCTTTTTTTGTTGGACAGCGATTGCCCTGTTAGTTGAATTGTGAATGATACAAGGAATGGTAGAATCCGCCTTGCTTGATGAGTTGATCGTGGTTTCCTTGCTCGATTATGGTACCATCCTTGACGACCAGAATGGTATCTGCGTTTTGAATGGTTGACAGCCGGTGAGCAATGATAAAACAGGTCTTGTTGTTCATCAGCTCGGTCATAGCACTCTGTATCTGTATTTCGGTACGGGAGTCAACGTTGGAGGTTGCCTCGTCCAAAATCAGTATGGGGGTGCTGGAAAGAAACGCGCGCGCAATGGTGATCAACTGTTTTTGACCCTTGGAGATGTTGACGCCGTCGTCTGAAAGAATGGTGTCATATCCGTCGGGCAAGCTTTCGATAAACGACGCGATGCGCGCAGATTTGGCTGCGGCATACACCTGCTCGGGCGTGGCATCCTCCCGCCCGTATGCGATATTGTCGTATATCGTGCCGCAGAAAAGCCAGGTGTCCTGAAGAACCATGGTAAATGCGCGACGAAGGTCCGCGCGTTTGAGTTCCGTGGCAGGAATGCCGTCCATGAGGATCTCACCGCTTTGCGGATCGTAAAAGCGCATCAATAGGTTGATGATGGTTGTCTTTCCGGCTCCTGTGGGACCGACAATGGCGATTGTCTGGCCTTTGTTGGCGGTGACCGAGAGGTTGGACAAGACGATCTTGTCCTCGGTATAGCCAAACGTCACGTCGTTGAGGCTAACGTCGCCCCGAACCTCGGTAAACTCTTGAGCGTTGGGAACATCTGCTTTTTCGGGCAGCTCGTCAAGAATGGTAAAGACGCGCTCGGCCGCCGAAAAGGCTGACTGAAACTCATGCAGAATATTGGAGAACTCGTTGATGGGGCCTGCAAACTTTCTGGAATACTGTACGAACTGTGCCACGCCGCCAAGCGTGATATAAAAGGCAGAGGCGGCAAGAATGGTGCCATTTTGGGAGTACATATAAAGGATTCCGCCCATGACGGCTACCAGCGTCAGCGAAAGGTTGTTGATCAGGTTGATGGTGGGGAAGAGCAGTGCGCTGTGATATTCTGCCTTGTAGAGAGCGTCCATCGCTTCGTCGTTGATCTTGTTGAAGCGCGAGAAGATCACGTCCTGCACGCCATAGACAGAAATAGTACGTGAGCCGGTCAGCATTTCCTCGGCAAAGCCGTTGAGCTCGCCGTATTTTTTAGACCTTTTGCGGAACAGCGGGCGAACGACCTTTGAGCGATAACGGGTAAAGAGAATAGAAATGGGGACGGTTAATGTGAAAATGAGGATCATGGGCTTGGATATCTGCCACATAAAGAGAAGCGAGCCGATAACAGTGTAGGCACTGGTCAAAACCTGTATGAGGTCGTGGGAGAGTGTGCTGTTAATGGTATCGATATCGTATGACAGGTGGCTGATGATATCGCCCGTTGCATGAGTGTCAAAATAACCGACGGGGAGGGTGGTCAGCCTTTCAAAAACCTGCTTTCGCATCTTGTAAATGATTTTTTGACTCAGGTGGATCATGACTACGGAAAGCACATAAGAGAGCAGTGCCGAGATGATGTAGCAGGCAAGCATAAGGCCGATGTTTGTCATAACGGCGGGAAAGTCGACGCCGCTTTCCAACTCAATGGCATCGATGGCGCCTCCCGAATATTTGGGACCCAAAAGAGAGAGTTGGTTGGAGCCGAGTGTCAACAGCAGTGCGACTACAAATAATGGCCACTGGTGCAAAACGTAGCGACTCAATCGCCAAAATATGCGTTTTTTGCCGACTTTCTTGTCGGGCTTGGCAGGCATATCAGTCAAGGAAAGCACCTCCCATCTGCGAATCGCTGATTTCTTTGTATTCTATACAGGTCGAGATCAGTTGCTCATGCTTGCCGCAACCGATGATGGCGCCGTCTTCGATCACGAGAATGAGATCGCAGTTTTTGACCGAGCTGACACGCTGTGCGACTGTAATGACAGTGGAGTGGGGAAGAGATTCGGCGAGCGCTTGACGGAGATTGGCATCGGTTTTGTAGTCCAGCGCAGAGGAGGCATCGTCGAGAATGAGAATCTCGGGAGATGCTGCGATGGCGCGAGAAATGAGCACGCGCTGGCGTTGTCCGCCCGACAGATTGGTACCGCCGGTTGATAGAACGTGCTCGTAGCCATCAGAAAAAGAAGTGATAAAATCGTGCGCCTGCGCGATTTTGGCGGCTTTTATGATGTCTTCATTTGTCACGTTGCGGCCGATGCGAATATTTTCTTGTATGGTGTCTGCATACAAAAAGTCGTTTTGAAGTGCTACGCCGAACATGGCGGTCAGCTCATCCGACGAGTAGGAGCGCACGTCTTTTCCGTTGACGCGAACGACACCGCTATCAGCGTCGTAAAAACGCAACAGCAAACGTAAAATGGTGGATTTTCCGCTTCCCGTAGCGCCTATGATACCCAAGGTTTCTCCTCTTTTCAAAGAGAAGCTAATATTCTTCAAATTATCTTTTTTGCCAAGATAGGAAAAACATACGTTCTCGAAAGAAATGTGAAGAGAATCATCCCCAAGACCATCGTCCTCGCACGTGGCAAGCTCGTTGCGCTCTTGCATGACTTGCGAGATTCGTCTGGCAGAAGCGGCGCATTTGGTATACATAACGAACATGCGGGACAGTGACATCATCGCCATGGAAATCAGGGTAAAATATTGCATAAACGCGATGACAGTGGAGGTGGAGGAGCGATTGCTTGCGACGAAATAGGCACTCGCAGCCAAGACTGCGACGATACCTGTGTTCATGAGCAGTGTCATAATGGGGTTGACGATGCCCATGATAACGCCCGCTCGGGTTTCATTTTTCTTTAGCGTGACGTTGGCGGTATCGTAACGAGCGTTTTCATAGTCGACTTTGGAGAGTGCCTTGATGACGCGAATGCCCTGCGCATCTTCGCGCACAACGCGAACCATTCCGTCGATGGATTGCTGAACCTTGGAATAAAGCGGTACGCCCATGCGGGAAATGCTGTATACAATGATAAAGATCAGCGGCAGCATGACCAACATGACGAGTGCCAGCTTGGGATCCATCAACATGGTAATGATCGTTCCGCCAAGCAAAAGAATGGGGGCGCGGATGCCCATTCTCTGCATCATTCCAATGAAGTTTTGTACGTTATAGGTGTCCGATGTAATTCTCGATTCAAGCGACGGAATCGTAAAACGGTCAGTACTTCTCGCCGATAGGTGAAGTGTCTTAGAAAAGAGATCCTTTCGCATGCGGGTGGAGAAGATCATGGTCGTTTTGGCGGCCATTCTGTTGGCCGTGATATTGCCAATACAGGCGATTATCGCACAAATGGCCATAAGCACGCCAAACAGCAGAATACTTTTAACAGAGTTGGTTTCTATAACGTTCTCAAGGATATAGCTCAGCAAAAAAGGGATCATCAGTTCTGCGACGGTGGCAATCATTTTGATCGAAATGCCTACCGTAATCCTTGCACGCAACGATTTTAAGTGCGTAAAAATCCACTTCATCTGTTTTCCTCTTGCTCCTCAATAATCTTTCTTGCGCGACATTCCATCCGAGCAAGGACAGAATTGAATACATCAAGCTCTTCCTGTGCAATTCCCTCGGACAAAAGAGCCATCCACTCCATGGACGTCTGTTCGATCTGGGGAAGAACGGACTGCATTTTTTCGGTTGGATAGACCGCAAATTGCCGTTTGTCATGGGGCAGAGCAATTCGGAAAATGTATCCTTTTTCTTCCAACGGTGCAAGATTTCTTGCCACCGTGCTCTTGTTCAGACAAAGCTCCCTTGCCAGTTCCTCCTGCGAGCGCCCCGGCTCGCGACAAATAGCCAATACGAAGGCATAGTGTCCGCTGTGCAGATCCTTTGCCGAGATATTGGCACTTCGGTATATGGCTTGTGAGCGGCTGATGTTGTTTAGCGTTTTCATAAATCTTAACATGTCGACACCTCTTTTTACATCCGTTGCAACGGCAACAGTTTCCCTTGCAACAATTATACCAAATATCGACGTTAATGTCAACAAGGTGACATTATTTTTTGAGTTTTCAAGTGTTGTGCTATGATGATGGCTGTTATGTATATTGAATTGATACGGGCCTTGATTGTAATTGGACTTGAAAATTTCTTGATTGCAGTAATACTTTTGAGAATTCTATTGTAAAAAGAGGTATCATGAGGTATAATTAGCGTAGAATCAGAAGAATTGCAAAGAAAAAAAGAGGTTACGTAAATGGTTGAAGTTGTAGCCGCCCTCATTTGGAAGGGCGATAAATTCATGATCTGCCAACGCCCGGCACACAAGGCCAGAGGTCTTCTTTGGGAGTTTGTTGGCGGCAAGGTTGAGTCGGGCGAAACAAAAGAGCAAGCTCTTATTCGCGAGTGCAGAGAAGAGCTGGCTGTGATGCTGTTCGTTGGCGATGTGTTTATAGATATTGTACACGAATATCCGGACTTGACGGTACATCTGACGCTGTTCAACGCGGCGATTGCCGATGGCGAACCGCAGAAGTTAGAGCATAACGATATCAAGTGGATAACGCCGGGTGAGATTCCGAACTATGACTTTTGTCCGGCAGACGTAGAAATACTTGCAAAGATCTGCGAGGTATACAAATGAATAACGAAGGCACGTTGCCGAGTTTGCGGCAGAGCGATCACCGTTTACCGTTTACCGTTTACTGTGAAAACTGAAAGGAAAAGATTATGCGTAAAAATTTTGGAGCAAAAACTTGGCTTTACCCGATGCCCGTGCTAATCGTTGGCACGTATGACGAAAACGGAACGCCCAACGCCATGAATGCGGCTTGGGGCGGCATTTACGACACAAATCAAGTAATGGTCTGCCTTGCGGACGACCACAAGACCACCGAGAATATCAAGGCGACGGGCGCGTTTACCGTCAGCTTTGCTACAGTGAAAAACGTCGCGGCTTGCGATTACGTTGGTATCGTTTCGGCAAACGACGTGCCCGATAAGTTCGCAAAGGCGGGCTTCCACGCTGTAAAGAGTGAGTACGTCAACGCCCCCATCATCGAGGAGCTTCCCATGACGGTGGAGTGCAAGCTGATCAAGTTCAACGAGGACGGCATTTGCATTGGAGAGATCGTCAACGTGTCCGCTGACGAGAGCGTTCTTGACGAGAATGGTAAGGTCGATGCGAAGAAGCTCGATCCCATCATCTACGACAGCGTCACGCATGCATATTGGAATTTTGGCGAGAAGGTCGGACAGGCTTTCTCGGACGGCAAAAAGATCAAATAAAGACGGGGGTATCAACATGAAAATGCTTAATATTGGGGATATGGCCGCGTCGGCGGTGTCTTTGGGCTGCATGAGGATGGGCGGTCTTGACGAAAAACGCATCGACGCCATCATGGACACGGCGCTCTCTTGTGGCATCAACTATTTTGACCACGCAGACATTTACGGTGCCGGCAGTTCTGAACGGCTGTTTGGCGACTATCTTGCCCGCCATCCCGGTGTGCGTGAGAATATTTTGGTGCAGTCCAAATGCGCCATCCGCCCTGGCCAGTACGATTTTTCCAAGGAGCACATCATCGCGTCCGTTGAGGGGAGTCTATCTCGCCTTGGGGTGGACTACTTGGATGCGCTGCTTTTGCACCGTCCCGATACGCTGATGGAGCCCGAGGAGGTGGCAGAGGCGTTTGAACTGTTAGAATCATCGGGAAAGGTACGCCACTTCGGCGTTTCCAACCACAACCCTTGGCAGATAGAGCTGCTTAAAACGGCTGTCAAGCAGCCCCTGATTATCAATCAGCTTCAGTTTTCGATCACCGAAGCGGGCATGGTCACCTCGGGTATGAACGCCAACATGAAGAATGCCGATTCGGTGATGCACGACGGAAGTGTTCTCGAATACTCCCGCATCAAGAATATCACAATTCAGGCGTGGTCGCCCTTCCAGCACGGATTTTTCAAGGGTAGTTTCATTGACAACGAGGATTTCCCCGAGCTCAACGCTAAGCTGGCCGAGATTGGGGAGAAGTACGGACTTTCCAAGACGGGCATGGCCGCCGCGTGGATCCTGCGTCATCCCGCTAATATGCAGCTGATCGCGGGCACGATGACTCCTGCGCGTCTGACGGACATTTGCCGTGCCGCAGACGTCACACTCACTCGCACCGAGTGGTACGAGATCTACCGCGCCGCTGGGCACTGTCTGCCGTAATGTCGATGAACCCATATCTTAAAAATCTGAACAAGATCGAATTTGTCGTGACCTACGCTTGCACAGGGCGCTGTAAGCATTGTTCCGAGGGCGATCATGCCTCCTGCGGCGAGTGCATTGATTCTGCGATTGCCGCGGAGGCCGTGCGAAAGATCACGGCGAAGTACGATATCAAAACCGTGATGACCTTTGGCGGTGAGCCGCTTTTGTGCGCGGATTCCGTCTATGCAATCATGTCGGCCGCCAAAGAACTGAATATTCCCAAACGGCAAGTGATTACCAACGGTTATTTTTCGAAGAATGAGGACAAGATTCGAGAGGTCGCAGCGGGGCTTGCTGCGTGTGGCGTGAACGATCTGCTTTTGTCGATGGATGCGTTCCATCAGGAAACGATTCCGCTTGCGGTTGTGAAGCAATTTGCCGCAGAGGCAAGGGCGTGCGGCATCCCGATTCGCCTTCAGCCTGCCTGGCTCAGGAGTGCGGCGGATGACAATCCCTACAACAGAAAAACGCGGGAGATTCTCAACAGCTTTGCAGATTTGGAAATTTCCGTAAACGAGGGAAATGTCATTTTCCCCGAAGGAAACGCGCTAAAATATCTTGCGGAGTATTTCACGGACACTCTTCCCGAAAATCCCTACATGGAGGATCCGCGCGACGTGCGATGTGTGTCGTTTGAACCGAACGGCAGCGTTCTCGGTGGGAATATGTATAAGCGGGATATTATGGAAATTATAAGGGATTACACTCCGTAAAAATGAGGAAGAAAACGATAGCCATCGGCTCTCCGGATTGAGAAAGGAATCTTCCTTTGTTACCTGATATAGGAACGTCCAGATGGATGCTTTATGATGAATTGACGAATTTATTTGGTGATTTAACACCGTATGAAAGAAAATTTATTCTGTTATAAACAATATAATACGGAAAGGGCGCGAGTCGATGACTCGCGCCCGAAAATTATTCTTGAACTAGAAGAAAGCTGTATTACAACTACACCGAAGGTCAATCTCTTAAGACTTCCGAGCCATAGACCTTTACCTCGGTAATAGCTGCCCAGCCGCCTGACTGATGAGAGATCAGTTCCAAAAGCCGTAGCTTAGTAATAGGCTCAGAGGTGATATCAAGAACAAAGATCTGCTCGGTGCCGACGCATTGAATGGTGATCGTCTGCTCCGAGGTTGTGCCGTCCTCATAGGTCACCTGTATCACGGCGCTTTCAAAGTAGGTGTCGTGCGGCATGTCGTATCGAATGACGATGCCCATCTCCTCGGCGTTGACCGGGCGGCCGAAGTCGATCTCCAGCCATTGGCCGGGATCGGGGGCAGGTCCCCAGGACTGAACGGGGTAGGAGCCATGGCCTCGGTTGTTCTCAAAGCCGTCTATGGCATTTTTCGCATAAAAGAAAGTTTGCCCGGGACTGTTTTCCCATTCGGTCGAGGCAGTCACGTGAGGATATTGGTTGGACATCTCCTGCTGGCTGTCTGTCTTTTCAGCGTAATCATATGCGTTTTCAGCCAGATTCCGTTTTGCTGACAGCTCCTCGTCTGTCAGAATACGGATTGTAACGTAATTCCTCGTATTAGCATAAGACTTGCCGATGGTAGTTACCATGGTACTGACATCGGGAAGAACGTAGGTGAAGGTTCCCTCGGGGCAGTAGATGATCGATTCGCCCATCTTGGGAGAGAGGGTAAATCCGATGTATTTCCGGCCCTTGGGCAAGGTGACCGTCACCGAGTCGCCGGTTTCGTAACGAACGGGAACATAGAGCTGCAAAATTCCTTCTGCCGTGTCTGTATAGGCTCTATCGGAGCTTTGGTCGGTAAAGGTTGCCTCAATACGACCCTCGGGAAGGGTTCCCGCAAGGGACATCCTTGCGTAATCGTTGAGCATCGTGTAATGATCACGCTTATTTTGCTCTTCCTCGGCTTCTCGCTTTTCATTTACATCCCAATGGTTATTTGCATCGTAAGTTCCGTATGCGGGAACGCACAGATCGATCCAAGCGGCAATGGCGCGGTATTCCGCATCCGTCAGCTCAACACCCTGATGTCCTTCTTTCAGCATATTGGTCAGATTGGAAACCAAAGCACCAAAGGTGGCAGGCTGTTGAAGTTCGGGGGCAGACATAGAGGACAGCCAATGCGTATAACTGTTATTGGCATTGCCCACCCATTGAATGCCGCTTGTGGCAACAGATCCCGTGAGGACCAGGTAGGAGAGGGGGAAGTATCGGGACATTCTGGAGGAGCCGATGTTGTCACTCTCCAGGGAGAAGGGAGTTCCCATATCCTTTTCGCTTGATACGTTCACACCGCTTTCTTTCATATTGGCGACGCCGATCTTATCGTAGGAGGCACGTGTGTTATTGTGGCAGGAAACACAGTTTGCGTCCAAAATGGGCTGCACCTCTTCCAGATAATCAAAGCCCTTATCTGTGGTATACGGATCGAAATCCGGATCCGTGTCCAACTGCCAGGATTCCGGCTTCAGCGTTTCCACTCCTGCCATCAGCGCCATAGTCGTGGTAGCAGAGGCAGGGGGCGCCGTGTTATTATCCTCGTGACAACCCACGCAGGAATAGATCTCATTTGGCATTAGAGTAGACCAAGAGCGCATCGTTTGAATGACGTTGCCCTCTTCATCCAAAAGCTGGAAGTACACCGGGGTCTCGCTGGGCACCGAGAAGAGTGCTGAGCCATCCTCGTAGACCGTAGCTACACCGAGAACCACCTTAACGTCCCACGAGCCATTGCCTGTGGCGATCGGGGTGAAGGGGTCGGCGGTGCCGGAGCCGGATGCTACGGTTGCGCCTACCGCGTATGCACGATAGTCGAGAGCAACCACGCGAAGCTGCTTGACGGTGCCTCTTGCGACACCCTTCATTGCCTCGCCTTGATAAACGTCACCCACATAGTAGGTACCCGTGCTCTTGGAATAGTCCACCATACTGGGACGAACAAACACGTCGCGCGTCTTGACGGGAACGATCTGCGCTGCCGGGTACTCGGGAGAACCTTCGCAGATCACGATCTGCTCATTGCTGCCCTCTTCCATCAAAACAACATCGAAGGGCGTCATCCACTTATCGGCAGCCCAACCGGTTGCACAGTAGGATACCAGATATTGCGTGGCACTGATGGCGTAAGGGTATTTATAGGGTGCGCCGCTCTGGCCGTAAGCGTGAACGCTATCTTTTGTGGTGGTATGCTCA
>JAZLDE010000097.1:0-10283 GCA_045614625.1 Eubacteriales bacterium
TTTTCCAATTCTTTGTTGTAGTTTTCCATACTGATTACCTCCCCACATAGCAAATCATTAACTGTGATTTTAAGTTGCTCGCACAGTTCGAGCATAATCGAGGAATCCGGCATAGCTCTGCCGTTTTCCCATTTGGACACCGCGCGATCGGTCACACCCAAACGCTCGGCCAGTTGCATCTGCGTCAGACCCATGTTTTTGCGGCACTGCGCGATAAATTTTCCAATTTTGATCTGATCCATCGGTCTTGGCCCTCCTTTCACTTATATTGTAATGATTTTGGAGCGAAAAATCCACACACCGGCGGTTGAACGGGGAGATATCAACCGTTGGTTGAGTCGTTTTCTTAAGAAACAAACAGGGCTTCGTATGCGGAAGCCCTGTTTGTCTTTTATTCAACCGTTACAAAACGGTAAATCGTGGTATAATCGTAAACCTCACCCGGATTCAGCATAACGTTGGTAAAGTTCTCGTGATGCATACTGTCGGGCATTTTTTGCGTTTCAAGGCACAGCGCCATTTGCTTATGCTTGACGATACCGCCCTTGAGAAGATTGCCATCGTCTTCAAGGAAGTTGCCGGAATAAAACTGAACGCAGGGCTGATTGGTATAAAGCTCCATGCGACGGCCGCTGGCGGGATGCTCCAGATATCCGCGCAACGGTACGCTACCGTCGGTTGCTTCACCGCTACTGAAATTCAGGCAGTGATCGTAACCGCCTGCCAGCTGCATATCGCGACAGCGCTCATCGGGAGTAAACTCCTGTCCGACACGTTTGGGATGACGGAAATCAAAGGGCGTCCCTTCTACGGGAACGCGCTCACCCGTGGGAATCAGCTGCTCATCTGTCGACAGATAGTCGGACACGTCAAGGCACAGCACGTGATCGAAGATGTTCCCGGACGCGTAACCGCCCAAATTAAAGTAAGCATGGTTGGTCAAGTTGATGGGCGTGGTCTTGTCCGTCGTGGCGTGATACTGCAGCACCAACGCGTTGTCACGGCGCAACGTATAGGTCACCGTGACATTTACGGTGCCGGGATAGCCCTCTTCGCCATCGGGAGACAATAAGGAAAGAACCAGCTTCGGCTCGTCACCCTCGCAAGTTTGCACGCGCCAGGTACGGCGGTCATAACCACATTTACCGCCATGCAAATGGTTGGCATTATTGTTGGCATAAAGCGGATAGCGCTTGCCATCAATCTCAAATGCCGCACCGCCAATTCGGTTACCAAAGCGACCGATCAGCGCTCCGATATACCCCTCGCTCGCTTCCAGCGCCTTGGGATCGTCATAGCCGCACACCACGTCGGCAAAATTGCCGTCGCGATCGGGGGCGTGCAATTGCCAGATGGTACCGCCCAAATCCGAGATCAAAACGCGCATGCCTGCATCGTTTTCAAGCCAGTAGCCCGTCACAAGGCGGCCGTCGGACAGCGAACCTAAAGAGCAAATTTCAATCTGCTTCATAGTTCTCAAACCTCATCGGGATAACCGTCGGGATTCTGCGACTGCCAGCGGTGCGCATCACGACACATATCGTCAAGATCAAACTCAGCCTTCCAGCCCAGCATCTTTTCCGCCAGCGCAGGATCTGCATAGCACTCATCGATGTCACCGGGGCGACGCTCGACGATTTGATACGGAATGTCAAGTCCCGTCACGCGCTCGTAGGCGTGAACCATGTCCAAAACGGAGTAGCCGTTGCCCGTACCAACGTTGTAATACTCAACGCCCGTAACCTTTCTCGCGCGCTCCAGCGCCTTCAGATGGGCTCGTGCTAAGTCGACGACGTGGATATAGTCGCGAACACCTGTACCGTCGTGGGTAGCGTAGTCGTTACCAAACACACGCAGGTACGGCAGCTTACCCTCGCCAACTTGGGTAATATACGGGAACAGATTGTTAGGGATACCCTTGGGGTCCTCACCGATCAAGCCGCTCTCGTGTGCGCCGATGGGATTGAAATAGCGCAGGATGGAGACGCTGAACTCAGGGTCGGAGGTGTGCAGATCCTTCAGAATACGCTCGATCATCAGCTTGGTCTCACCATAAGGGTTGGTGGTCGACAGTGGGAAATCCTCGCGAATCGGCACTGTCTCGGGCTTGCCGTAAACCGTAGCGGACGAGCTGAACACGATTCTCTTTGCGCCGTATTTTTGCAGCATCTCGCAAAGAATCAGCGTACCAGTAATATTATTATGATAGTAACGCAGCGGCATCATGCAAGACTCACCGACAGCCTTCAAGCCTGCAAAATGAATGCAGCTTTCGATGTCGTAGGTCTTGAACACCTCTTCCACTGCCTCGCGATCAAGTAGATCAACGCGGCAAAGCGTGACCTCCTTACCGGTAATGGTGCGAATTCGGTCGATGACGCAGGGCTTGCTGTTGCAGAAGTTATCAAGGATAATGATATCCTCGCCTGCATTCAAAAATTCAACAACAGTATGCGAGCCGATAAAGCCGGCACCGCCCGTGATCAAAATTGCCATGATCTTATATCCTCCTTATATCAAAGATAGCTCTCGATGATTTCATTCATCTGCGACATTTTCGCTTCCATATCCTCAACCAGCTTCATCTGATTGCGCGCACGGTCAAGGTTGTGCGTCGGATGCTTGATGCGGAAATAGGTGTCGCCGTTCAAATAGTCGGTCAAGAAACGAAGACCGCACTCCAGCGTCATCATGTAAGCACCCATGGGAAGTGCTCTGACCTCGTTTTCGGTCAGCGAGCCCTCAAGACCACCGACAAAGCCCTTGGCAAAGGCAGAGAACTTATCGATATCCATATATACGAGAGACAGATCGGTCTCATCCTCGGCCGCCGTCGATGCGCCAAAGCGAATGGCATCGCCGAAATCAGCCAAAACCGAGCCGGGCATAACGGTATCAAGGTCGAGGATGCAGATGCCCTTGCCCGTTTCATCATCGATCATAATGTTGTTGAGCTTGGTGTCATTGTGAGTTACGCGCAAGGGGAAACGTCCCTCGCGGATGCCGTCTACGATGAATCCCGCGTGCTTTTTTCTTTCCATAAAGAACGCGATCTCAGATTCAACCTCGGCGCGGCGACCGACAACGTCACGTGCTACGACCTCTTCGAAATAAGCGTAGCGCTGCACCGTATCGTGGAAAGCGGGAATGGTTTCGCAGAGCTGCGAGGCGTCAAAATCCGCCAGCTCACGCTGGAATGAGCCGAACGCACGGCCAACCTCACAGAACATATCGTTCGAGGTAGCACGGTCATACGTGCGCGCATTCTCAATCGTAAGATACATGCGCCACGCCTCGTCGCCAAGCATAAGATATGTTTCGCCCTGCTTGGTCGGAATCAACTGCAGCGCCTCGCGGTCAGCGTTCTTGTCTGCGGCAAGGAGACGTGCTCTCAAATGCTTGGTTACAAGCGAGATATTATTCATCAGTCCTGCCGTGTCCTTGAAAATCACGGTGTTAACCTTCTGCAAAATATAAGAACGAGGTGCACCCGTGATCAGATGATACGTACGATTGATGTGCCCCGTCGTAATCTCAAATACCTCTTGAATCGTTTCGTCAATGCAAAAATTCGATGCAACCTCTAAAATATACTTGGTTTGATTCGTGTCCATATTGCTCCTCCGAGTGGCAAATTTCGCTTCTTCTATTTTATCATGGATCAATTAAAAAATCAAGATGCGCTTGAAATTTTATCAATACATTTTTGTTATATTTCTATCAAAAATATATTGACAATTCGCACTTGCCATGATATAATAAAATGTCTCAAATGAGACAATACGCAAAGAGGTGACGTATGGAACGAGTGATTACTGACGCGTCGATACGAAA
The DNA here is from genome assembly GCA_045614625.1 of Eubacteriales bacterium. GTDB lineage: Bacteria > Bacillota > Clostridia > Oscillospirales > CAG-272 > SIG644. Next base: position 3,835 of record JAZLDE010000097.1, read on the forward strand.
ATTTCATCTGTGGGCAAGCTTGCCCGACGAGCTTTGGCAAGAGCTATCTTGTGCCATGAGCTGGCATGAATTCAACGCAGGCGAAACTGTCTTTCCTGCACCGCAGACAAACGACTGTCTTTGCGTCTTGTGGAGCGGCCGTGCTCGTGTTTTCGCGCGTTCTGCCGATCCTGCACACGCGGCCTTGCTTCGTACCATGGAAGCAGGCGCCGTCTTTGGCGTTCATTGCGTGTTCAATGCAGATATGCCGCCGCAGAGCTCTATCGTGGCGGATAAGCCTTGTCATGTCCTGCTTATTCCCTCCTCACTTTGGGAAAAAATACTCTCCTCTCACCCACAGACAATGGCGGGCTATATCCGCTTTTTGACTCAACGCATTGAGTTTCTCAATCGCAAGGTTCAATATCTGACGGCAGGAAGCGCAGAACGTCGTTTGGCTCTGTATTTGTTCTCGCAGATTCCGCAGGACGGCGTTGCGACCCGTCTTACCATCTCTGCCGTCTCACTTGCAGATCTTTTGGATCTTGGCCGTGCCTCGCTCTATCGCGCGATGGATAAGCTGACCGCCGACGGATTTTTAGTGCGCAATGGTCACAATTATATTCTCCATCATCGCGATACCATGCTTGCACATTACTCTTGATTTCTACGACAGTTGCCGACTAATACTCAACCGTCGCCTGAATATTAAATATCATTTTGAAAGGTTGGAATTTACCATGAAAAGAAAAAATGCTTTTGTTCGTTTGATTGCCCTGTTGCTCGTGCTTGCCACGACAGCAATGCTCTTTGCTTGCACCCCCGAGCAACCGCAAAATCCTGAAAATAACAATCCCCCGGATGAAAATAACAATGGGACTGAACAGCCCTCCGTTGACACCTCACTTCAAGTAAACGTCACCGTACTCAGCGGCACGACGGGCTTTAGCATGGCGCCCTTGATGCAGTCGCATGCAGAGGGCAAGGCCACGCTGAACTACAACTTCAAGGTCGAGGCCGACGCGGCCAACGTCAATGCTGCCCTTATCAACGGCACCGTCGATATCGCCGCCCTTCCCACCAACGCCGCAAGCGTCGTTTACAATAAAACAGGCGGCGCCATTCAGATCCTGACCATCAACACGCAGGGCGTTCTGTATCTGCTCGATAACGGCAACAACATCACCTCCTTTGAAGATCTCAAAGGCAAGACGGTTGCCGCCCCCGCTCAGAACCCTACCTTCATTTTCCAGTATTTGTGTGAGCAGAACGGCTTGAAGGTCGGTAAGGTCGGTGACACCGACGCTGACGTCATTATCGACAACAGCTTCACCAGCCCCGCCGAGCTGCAAAGCAACGTTGCCGCAGGAAACGTCACCCTCGCTGTGCTTCCCGAGCCTCTGGTCACTATCACCAAGAGCGCAAACGCTGACGTTAAGGTCGCGATGGATCTAACCGCTGAATGGAACAAGGTATCTCCCGAGAACTCGCTCGTTCAAGGCTGCATCGTTGTCCGCAAAGAATTTGCTGAGCAACATCCTGCCGAGGTCGCTGCATTTCTGAAGGAGTACGAAGCGTCTGTCAACTTCTTGATGAGCAATGTCAGCGAGGCCTCTGAAATGGTTGCCGCACAAGGTATTTTCGCCAAAGCCCAAGTCGCTGCTAAAGCCATCCCCAACTGCAATATCTGCTACATGACGGGCGAGGAAATGAAGAATGCCATGACCTCCTTCCTCACCATCATGTTGGGCGTTCAGCCGAATTCGATCGGCGGCAAGCTACCCGGTGACGACTTCTACTACGGAGTCAAATAATCAACATGAAATCTGCAACCGTCAAATCACGGCTGTTCCATTCTACGCCTTGTAAGATTGCCTTATCTGTGATGGCCGTTTTGCTGTGGCTGGTCGTTTGGCATATCGCCGCCATTCGCCTTGGCAAGCCCTTGCTGCTCCCTACGCCCTTGGCTGTCGCCAAGCGATTGGGCGAACTGATCGTCACGTCAAATTTCTGGCGCTATACCCTGCGCTCGCTGTTGCGTGTGCTGGGCGGCATCGTGCTGGGCGTTGGCATAGCCGTCATCGTTGCCGCGCTGACCGCCGCCTTCCGCCCCGCGGAGCTGCTCCTCTCGCCCCTTATCACCGTCATCAAAACCACACCTGTGGCATCCTTTATCATCCTCGCCATGCTCTGGATCAGCGATGATATCTTGCCCGTATTCATTTCGTTTTTGATGGTCTTTCCCGTTGTATGGGCCAATCTGCATACAGCTCTGCGGTCCATTCCGCGGCCTTATCACGATCTGGCACAGATCTATCGCCTACCCTTGCTTCGCCGCATCCGACGCATCTATGCGCCGAGCGCACTTCCCTATTTTCTCTCGGCTTGTCGCTCCTCGCTCGGTCTTGCCTGGAAAGCAGGCATTGCCGCCGAGGTATTGGCACTCCCCGCGCTGTCTATCGGCAAACAACTTAACGAATCCAAGCTGTATCTGGAAACGACCGATCTGTTTGCATGGACAGTAGTGGTCATTGTGTTGAGTCTCGCACTGGAACTTTGCGCCAAACTATTGTTCCGTCGCCTGCAAAAGAAAGCAGATGGACAACAAAAAACAAAGGAGGACAGTGCATGGTAACCTTGCAAAATGTCACACTGTCCTACAAGGACGGTAAAACGATCAAAACGGTATTAAGCGACCTTTCACTGACGTTCCCTACCGGCAAAATGACCACCGTGATGGGACCGTCGGGCTGTGGCAAAACAACACTGCTCCGCGTCATCGCAGGACTTGAGTCGCCCGACACGGGAAATGTTACGCGTGAAACGGACAGTATTTCCTATCTCTTTCAAGACACCGCCCTGCTCCCTTGGCTAACCGCCGCCGAGAACGTCAATCTTGTGCTGTCGGATTCCAGAGAAACACTCAGGACGGCCGTAGAATGGCTTGCACGCGTCGAACTTGCAGACGAGGCAAATACCTATCCCGCATCTCTTTCGGGCGGTATGCGCCAGCGTGTGGCCTTAGCGAGGGCTCTGTCCACCGACGCCGAACTTCTTTTGCTCGACGAACCCTTCCGCGGCATGGACGAAGACCTTCATGCCAAGATGCGCAACCTCATCCGCAGTTGTCGTCAAGGGAAAACGACCATTCTCGTCACGCATGATGCCGCCGACGCCGAAATGGCAGATTGCCGCATAACATTTGATGAGAATAGAAAAATTACGTTAGAATAGGCAGACCGCCGAGAGCGACCAAAAAGGTTACTCTCGGCGGATTCCCTATTACATTCTCTTCCTTAAATGCTCCAGTGCGCCCTTCTCCAAACGGGACACTTGTGCCTGCGAAATACCGATCTCCTCGGCAATCTCCATCTGGGTTTTGTTCTGATAAAAGCGTTTCATAATAATGTTGCGCTCGCGTTCGGTCAACGTTTTGAGCGCATCACGCAACAGAATATTCTCCAGCCATACCTCATCCGAGCTGTCGCTGCTGCTGTCGCGCAGCTGGTCCATAACGTACACCGAGTCACCATTGTCCGTAAACACGGGCTCATACAGCGAGATCGGCTCAACGATGGCCTCCATCGCGCGAAGCACCGCTTCTTTTTTCTCTCCCAGCACCTCTGCGAGCTGTGCAAGATCGGGCTCGCTCTGCTTTTCGCGCATCCACTCTTCCCTCGTCTGAAGCGCTCGATAGGCCAGATCGCGTACCGAACGGCTGATGCGAATGGTATTGTTGTCGCGCAAATAGCGACGGATCTCTCCGATAATCATCGGCACCGCATACGTGCTGAACTTGACGTCAAGATCGATATTAAAGTTATCGACCGCCTTGACAAGTCCGATACAGCCGACTTGGAACAGATCGTCCATGTTTTCCCGTCGGTTGGTAAATCGCTGAATAATGCTGAGTACCAAGCGCAAATTGCCGCAGATCAGCTCGTTCCGTGCCTCTTTATCCCCTTGTTTTGTCCGTATCAAAAGGTCTTTTTTCTCCGCGTCGGTCAACACAACCAGCTCTGAGGTGTTGACGCCGCATATCTCAACCTTGTTATAATACATTGCTATACTCCTTTTAACGTGGACTATTTCCCGTCAAAAAAGAGTATTGTCGGACAAAGCCGCCCTTTATTCAAGAGCGGCTTTACCTATTTCTGGACGATATTTACTGAGCAATATTAATATCGCATCTTATTTGATAATTTTCAAAAACGTATCGTTCAATTCGTCCCACGCGTATAGTTTATCGTCCGACATTGTAGCTACGATTTGCTCCAGCTACGATTTGCTCCAGCTCCGCAATCGTCCGATCCAAATAATCGTTAACGCGATCAAAGCGCTTGCCAACGGAAATCTCGGGGCTGTTCATCTTCAGATCCAGCAGCTTTTCAACGTCGGGCTTGAGATCCGCATCAAGATATTTTTCCATCAAAACTTGAAACTCCATGGGAGGCGGCGTTCCCTCGGCAAGAATCCACTTACAGGCAAGCAACGGTCTAAGAACGTAAAAATATTTCTTATAACGAACCAAATCGCCCTTCAGATATTCACGGTAATTGGTCTTTGCGGTACTTAAGTAATGATAAATTCCCGATTTCGCTACAAAATAGCGGTTGATCATCGCGGCGATGCTCTTCCATTCGTCTGTGGTTTTATACACGATAGGCGACGAATTCCATTCAAACAGCGTCGGATTGGATTTATGCAATAAGATCAGCGCCTTTTGAATATCCCAGCCGTTGATATCAAGCGTATCGTCAAGCTGCCACTCTATGACGTCGCGCGTCTTATCCAGGCGCAAATAGTAATCTTTTTGGCGCACGTAAATGAATCGAACGTCGTAGTCGCTGTCGGGGGAAGCGAAGCCCCAAGCGCGGCTTCCTGACTCGACGCAGTGCAAAATTCTCACGTTTTCGCGCTCTTCTATTTCTTTTAATTTTTCAAGTATTAACTCTCTCATTGTCGGTTTCCGTCCTTAAACAAATAGCAATCTTTATCGTGTGAACAGATCACACCGATGGCCTGCAGATAAGAATATATAATCACCGAGCCGACGAACGTCATGCCGCGAGATTGCAGATCCTTGGAGATCGCGTCGGACAAGGCATTGGTCGTTCTGTCGGTTTCGTATATCGTTTTATCATGCGTGAACGTCCTCAAATAGCTATGAAACGAGCCATATTCGCAGGTAATCGCCTTGAAAATTCTGCTGTTTTTGATGCTCGCATTGATTTTCAATTTGTTTCTAATGATATCCTTATTGCTGAGCAACTCACGCACCTTATCCTCGTCATAAGCGATTACTTTATCTAAATCAAAATGATCATACGCAATCCGAAAGGCTTCCCTTTTATTAAGGACACATTCCCAGGACAATCCAGCCTGAAACGATTCCAATATCAACATTTCATATAGATATTGATCGTCAAAATTCGGAACGCACCATTCTTGGTCGTGGTATTCAACGTATCGCTCATTTTTTAGATTGCACCATTTGCATCTTTTCTTGATATCCATGTTTACTTAACCTTAGTAATCCAATTTCCATCCGCAATCGCCATGATAGATCATTTGCTTTGTCATACCGCCGTCGATGCAAATGTTCTCGCCCGTAATAAAGCCAGCCATATCCGAACAAAGATACAGCACCATATTGGCGATGTCGGGCGGATTGCCCACGCGCCCGGCAGGCTGCTGCGTCGCATCCGCACCCTCGTAGACGGTGTAATTATTATCTATCCAGCCGGGCGAGATCGAATTGACCCGCACCTTGCCAGCCAAGCTGACCGCCAGCGCGTGCGTCAGCGCGGAAATACCGCCCTTGGCCGCTGTGTAGCTCTCAGTCTGGGGCTGGCTCATTCGATCACGGGAGGACGAAATATTGACGATGCTTGCGCCCTTGCTAAAATACGGCATAAACAGTTTGGAAAGGTAAAACGGCGCAGTGACACCAACCTTCAAAGCATGTTCAAAATCCTCATAGCTGCCGCTTTCAATACCGCACATTTTAGGCGCGGCATTATGGATCAGATAATCAACGTGACCGTAGTCCGCAATCACCTTTTGGGCAAAGCTCTCCAGCGCTTTCTTATCGGCCAGATCGCCTACAAAATAGTCGTTCTCGAGCAGGTCGATGACGCAAACAGTCGCGCCTGCCTCCTCAAATTTTTCGCGTATGCACTTGCCAATGCCTCGTGCGCCGCCCGTCAAGACGACGATTTTATTTTTGAAGATGAACATGTTAACCTCTTTCCCATAAAAATTTTGTTTGCATGATCATAGAGCTTTCGCGATTATGTCAGTCAATCGTTTCGATAGCAATCGTCAATCCTTTAACGATAAGATTTATATTCATAGAAGGCTGCTTATTCTGGTCGTCCGAATACGGGACGTGGATAAAACCCGCTTTGACTTCACTGTCTTGAAAATGAGCAAGCACGGTATACAGCACGTCATTGCAGACGTAAGCC
>JAZLDE010000098.1:0-7451 GCA_045614625.1 Eubacteriales bacterium
GAAGAAGTTGAGGATCAGACCGCCCGCGATAACGGATGCGATCTGGCCCGACACGTTGACACCAATGGAGTGCATGAGCAGGAAGTTGTTGGGATCCTCCTTGCGGCCCATGGCGTGAACGATACGACCCGACATGGGGAAAGCGGAAATGCCCGCTGCACCGATCATGGGGTTGAGCTTCTTTTTGAGGAACAGGTTGAGGAACTTAGCAAACAGAACGCCGCCTGCCGTATCGAAAATGAAGGCGAACAGACCCAGCCCCAGAATGAGAAGGGTGTTCCACTCAAGGAATTTGTCTGCCGTCATCTGCGTGGCGATGGAAATGCCGAGGAAGATGGTGATGAGGTTAGCCAGCACCTTCTGCGCCGTTTCGGACAGCGAATCCAGTACGCCGCACTCGCGGATGAGGTTGCCGAACATAAGGAAACCGACCAACTCGATCGCGCTGGGGGCAAACAAACCGGTAACGGCGGTAATGACGATGGGGAAGAGGATACGGGTGGTCTTGGAGACGTTGGCCGCCTTGTAGTCCATGCGGATCATACGCTCCTTCTTGGTGGTTAGCGCCTTGATAACGGGGGGCTGAATGATGGGGACGAGCGCCATATACGAATACGCCGCGACCATAATCGCACCTGTATAGTCCGATTTGAGCTTTTGAGCAACCGAGATGGCGGTAGGACCGTCAGCCGCACCGATGATAGCGATGGAGGCCGCGTCCTTGAGATCAAAGAACATGGAGGCCAGGCAGAAGGTAAAGAAGATACCGAACTGAGCCGCCGCACCGAAGATCATCAGCTTGGGGTTGGAGAGCACGGGGCCGAAGTCGATCATGGCACCGATACCGATAAACAAAATGAGAGGGAACAGCTCGTTGGCGATACCCGCATTGTACAGCGTTTCGAGTGCGCCGACGTGCGCACCGGGAATGTTGACGAGAATGGCGCCAAGGCCCATGGGGAGCAGCAGGGTAGGCTCCATTTCTTTTTTGATGGCGAGGAAGATGAGCAGTCCGCCGATGATCCACATGACGAACAGCTTCCAGTCGTTGGCCCAATCGATGTTGGCCAAGTTTCGGAACAAAGGTTCAAAAATATCCATAATACCTCTTTTTCCTATCTGTGTATTTTCGCGGATAGCAAAACCGCAATTATAGATATTATACAACATTCCATTCTAAAAAGCAAGGGGGGAAGGGAATATTTCGCACTTTGATCGAAATTTTGGGTAATTTGGATAAAATCAAAGAAAAAACGGAATTAAAATTCCACAAACGGAAAAGGCGATGAACTTTTTTGACTTTTTCAAGCAAAAGACGATAGCTTTTTTCCAAAATTGAAACGTTTCTGTTGACAAATGAGGCGACATACTGTATAATAACAGATATAATGATTAAGGATAAGAAGCAAAGGAGATGACGTATGGATCGGTTTGTTCTTAAGGGCGAATTTTCCCCTACGGGCGATCAGCCCGAGGCCATCGATGCGCTGGTCGCAGGCATTGAGCGCGGAGAGCGTATGCAGACGCTTTTGGGCGTGACCGGCTCGGGTAAGACGTTTACCATGGCCAACGTTATCGCGCGCTGCAACCGCCCAACGCTGATTCTGGAGCCAAACAAGACGCTGGCCGCCCAGACCTGCTCTGAAATGAGGGAGTTTTTCCCCGACGCGGCGGTGGAATATTTTGTTTCTTATTATGACTACTACCAACCCGAGGCATACATCCCGGGAAAGGATATGTATATCGAAAAGGACGCGCTGGTCAACGAGGAGATCGACCGATTGCGCCACAGCGCGACCAGCTCGCTCTTCGAGCGCCGCGACGTGATCATCGTAGCGTCGGTGTCTTGCATCTATTCGCTCGGTGATCCCGAGGAGTATCGTGCGTTGGTACTGGCTGTGCGCCCCGGTATGTTCATGGATCGCGATGCCTTCGTGCGCCATCTGGTGGCCATCAGCTACAGTCGCAACGACATTGAGTTTGCCCGTGGCACCTTTCGTGTGCGGGGCGACGTGGTCGAGGTCATTCCCTCGGCTGAGTCGGAGCATGCCGTGCGCGTGGAATTTTTTGATGACGAGATCGAGCGCGTCAGCGAGATTAACATTGTTACGGGCGAGATCTTAAGAAATCTTTCTTACGCTGCTATCTACCCTGCGACCCACTATGCCGTATCGGATGCCAAGCGCGAGGCTGCGCTGGCCGAAATCGAGCGCGAGATGGTCGAGCGGGTGGAGTACTTTAATACAAACAAACAACTGCTTGAGGCACAGCGCATCGAGCAGCGCACCCGATACGATCTGGAAATGCTGCGAGAGATCGGCTATTGCTCGGGCGTTGAGAACTATTCGCGCGTGCTGGCCGGCCGTCCCGTCGGGGCAACGCCCTACACGCTCATGGATTATTTCCCCGAGGATTTTCTTTTGTTCGTCGACGAGTCGCACGTTACGCTACCGCAGGTGCGCGGCATGAGCGGCGGTGACACGGCGCGCAAGAAAAATCTGGTGGACTATGGCTTCCGCCTGCCCTCGGCGTACGACAATAGACCTCTCTATTTTGAGGAATTTGAGCAAAAGATCAATCAGGCCGTGTTCGTCAGCGCGACGCCGGGCGATTATGAAAACGAGCATAGCGAGCAAACAGTCGAGCAGATCATCCGCCCGACGGGGCTTCTCGATCCCTTGATCGACGTGCGCCCCATCGAAGGGCAGATCGACGATCTTCTGGGCGAGATCCGCATCCGTGTGGACAAGCACGAGAGGGTGCTGGTAACCACGCTGACCAAAAAAATGGCCGAGGATCTGACGGATTATCTCGAGCAACACGGCGTCAAGGTGCGGTATATCCACTTCAACGTCGAAACAATGGAGCGCATGGAGATTATCCGAGATCTGCGTTTGGGTGTGTTCGACGTGCTGGTCGGCATCAATCTTTTGCGCGAGGGTCTTGACATTCCCGAGGTCAGTCTGGTGGCAATTCTCGACGCGGACAAGGAAGGATTTTTGCGCGCGGAGCGGTCGCTCATTCAGACGATCGGCCGCGCGGCAAGAAACGCTGAGGGATGCGTCATCATGTACGCTGACACCGTTACCCGCTCCATGTCGGCCGCCATTTCCGAGACCAATCGCCGCCGCGCCATTCAGCAGGCCTATAACGAGGCCAACGGCATCATCCCTAAGACCATTGTCAAGGGTGTGCGTGACGTTATTGACATCAGCGCAGGTGAGAACGATACGGGTAAGCGTGGTCGCGGCAAGGGCAAAAAGGGCACGGATGTATCCGACAAGACAGGCAAGCTGAGTGCCAAGGAGCGCGAGGAGCTCATTGAGCGTATGACGCGCGAGATGAAGGCCGCCGCCCGTGCGCTTGAATTTGAAAAGGCCGCCTGGATCCGCGACGAGATTGCGCGCATCAAGGCAGAAAAATAAGACAGCAAAGGAGAAAGGTTATGAGACAGTACTTGATTCCCGAAGAGGGACAATTCTATAAAGCTAATATGCACACTCACACGACCTGCTCGGATGGGCAGATGACGCCGGAGCAAATCAAGCAGTTGTACAAGTCTCACGGCTATTCGGTCGTGGCGTACACCGATCACGATATTATGATCGACCATAGTGACCTGAATGACGATGGCTTCCTGGCGATCACCTCTTACGAGGTGGAGACCAACCGCCCCACCGATGGCTTTGACGCCTGGGACAGAACGCCCACTTATCACTTGAATTTTTATGCCTCCCGTCCTGACGAGACCTTCTATCCTTGCGCCAATCCCGGCTATACCTGGGGCAACGCGCGGGCGCTGGTGCAGGACTACTATAAGGGCGATTATCAGCGCCGTTATAGTGTGGAAGGCCAAAACGATATGATCGCGCAGGCGGGCGCGGCAGGATTTTTGGTATCCTATAACCATCCCGACTGGTCGCTGCACCATTATCCCGATTATGCGGGTCTTGAGGGCCTGCACACGATCGAGGTGTATAACAGCGGTTGCTTTTTGGCAGGCTATTCCATTGACGCCTCGGAGCACGCGTTTCAGGATATGCTGGCGCAGGGAAAACGAGTGTTTCCCGTGGCGACCGACGACATCCACGTCCCGCGAGATGCCTTTGGCGGTTGGATCTGCGTCAAGGCGAAGGCACTGACGTACGAAGATTACATGGCGGCCTACCGCAAGGGCGATTTCTATGCTTCGTGGGGGCCCGCCATTGAAGATCTTTACTTGGAGGACGGCGTTTTGCGCGTGTTCTGCAGTAGCGCAAGAGAAATCAGCCTGCACACCGAGCGCAGAGTTGCCCGTCGCGCTGATGCGACCGACGGTGCGCTGACCTTTGCGGAATTTGACTTGAAGCAATATTTTAACGACGTTCATCGCGGTGGCAACGACGGGCGAGCCTTCGTTCGTCTGGTAGTGATCGACGAAAACGGAAACAAGGCGCTGACGCGGGCCTACTTTGCGGACGAGCTTTCGCTCTCTGCCCGCGGTATTGAGGAAGCGTAATTTTTAGTATTGAGGAACGGTATGCAATCTTCTATTGATATTAAGGGCGCTCGCGTCCATAATTTGAAAAATATCGACGTATCCATCCCGCGCGACAAGCTGGTCGTGCTGACGGGACTTTCCGGTTCGGGCAAGTCGTCCTTGGCGTTTGACACCATCTATGCCGAGGGGCACCGTCGTTTCGTCGAGTCGCTGTCCTCCTACGCCCGTATGTTTCTCGGGCAGATGGACAAGCCGGATGTAGACAGTATTGACGGTCTGTCGCCCGCCATTTCCATTGACCAGAAGACGACTTCTAAAAACCCTCGTTCGACGGTAGGCACGGTGACCGAGATCTATGACTATCTTCGCCTTTTGTATGCTCGCATCGGCGTGCCTCATTGCCCCGTGTGCGGTAAGGAGATCCGTCAGCAGAGCGTGGATCAGATCATCGACCGCATCATGGCACTGCCCGAGGGCACTCGCTTTATGGTCATGGCCCCCATCGTCCGCGCCCAGAAGGGAACGCAGGAGAAGGTGTTTGCTGATGCCAAAAAGTCGGGTTACGTCCGCGTAAGGGTGGACGGTAATCTGTACGATCTGTCCGAAGATATCAAGTTGGACAAGAACAAGCGCCACACGGTTGAGATCGTCGTTGACCGTTTGGTCATGCGTCCCGACGTTCGCTCGCGCTTGGGTGACTCGGTAGAGAATGCGCTGCACGCAGCCGAGGGACGCTTGAGCGTCGTTACCATGCCCCGTGACGGAAGTGAGGGCGAGGAGCTGACCTTTTCGCAGTCCTATGCCTGCGAGGAGCACGGCATTTCGGTGGGCGAGCTGGAGCCGCGTATGTTTTCCTTCAACAATCCTGCGGGTGCGTGCGAGCATTGTGCGGGTCTTGGCGACATGCAGGTGCTGTCGGTCGATAAGATCATGCCCCACAGAGATCTGTCGCTCCACGAGGGCGGTATCGCTGTCAATGGCTTCAAATCGCTTGAGGAGGAGAGCTGGAACGGGCCGTTGTTCTCGGCTGTAGGTGCGCGCCACGGCTTTTCGCTGGACACGCCGCTGGAGAATTTCACACCCGATGCGATGAATGTTCTGCTCAACGGCACGGGTGAGGAAACATACGATATTTACCGCTATTTCGGGGGGGAGGAGCACCATCAGATCGTCAAGTTTGAAGGCTTGATTCCTATGATCCGCTCCCGCATGCTGCAGGGCATGAACAAGGAATATTATGAGCAGTTTGTCGAGGACGCGCCCTGTCCCAAGTGCCACGGCAAGCGTCTGTCCCCCATGTCGCTGGCGGTGACGGTGGGTGATAAGAGCATCACCGAATTTTGCGATATGTCGGTATCCGATGCGCTGGACTTTGTCAACGCACTGGTGCTGGATGAAACCGAGCAGACCATCGCGCGTGACATTTTCAAGGAGATCCGCGCGCGTCTGGGCTTCCTTTGCAGCGTGGGCCTTGACTATCTGACGCTGTCCCGTAAGGCGGGCACGCTGTCGGGTGGAGAGGCGCAACGTATTCGACTGGCGACCCAGATTGGTTCGTCGCTCATGGGCGTCTTGTATATTCTTGACGAGCCCTCTATTGGCCTGCACCAGCGCGACAACGAAAAGCTGATCGGCACGCTCAAAAAGCTACGCGATCTGGGTAACACGGTTATCGTTGTCGAGCACGACGAGGAGACGATGCGTGCATCGGACTATCTGATCGACATTGGCCCCGGCGCGGGTATTCACGGCGGTCGCATCGTATCTGCCGGTACACCCGAAGAGGTCATGGCCGACGAGAACTCGCTGACCGGCGCCTATCTTTCGGGCAAGAAGAGCATCCGCGTTCCAAGCAAGCGCCGAGCAGGCAACGGCCAGAAGTTGACCATTTGCGGTGCACGCGAGCACAATCTGAAGAATATTACGGTGGACGTTCCGCTGGGCTGCTTCGTTTGTGTAACGGGCGTGTCCGGCTCGGGTAAATCCTCGCTGGTCAACGGTATTTTGTATCCCGTACTGGCAAAGCAGCTCAACCGAGCTGTAACCTATCCGGGGGCGCACGATCGCATCGACGGTATCGAGCAGCTGGATAAGATCATTGCTATCGATCAAAGCCCCATCGGACGCACACCCAGATCCAACCCCGCGACCTACACCGGGCTGTTCAACGACATTCGCGATTTGTTTGCCTCGACCCAGGATGCACGCGCGAAGGGGTATAATGCGGGACGCTTCTCCTTCAACGTCCGAGGCGGGCGCTGTGAGGCCTGCGAGGGCGACGGTGTCAAGTGCATCGAGATGCACTTTTTACCCGACGTGTACGTGACGTGCGACGTTTGCCACGGTAAGCGCTACAATCGCGATACGCTGGACTGCAAATATAAAGGAAAGAATATTTTCGACGTGCTGGACATGACGGTCGAGGAGGGACTTGCCTTCTTTGACGGCCTGCCGAGACTGCAGAAAAAGCTGCAGACGCTGTACGACGTGGGACTCGGGTACGTCAAGATCGGCCAGTCCTCGACGACGCTGTCGGGCGGCGAGGCCCAGCGCGTCAAGCTGGCGACCGAGCTGTCCAAGCGCCCGACCGGCAAGACCATCTACGTGCTCGACGAGCCGACCACAGGTCTGCACGCCGACGACGTGGCTAAGCTGCTCAAGGTTCTGCAGCGTCTGTGCGACGGCGGTAACACAGTCTTGGCCACAGAACAAAACCTCGCCGCCATCAACACGGCCGACTATATCATCGACCTCGGTCCCGAGGGCGGCGACGGCGGCGGTACGGTAGTCGCTACGGGCACACCCGAACAGATCGCTGCATGCGAGAATTCGTATACGGGTAAATTCTTAAAGCCTTTGTTGAAGTAAAGAGAACGATGTGGGGGAACTTCTTTCGAGAAGTTCCCCCACACCCCTTTCAAGAACCGAGCGGGCATTATACTTATTGCTTTTGGAGAGTTCAGTTTGCCCG
>JAZLDE010000099.1:0-3397 GCA_045614625.1 Eubacteriales bacterium
CGTCAAGAAATACACTATTCGGTAAATCCTGTTTGAGCTGTTGGCACACAGTTGTTTTTCCAACTCCCATAGTGCCACCAATCATATATAAAGTTTTCATCATTCACACCTACAAATTCTTATTTATCGTTCTGTTTTATCGCCAGTTTCGCCTTTGTATTACAGCGTTGCTTGCAACGCGGGCTTCTGGCAAAGCCCATACCCCTATTCTTCGGCGTATAATTCGTCGTAATACCACCGTATAGGGTTTTCATAAATATATTGCAAATGCTCATCATAGTCCTGACGGTTGCGGATGATATGATCATTGGAGCGATATTGCCATATATTCACGCCGTATTCCTTGTTACAAAATCGTTTGAACGTAGATACGAACCGCGACGGAACGGAGTTCTGCACTGTAGGGACCGGCGTCCTCGACGGTCCGTTTCCCGCGCCTTTTACCCACAGCATAATGTGGATATGATTGGGCATGATCACATAACTTTCAACGGATAGATCATCGTAAAAGTCGTTCAATTGACGGATGTATTTATCAGCGATTTGTCCGTATTTTGTCAATTCGATTTGCGGACCGTCGAGGACGCCGGTCCCTACAATACGAGAAAGAACGCAGCGCCTTTCTTTCGTGCATATCGTGAGAAACACGGCTTGGTTTCGATTATAGTCTGCACCTTTCAACCGAGTGGTCTTGCGATTTTTCAGTTCGTCCATTTTCATCACCCTTCCCATTATACCACAAATCGGCAGAGAAAACAATGTCTCTGCCGATTTCCTGTGCCTTCAATTTCTCCGCTTGGAACAACAGAGAAAAGTCTTGGCGTTTTTCTATTCTATTACGCGTACTTGCGCTCCGTCCATTCGATGGGCAGGCACCAGACGATCTCCACGTAGTCGCTTTGCTCGCGCGAGGGATGGAGAAGCGTTGCCTCAGACAGATCTCCCCGCCAGACGGGAACGTAGGGTGTAGGATTGCAATTTTTCTTGTCCGAAATCACACCGCCGCCCGTGATGTTGCCGAACATCTCGCCCCAACCGCCGTAGTAGTTCAGATATTCCTGAAAATCGTTGTAGTGGTTGTAGGTGTAGAAGACGAACTTTTCGTCGGGCTCGGTGATGTGGTTGTTGTTCTTATCAAAACGGGCATAGACAATGCGCGAGGCGCCGCGGGTGATAGACACGCCGTTGTTGTAAAGCGCAGGACGATACTTGGGATCGCAGTCGTTGCCCGTCGTTCCGATGTCGATCTCGTAGTAAACGAAATCACCGCCGCAGCCGCTGATGTTGGGCAACTCGGGCTCGTAGGGGTACTTGCCGGTATCGCCCGTGAATTGCGTGTGGTTGACGCGAAGGTAAATACCCCAGACGCTCTGGGTCGGCTTTGTTTTTTTGGAGGCAGAATAATTGGCGGGAATATCGCCAAAAGCGAAGACGTAGGCGGCGACCTCCTCCAGCGTGACGTAGGCCGCGCCGCGGTAGATCTCCATCACCTCGACACCGTACGCGTCGACAACAACGTAGGTGTTGCCATTGTCCTCATAGCGCGTGGCGCGGTTGCGGATGAGCATGCCGTCCTTTTGCGGTTGATACTCGGACTGCACGGGGGCTTGATCGGGAACGGTCAGCGAGCCCGACATAAAGCCGTGCCGGGTGCGGTAATACGCGTCCAAATAGCTGTCCGCGACGGTATAATTGGCGTAAAACTCATCCGCGCTCATGCCCTCATAGGGGTCAGCAGCGGCAACGACGGTGATGGTCAGCTCCTCGCTCTCAACACCCGCAACGGTCGCAACGATGGTGGCTGTGCCCTCGGCCAGTGCGATGAGTCTTTCCCCTTGGATCTCAACGACTCCCTCACCTTGCGTGACGCGATATTTGACCGGGAGGGATAGGTCGGCCGGTGTGAGTGCGGCGTCCAGATCGGTTGTTTCGCCTACCATCATGATCTGTTTGGTGGCAGATAGTTCGACACCGTCCGGCGCGGGTGTCGATACCGGCGGGAGATTGTCCGGATTGGGCGTGTTACAGCCAACAAGTGCGCCGGTCAGGATCGAAAAGACCAGGAGCAGCAGGGCAAGTTTTTTTAAAGCGTTCATGGCAACTTCCTTTTTCGGGGATTTTCTACATTATTTATATTATAGAGCATGGGGCAGCAAAAGTCAATAGAGGACGACGGGATGAGAGAGGGGGGTAGCTGAAAATTTTCACAACTTCTTCTACGGACGCGCACACTGCTTTGCGCTGCGCTGTACCGTTTTTGATGTCCTTTCTTTGTCGCTGAACAAAGAAAGGACGAAAGAAAACAGATTTCGGCATGCCGAAATCGCAAGTTTGCTTGTTCGCTGAACGCGAACATCGCGCTTCGCGCGGGCGCAAACATTGCCAGCCCGGACGAACCCTTGGGGGCCTCCCTGCGATTGCCGCGCTACAAATCTAACAGAGGAGAAAGACATATTTGATTCAATACATCTCTCGCCATTTTGCCAACACGCGCGGCAGACGAAGGAAGCAAAAGCGTTTTGCTTGAAATATAGTTAGACTCGGGTGCGTCGCAGATGGCAAAAATTTTAGCTTTCTTGCTTGCGTGCATCCTCCGTGTTTGCAAGTTTCTTTAACTTGCAAACGCAAAAGCTGAAGATGCAACCCTTCGCGAAAAAATGAGCAGAGCGAAGCGCCGCGACTTTTCGCGCTCGGGGGAGGCCTCGGAGGGAACGGCCGAGTTCACTTTCTTGGTTACTTCTTTGTTGAACGACAAAGAAGTAACACAACCGCACAGCGCGACGCATTGTGTCGCGCCCCTGGATAGAAAAAGTCGTTCAAATTCCCGACAAACAAAAAAAGAGAACCGCATCCGAAGATGCGGTTCCTTTTTTTATCGTTCTGTCAAACAATTAGTTGTTTACCCAGGTAATATCCCACAGCGACAGACGGTCCTTGTTGCCCGATGCATTGGACAAGCTGTTGTTTACGATCTCGATCGTGAACTCGCCGTCAACGGGAGTTTCCAGATTCCAGGTGTACTCGTAAACGGTGGAGGAGGTCAAGCCGGTCTTTTCCAGAACGGTCGAAGCAACAACCTCGCCGCCCTTCTTGATGCTGATGGTGATCTTGAACTGCGTGTCGGTGAAGGGGAAGCCGTACTTGAAGGACAGCGACTTAATGCCGCCGTTCAGTGCGGGAGAGGTCAGCGAACCGGGAGCCGAAACCTTACCGTTGAGGGTGATCGCCCAGGTGTCCATACCTGCGTATTCCTTGCCGGTCAGGATTGCTGCGCTGGTGGTCGTCCAACCCTGAGAGTTGGTGCGATCTGCGTAAGCGGTATCCTTGCCATCGCCCAGAGAGAAGGAGGGCATATCGATGGTGTTGCCGGTTGCGGGAGTCTCGGGAGTCTCGGGAG
>JAZLDE010000100.1:0-23512 GCA_045614625.1 Eubacteriales bacterium
TAGCTGCGGCGAGAGCAATTACAGCAAAAAAACGGGCTTTTTCAAGCGGTTTTTCGATAAAAAATAAGACGTAAGGAGAACTTACATGAGTTTGGATAAGGATTATTGTTGCGAGGACAGAAGCGAGGTTCAGGAGTGGACACAGATCAAGGTGACGGTGCCGCTGGAACATCTTGACGCATTGGTCGCCATTATGAGCATGATCACCAACCAACTGCAGATCGAGGACTATAGCGATATCGATCTGAAAAGCTGCTATGGCGATTTGATCGACGAATCTATCCTTAATGCCGACAAGACCATCGCGTCGGTGTCGGTCTATCTGGCGGGCAACCGCCCTTGCAATGACGAGCTGGCATTTTTGCGTGAGCGTCTGGGTGTTGCGGGACTTGCCGATAAGGCGACGATCAGCCTCAATGGTGTCAACGAGGAGGACTGGGCCAACGCTTGGAAGGCATATTATAAGCCGCTTCACATCGGTGAACATATGGTTATTGTTCCTGCTTGGGAGCATTACGACGAGCAGCCGGGTGAGATCGTGGTTCGCATGGACCCCGGCATGGCGTTTGGTACGGGCTCGCATGAAACCACTCGCCTTGTCATTGGCCTTTTGGAAAAATATACCAAGCCGGGCTGTCGCATGTTGGACGTGGGCTGCGGAAGCGGTATTCTGGCGATCTGCGCCGCTAAATTGGGAGCGGGGCAGTGCCGCGCCTACGATATTGACCCGGTTGCCGTACGCGTGGCGAACGAGAACATCAAGGACAGCGGTCTGACTAACGTCACCTGCGAAGTGTCCGATCTGCTCCGTGACGTGGATCGCGCGTATGCGTACGATCTGATCACGGCCAATATTGTGGCAGACATTATCATCCGCATGGCACCCGACGTCGGCTCGCTGATGCACGCGGGCACGGTGCTGTTGGTTTCGGGCATCATCCTAGAGCGCAGTAGCGACGTGGTCGAGGCGCTGGAGAAAAACGGTCTGAAGGTCGTTGATCGCGCGGTTGATAACGATTGGTGCGCAATGGCGGTTATGAAGAAGTGAGAATGAAAGCGTGCGAGGATCGCCATGATCCTCGCACTTTTTGGCGGGGGATGAGGTTGGCTTTCTTTCCTTTGGTGGTGCGATGGGCAAATAAAACGGAGTTCCCGCTTCTTAGCTGACGGCCTCGCCCTGCTTCGCGCGCTCGGTGTGCGGTATTTGATGCCACTTCTTGCTACGCGGCAAGAAGTGGCCAAGAAACGCGCCCGGCCGTTCCCTCCGGGGCCTCCCTGCGATTGCCGCTCTTCAAAGCGAATAGAGGAGAAAGACATAAAACTTTTCTATGTATCTCTCGCCGCAGTGCCACCACGAGCGGCAGATATGAGAAGTAGGAAATTTTGCGGGGTTCTAAGGGGTATTAGGCCCCTTAGTCCGTTTTCTTGGTTCGTTCTTTGTCGGATGACAAAGAATGAACACTAATGCCGCACACCGAGCGCGCGAAGCAGGGCGAGGCTGTAGGAGAAGTTGCCGAAAAATAGATAGCTTCATTTCTCAAAAACAAAATTCATCCCCCGGTCACCATCTTCATTGAAAAAACACTTGCATTTTATGCGATTTGATGCTATAATAAAATAAATATGTGTAAACACCGTGGCAACGTCGCCGCGAAACGATAACCATACTCGGAAGGAAACAGTATTATGCTCAAAAAGAGAATTTTATCCGTATTGTTGGCCATGCTCCTTTGCCTCGCTTTGGCAAGCTGCTCGGCATTCGCATCGGAACAATCCAATAACGAAAACGAAGCCCCGCAAGCAACGGCCGGCCTGGCTTATGAGCTAGCTTCGGACGGTGAAAGCTATATCTGCACCGGCATCGGCAGCGCATCCAAGACCGATATCGTCATTCCCGCGACTTATAAGGGCAAGCCTGTTACCATGATCGCCAACGGTGCGTTTTACAATTGCGTTACGCTGACCAGCGTGACCATTCAGGAGGGTATTCAGGCCATTCAGGATTATGCTTTCCGCGGTTGTGTCCGTTTGGAAACGGTCAATATCCCCGGTAGCGTCTTCTACGTCGGCGCCAGAGCGTTTGAGATCTGCTCGTCGCTCAAAACGGTAACTATCGCTAATAATCCCAATGAAGTTGAGAAGCCGGAGGAAGACATTCGTATGATCGGCGAGAGCGCGTTCAAGGGCTGTGCCGCTCTGACCTCGCTGACGCTGCCTGAGGAGATCGTTTTGCTTAGCCGCCGTTTGCTGGACGGTTGCTCCGCCCTGCAGGAGATCACCATTCCTGCTCGCGTCGAGGCCATCGATGAAGGCGCGCTTGCAGGTTGCTCTGCACTCAAGACCATTCATTACGAGGGAACGGTCGAGCAATGGAACAAACTGCCCAAGGGTATGGTGTGGGATCTGGAGCTTGAAGGGTACACCGTTGTGTGCTCGGACGGCTCGGTTGAGCTTGATTAATATCTATATATAATAAAAAGGAAGGGAGTTTTTTATCCCTTCCTTTTTGCTTTGCAAATATTTGGACGTATGGTGGATAAACTAAAGATAGAAAAGCGTGTACAGCCCTTGACAAAAAAACAACAATTTGGTATAATAAGTCGATAGTTTTTGAATGGAGGAAATATCCAATGTTAGTATCTGCAGCAGAAATGCTCAAAAAGGCCAAGGCGGGTCACTATGCCGTCGGCCAGTTCAATATCAACAACCTCGAGTGGACCAAGGCTGTCCTGACCACGGCTCAGGAGTGCAACTCTCCCGTTATCCTCGGCGTATCTGCGGGTGCGGGCAAGTATATGGCCGGCTTCAAGGTCGTTGCCGATATGGTCAAGGCCATGATCGAAACCCTTAACATCACCGTTCCCGTTGCCATCCACCTCGACCACGGTACCTATGAGGATTGCTACAAGTGCATCAAGGCGGGCTTCTCGTCCATCATGTTCGATGGCTCGCACTATCCCATCGAGGAAAACATCGCCAAGACGCAGGAGCTGGTCAACGTTGCTCACGCGCTCGGCCTGTCCATCGAGGCTGAGGTCGGCTCGATCGGCGGCGAGGAAGACGGCGTCGTTGGCGCCGGCGAGTGCGCTGATCCCAAGGAGTGCAAGCTGATCGCAGATCTGGGCGTCGATATGCTGGCGGCCGGTATCGGTAACATTCACGGCAAGTACCCCGAAAACTGGAAGGGTCTGTCCTTTGAAACGCTGGATGCCGTTCAGCAGCTGACGGGCGACATGCCCCTCGTTCTGCATGGCGGTACGGGTATCCCCGCTGACATGATCCAGAAGGCCATCAGCCTGGGCGTGTCCAAGATCAACGTCAACACCGAGTGCCAGCTGTCCTTCACCGCAGCGACCCGTGCTTATATCGAGGCAGGCAAGGACCTGTCCGGCAAGGGCTTCGACCCCAGAAAGGTTCTCGCTCCCGGCTACGAGGCCATCAAGGCTACCGTCAAGGAGAAGATGGAGCTGTTCGGTTCGGTTGGCAAGGCATAAACAAAAATTAGCGGATTTATAACGGGATTTAATAATGATGGTCCCAAGCGCCCTAAAAAGCCATTTTAAAGGCTTTTTGGGGCGCTTTTTTTGACAATTTATTCCAAAAGCCAAGAATGTGATATTTTTTTAACAATATTTGCATAAAAACGCAAAACGACCTATTCTTTATGCACAAAACGAACACGCGGAATTTGCGCAAAGACTACAAATCGTACAGAACGATGTGAATTTTTCTTGACAATTTAATGGGGGAGTGCTATACTTTAATCAACCACCATATCTTGAGCATATGGCGAATTTTTTAAGGAGGCTTTTTTATCATGAAAAAGTTTTTATCGGCTTTTTTGGCGATTCTGATGGTGCTTACCATGGTTGCTACCTCGATGGTAACCGTGTTTGCTGCAGACGCTGAAGAAGGCGAGGGCGCTTCCGGTTCGACGGAAATCGTGAAGTCCCTCAAGGAAATTATTCTCCCCAACAATGCTGCTGAAGCATTCTACGACATCACCAAGCCCGGTTGGGCTGTTGGCGGTGGTGGTCAGGAATACGGCACTGGCTGGGCTGAGAAGGAAATCGACGGCAAGACCGGTGTTGCTACCACTATGACCGGTTCCGGTAACGTTGTTACCTCTCGTTTCCACTACTACGCAGCTGAGCCTACCGATATCAGCGGTATGACTCACTTCGAGTTGGATCTCTACATCTCTGACGCTTCCGTTGTCAACGGCAAGCAGTTCATCATCGAGATCCAGGATACCGGTCTTTGGGGCGCAGGCGCCAAGAGCGAGATCCGTTACATCAACAACAACGCACAGTTCAAGAATGGTTGGAACCACATCAGACTGTCCCTGAATGATGATTTCAAGGATAGACTGGGTGAGGGTTGCCCCGTTCTCGACAGAACGGTATGGCAGCACTGCCGCGTTTGGTTCCCCGACGCTGCATACACTGATGCTGACATCACCTACGCTCTGGGCGGACTGAAGTTCACCAATGATGCATATGACGCACATTCCATCACTGTTCCGCTTGTACAGAGCACCAAGCCCGCAGGCTGGAACTGGTCTGCTAACCTGAACCTCAAGAAGGCAGGTAGCTCTTCTATTTCCACCAAGCTGGTTGCTAACAAGCAGTACGGCGGTGGCGCAGGTGCATTCCTGGCTGCTTACAACCACGATGGTACTCTGGATGCATCTGCCGCTAAGTCTCTCCGCTTCTGGCTGTACACTGATGATGCTGCCGTTATGAAGACGGTTACCGTTGAGCTGGAAGTTACCTCCAGTGGCACCTGCGACAACCAGGAGAGCGCATACGTTGGCTCTTTGGATAATCACGTTGCGGGTGGCCTTCAGAATGGTTGGAACGAAGTTATCGTTCCTATCTCCGCTCTGGATCGCAAGAACGGCGAGACCAACTGGTCCGCTATCAACTTTGTTCGTATGTATAACCAGGGTGGTTTCTCCACCGGTGACGTAGCTATGACCATTGCTCTTGATGAGCTGGTATTCTGCGGTGAGGATGGTAGCGTAGTTGCTCCCTTTACCGCCTGCGACATCGAGACTGACTGGGAAGGCCCCACCAGTCCTATGATGCTGGACGGCGAGACCGTTATCGGTAACACTTGGGAAGCCGGCACCACTCTGGGTGTAGGCTGGTTCATGTTCCGCTACGGCCTGAACTTCGAGGGCAAGTATCCTGATCCTGTTGATATCTCCGGCATGAAGTACCTCGAGTTCGATTTCTATGTATCCGATGCTCTGGCCCTGATCAAGGCCGGCTTCAGCTTCGAGCTGACCTCTGCCGGTATTCAGGATAAGCAAGAGAACGCTTACAACTGGGACGGCTGGAGAGTCGGCCTGGATGACGGTTGGAACCATATGCAGCTGCCGCTGTCTTGGTTTGGCGCTGCTCCCGACGGTGGTTGCGACTTCACCGCTTGGAACTTCCTGCGTCTGTTCAACACCAAGGACGTTGTCGCTGGCGAGAACGGCCTGACCGTTGCTATGAAGAACGTTGAGTTCACGAACGGTAACTACTACACTCTGGTTGAGGGTGAGACTGAGAAGGAATCTATTGTCTTCACTCCCACTAAGGGCGATAAGGATGCTCCCGCTGACAGCGCTAACAAGGATATGATCGTTAGCATCACCTCCGGTGCAAACGCCGAGAAGTTCTACGCTGACGCTAACGGCGAAGTTGTTTACAAGATCCCCGTATCCGCTGCTAAGTACGTTAAGTACGTAACTCTGGGTATGACCACCGGTTCTCAGCTGTTGCTGCAGGCTTCTACCGATGGTGAAAACTGGACGACCATTTACGAGTACAAGTATGCTCGCCTGACTCAGAATCTTCAGCAGAACGGCGGTCTGGAGAAGGGCTACTACACCTACGATCTGACCGATGCCGTTGTTGGCGAAAAGGGTCTGACCGGTGATTACGTCTATATCCGCATCGCTGACTCCTACCCTGCTGCTGGTTGGGGTGGTAACCTGTACTACACTCCCGTAACTCTCAATATCATTCGCACTCCTGTTCCTCACGAGATTCAGCTGCCCGAGTACGGCACGACTCTTGAGGGTTGGAGCTGGGGCTCCAGCCTCAATCACGCACAGGGCTCCTTCTCTGCTTCCAATTCTTATGCAGCAGGTAAGGAACTGGGCAACGCTAACATCCTTGTTCAGTACAAGGCAAAGGACGGTAAGGGCGTTGATGCTTCTGGTGCTGACACCTTCGAATTTGATTTCTACGTATCCAATGCAGCTGCTCTGCAGAACGTTGGCATCGAGCTTGAGCTGACCTCCGGCGGCGCATGTGATGACCACGAAAAGAGATACGTTGCTGGTCCTCTGAGCGGCCTGATCGAGGGCGGCATGAAGGACGGCTGGAACAAGGTCGTTCTGCCTCTGTCCAAGATGGCTGATATGGATGCAAGCACTCCTATCGACTGGACCAACGTTAACTACTTCCGTCAGTACTTCTTCGCAGGTGTTAAGACCGGCGATGCTGATCTGGTAGTTGCATACGACAACCTCCGCTTCACCAAGGGTGGCGAGACCGTTGCTACTCTGTCCACCGCTGAGCCTGACACCAATGGTTGGGATGCTCCCGCTATGGATATGGATGGCAAGCTGGCTATCGGTGCTACCTCCAAGGATAAGTTCGACGTTTGCGCTATCTACGTTAACTACGTATCCGAAAAGGATATCGACGTTACCGGTATGAAGTACCTCGAGTACGATCTGTACATCTCTAACGTTGATCCTATTAAGAACGTTACTCTCTACACCGAGATTAACTCCTCCGGCGACTTCGATAAGAACGAGCTGGGTTATGACAAGACCTTTGCTGCTCACGGTCTGAAGAGCGGTTGGAACCGCATCAAGATCGAGCTCGCAAAGATGGGCGACACCGCCGGTCAGGGCGCATGCGACCTGGCTGCTATCAAGTGGTTCCGTATCTTCACCGTTGACGTTGTTGACGGCATCGACGAGATCACCTACGCTATTGCTAACGTTCGCTTCACGGATGATCAGGCTCCCGAAGTTGCACTTCCCGAGAATCCCACGCCCGACACGCCCGACACTCCCGCAGGTCCTCCTGCAGCTGACAGCGAGCTGTCCATTAAGGACGCTATCGCTCTGGGCGCTTCTAAGGAGCACAACACCTACACCGAGGGTAAGTACTACGTAACCGGTGTTATCACCGAGGTTTACAACACCCAGTACGGTAACATGAAGATCACCGATGCTGAGGGCAACATCCTCACCATCTACGGTACCTATAGCGCTGACGGTTCTGTCAGATACGACGCTATGGAGACCAAGCCCGTTGTTGGCGACACCGTTACCATCTATGGTATCGTTGGTCAGTACAACAACACGCCTCAGATCAAGAACGGTTGGCTGACCGCTCACACTCCTGCAGGCGCTCCCGAAGAGACCACCAAGACTGACCTCTATGAGTTCCAGATCGACAACGGTCCTAAGGAAGCTCCTTACCTGGATCCCGACTACAAGGCTAACTGGAATGGCTCCCTGAGATTCGCTGACGCTTCTCAGTACTTCATCTACAAGTTCAACCTGACCGCATTCCGCGGCGTTGAGTCCATCTCCTTCGCAGGTAACTTCGGCGGTTCTTACCACATCTGGGCTTCCGCTGATGGCAAGACTTGGGTTGAAATCGACAAGAGAACTGCTACCAGCCCTGCAGTATCCCTTGAGCTGAATCTGTCCGAGCTGGCTGACGACGTTGCCAACACCATGACCCTGTACGTCAAGATCGGTGACGCTGTCACCTCCGACGGTAACGGCGGTAACATGAACGGTAACGTTCAGCTGAAGGTCGTTTACGACAAGACCGCTGACCAGACTCCTATCGTTCCCGAAATCGTTAACGAGCACGAAAAGTACGAGTTCACCATCGGTACGGATGGCGAGGCTAGCCACCTGCTGAACGAGGGTAACTCCGTTCTGAAGACCCCCGATCACGATCGTCGTTATGCCGATCAGACCAGATACTTCATCTACAAGTATGATGTAAAGAACATTCACCAGATCGTAAGCATCATCTTCAAGGCTAAGGCTGAGGCTCAGATGAAGCTTGAGGTTTCTGTTGATAAGGAAAACTGGATCAATATCGACCTGAGCGAATTTGGTGTTAAGAACGTTGGTGATAAGATCAGCACTCAGGTTTGCAAGTTCGATATCACCGCTATCGCTGAAAAGCTGGATGACGCTCACAAGACCATCTACGTCAAGATCAGCGACAACAAGACCGATGACGGTTGGGGCGGTTGCCTTGTAACCGACACTCCCGTTGTCCTTGACATCGAGTATAAGCCTCTGACCGACGAAGAGAAGGATGCTCTCGAGGCTACCAAGACCGAGCACGTCATTCCTCTGTGGGGCGCAAACAAGACTTGGGGCGACATTTACGAGACCGATAACGAGAATCAGCTTGCTGGTTCCGGCTGTATCTCCGCTAACCTCAAGGGTGTTTCCGGCACTCACGCTCCTTCCAAGAAGTTTGATTCCGTTGACGCTACCGGTATGGATACCTTCGAGTTCGAGGTTTATCTGTCCGACCTCGCAATCGTCGACCACCTGAAGAACAACACCGGCTCCGGTTCCGTTGAGCTCTGCTCCGGCGGTGCTTGCGACCAGGGTGAAAAGGCTGTTCATCTGAACCAGATCTTCACCGACTTTATTGCCGGCGGTCCTGTCGTTGGTTGGAACCACGTTGCTATCCCGCTGGATAGAATGGCTGGTACGAACGGTTCTTACGGTGCTTTCGAGATCAACAACATCAACTACATCCGTATCTTCTGGTCCGGTATGACCAATCCCACCGATCAGGATTGGATCATCAAGTTCGATAACTTCCGCATGACCGATGCTCAGAAGGCAATCGCTGATGCACAGGCTAAGTTCGAGCAGCAGGTTCTGGAAGAGAACGCTGGCCTGATTGCTAACATGGAAGCTCTGAAGACCGTTTACGAGGGCGAGCTGAATGCTGAAAACTTTGCTTCCGCAAAGGCTAAGTACAGCAACACCAAGGCTGCTTTCGAAAAGCTGTCTGCTGAGGCTCAGGAAGTTCTGAAGTCTAAGGGTTACTATCAGCACATCTCCAAGGCTAAGAAGGCTATCGAGGATTACGAGGAAGTTCAGCAGATCCTGAAGGATAATGCTAAGCTGATCGCTGATCTGGAAGCTCTGGTTGCTTACAAGGATGCAGCTGCATTCACGAATGAGAACTACGACGCTGCTAAGGCTGCTATCGAGGCTGCAAGAGCTGCTGTTGACGCTCTGACCAAGACTCAGAAGGATGCTCTGGCAACCTACATCGCTCACCTGACCGCTGCTGAGGCTGCTATGCCTGCTACGAAGCCCGAGGCACCCAAGACTGAGTGCACCGAGCACGTTGACGCTGACAAGAACGGCAAGTGTGACAACTGTGACGCTGACGTTGAAGTTGAAGGCGAAGGCGGCGGCAACAACACCACTGACGATGGCTGTAAGTCCGCTCTGACCATCGGTGCTCTGGCAACGATGATCCTGGCAGGCGCTTGGGTTACCATCGCAGCTCGCAAGAAGGAAGACTAATCTCTTCTGACAACTAACACCAAACTCCAATGCCCCGCCGCATGGCGGGGCAGCGGATGAACCACAAAGGGGTGTCCGTTACGGACACCCCTTCCGTGTTAAGACGTGAACGATGGCTCCCGAGCGTCGGGGGCGGCCGTTTGTGCCTTATCATGGCATTTAACACAAGGAAGGAGATACGCCATGTATCCATATGAGCTCTTTTGGGGCATTGATCTGTATAGTCTTGCGATCACGCTTGGTGTGGTCGTGTGCCTGCTTTTGTTGCGCTTGCAGGGCGATATGCGCTCGCTGCGCGCCAAGCTGCAAAATGATATTCTTTCGCTTGTGCCGATGGCTGTCGTACTGGGTTACGGCGCGGCGGTGCTGATTCAGGGGCTGTATAACATCGCCGAGGAGGGCGGCTACGTCATCAACGCCGCGACGGGCTCGACCTTTTACGGCGGTTTACTTGGCGGTACGGTCGTGTTTGTTTCGCTCTACTTTGGCATAGGACACCTCCGCTATCCCGACGGCTACCACAAGGCGCACTTCCGTGACGTGCTGGATATGGCCCCCGCGGCCATCACGGCGGCGCACGGCTTTGGGCGCTTGGGCTGTTTGATGGCCGGCTGTTGCCACGGCGCACCGACCGACGCGTGGTACGGTATTTATATGGTGGGCGCAGGCTGTCGCGTCGTTCCTGTGCAGCTGTTTGAGGCGCTGTTTTTGTTCGCTCTGTGCGGCGCGCTGTTGTTCATGATGAAAAAGGGCATCCGACACCAGATGCCGACGTATATGCTGGTCTACGGCGCTTGGCGCTTTTTCGTCGAGTATCTGCGCGCGGACGAGCGAGGCGAGACAGTCGTCAGCTTTTTGTCGCCCTCGCAGTTTTTCTCGGTGCTGCTCATGCTGGGCGGTGTCGCGCTGCTCTTGATCGAGCTGCATCTGGATCGCCGCGCGGCAGGGAAGGGGACGCGCGATGAATAACGACGATCGTTCCTTCCGTTTGCCAAGCTGGGCGTCGTTTGTTGCTATCGGTGTTGCCGCGCCGCTGCTTTTGTGGCTGGAATACGGCAAGCCGCTGACGGACGATCCCGTGCTTCTGCCGCTGATGCGCATGGCGCTCTCGCGCTTGATCGCCGCGGTCGTGTTCATGGTCATTTTGCTGTCGCAGGGCTACCATATTCTCAATCCGCTGCGCAAGCCGTTTGGCCGATCGATTCTTTGGTGTCTGCCCGCCTTTGCGGTGGTCATTAACAATCTGCCCATTTTGGCGCTGATCACGGGGCAGGCCCGCATCGTGCGCGACGCTCCCGTTTACTGGTTCTGGTTCATCCTCCAATGCTTTGCCATTGGTCTGTTTGAGGAGATCACCTTCCGCGGTGTCGTGCTGCTTCGCTTTGCCGAGTCGCGTCGCACCTCTCACAAGGGACTGCTGATCAGTATTCTTTTGAGCTCGGCCGTGTTCGGCGCGATGCACGTGGTCAATCTCTTCTCGGGGGCTGGCCCTCTTGCCGTGCTGATGCAGGTGGGATACTCCTTCTTGATCGGCGCGATGTGTGCCGTCGTCATGTTCAAAACGGCCAATCTCTGGCTGTGCGTGGCACTCCACGCCATCTACGATTTCTGCGGCTCGTTGGTGCCGACGCTGGGCGCGGGCAAGCTGTGGGACACACCGACCGTTGTGTTTACGGCGGTTCTGGCCGTTGCGACAACCGTCTATATGATCCTTCTGTTCGCTCGCATGAAGCCGCGTGAGACGGATCGCATCTACCTATAATTTTTTCGTTGTAAGCAAAAACGACAAGGACGTTTTATCATACGTCCCTGTCGTTTTTTTGCTTTGCGAGGCAATTGTGAAAATGGTATGAACACGTCGAAAAACCTCTCTCCGCTTTGCACAAAAAAGCGATGAAATTTTGAGCATACACCACAAAAAACAAGAGGGAGCATAAAAAAATGTTGACATTTTGGCGTGAAAATGATATACTAAAACCAACCACCACTACATGAGAGAGTGGCGAGAATACATAAGGAGGCTTTTTTATCATGAAAAAGTTTTTAGCGGGTTTGCTGGCTGTCATGATGATCCTGTCCACCGTGGCTACGATGATCGTATCCGTTGGTGCAACGGCATCTGCTGCATCCGACACTCCCAACAGCATTCTGGTATCTGACGGTACGGATGCTGCAGAAGAATTTTATAACCCCGAAAAGCCCGGTTGGTCCATGACCAACAACGGCAACGGCGACACCACCTACAAGGTGACGGAAGTCGTTACGGGCAAGGAAGTTGAAAAGGCAGTTGGTGATACCATCACCGGTCCTGCTGAGTTCCCCCTGATCGGCTATCGCTTCCACTACTGGGCTGCTGAGACTCTTGACATCAGCGGTATGAAGTACGTGGAATTCGATCTGTACTTGACCGATGCTGAGGCATACAAGGGCAAGACCATGATCGTTGAGCTGTCTTCCGCCGGCATCGACGCTGAAGAGATCAGCTTCGAGGGTAACTACCCCCTGTCTGATGGTTGGAACCACATCCGTCTGGACATCTCCGCTAACTTCAATGGCAAGAACGGCAACTTCAACAAGACTGCTTGGAAGTTCATGAGACTGTTCTTCAATAGCGAAGAAAAGGTTACCGTTGCTGAGGGCGAAGAGTTCATCATCGCTATCGACAACCTCGAGTTCAACAACGGTCTGACCAACGGCGGTGCCGAAACGGCTCCTCACAGCGTCACCCTGTCCGACTGTAACGCAGTCGTTGACGGTTGGGCTTGGGCCGGTGACACCTCTCTGAAGAGCGACAACAGCGCAGAGAACACCGGTTCTATCTCCAAGATCTTCCTGCCCGGTCAGCAGGTCGAGTTCGCTGCTATCAACACCCACTATGACCTGGATGGCATCGGCGGTGACACACCTACCTTCTATGACACCTCCGCTGCAACCAAGTTCAAGTTCGAGTTCTACACCTCCAGCGCAGCTCAGCTGGCTGACATTCCCTTCGAGCTCGAGCTGACCTCCGGCGGTAACTGTGACGCCGAGGAAATCGCATGGTCTAACACCAAGCTGACCGACCTCATCGAGGGTGGTCTGAAGGACGGCTGGAACACCGTCGTTCTGGACATTCTGCCCAAGATGGAGCAGGATAAGAGAGGCTACCGTCCCGAGCATTGGAACTGGTTCCGTATGTTCAACATGCAGGCGTATGGTACCAACGACGGTCTGACCGTTGCTATTGATAACGTTCGTTTCGAAAATGACAACGGCGAAGTTGTTCTGTTCGTTTCCGACTGTAACCCTGACATGAAGGGTTGGGGCGGTACCGTAGGTGCTCTGAACGTGCCTAAGGTAATTGGTCAGGATGAGGAAACTCTGGAAGACATCGTTGAGATGAAGGCTACCATGGGTGCAGTCTACACCTCCAACATCGCAGGTCCCGGCGGTCTGCAGCTGCTGTACAAGAACCCCAAGAACAACGGCCTGAACATCACCGGCATGAAGTTCATCGAGTTCGATCTGTACGTATCTGACGCCCTGGCACTGCCCGAGTCCAGAAACATCTTCATCGAGCTGACCAGCGGTGGCGACACCGACAAGCAGGAGATCTCCTATCAGCTCTATACGAGCGACAATGAGTCCATGGGCCTGAAGGAAGGCTGGAATCACATTGTGATCCCGCTGTCCCTGTTCACCGACAAGACCGGTGGCGAGTTCCAGTGGACTTACCTGAACTGCATGAGAATTTTCAACGGGAACGAGATCAAGGTTGATGGTGAATTCACCATTGCTATTGATAACGTTACCTTCTGGGACGGTATGAACACGCTGAACACCAGCGCTCGTGGCGACGTTCTGCAGGCAAGAGAGACCATTTCCTTCATGCCTAACACCGAGGACGAAAAGGCCTACATGTTTGGCGATTGGGTGAAGGAGAACAAGGCTGATCAGCACCGCTTCAGCAACAATGAGGGTGTTGGTATCTACAAGTTCGACGTTAAGAACTATGAGACCGCAAAGAAGGCTGTCTTCACTGCTAAGATCGGCGGTCAGCTGCTGCTTTCCGTTTCTACCGACGGTGAGAACTGGGAAGAGGTTTACAGATTTGAGGACGAGCGCGCTGCTGCAGGCAAGCCCAACAATCTGGAAAAGGCTGTTCGTGCATTCGAACTGACTGAGTACATCGTTGACGAAGACGGCAAGTTGCTGGGCGAGTCCATCTACGTTAAACTGGAAGACTCCTACGGTAACGTAGCAGGCGGTTGGGGTGCTCAGATCCACTTCGACGCTCCCGTAACCCTGGACGTCGTTTACGACATTCCCGAGTTCAATACCACCGACAACTACTCCTTCACCATCGGCACCGGTGCTGAAGAGAAGTACATGATCGAGGGCGGTAGCATCAACGCTGAAAAGACCGTTCGTTTCGCAGATGCTAACAACCAGATCGTTTACAAGTTCGATCTTGATAGAACTGCTAACTTTGAGAGCCTGTCCTTCGCGGCAGCTATTCAGGGTCAGTACGTCCTGTCCGCTTCCACCGACGGCCAGAACTGGAAGGAATTCCTGCGCTGGGACGGTAACGAGGGCGGCGCAAATGGTCCTGCCACCGCAACCTACAAGGTACTTGACCTGTCCAAGGCAATCGAGCTGGTTGGCACGATCGAGACCGTTTACATCAGAATGACCGACGCTGATACCTCCAACGGTTGGGGCGGTGCATTCGTAAACACTTATCCCGTAACGCTGAGCGCCGGCTACTTCAACGCTGACGCTATCAAGCACGAAAAGATCTCCTTCAAGATTCTCTCCGAGGAAGAAAAGGCTTATCTGCACGAGCAGAAGGCTAACGATCTTACCGACAGCCGTTTTGCTGACGCAAAGGCTTACTGGACCTACAAGTATGATCTGTCCGCAGATCTTGAGGGTGTCAGATCCATCACCTGGACTGCAACCATCAATGCACAGTATCACATTCAGGCTTCCGTTGACGGTACCAACTGGATCGACCTCGGCAAGAGCACTGAGACCGCAGACAAGCAGCTTCGTAACTTTGATGCGTCCGCACTGATCAATGACGCACTCAAGGCAGGTACGCTGTACATCAAGATCGGTGACGCTGACACGTCTAACGGTAACGGCGGTCGCGTTTGGGTTGATACTCCCATTACGCTGGATATCGCTTACATTCCTCTGACCGACGCCCAGAAGGACGCTCTGGAAATGATGGAAGACGTTTACACCAAACCTCTGGATGGCTGTAACGCTCTGTGGTCCGACGCAAACTACAAGGTTGACTTCGAGAACGCAACGGCAGGCTCCGGCTGCTTGAGCGTCGACCTGAAGAACGGTATCATCTCTCAGAAGAAGTTTGATTCTCCCGTTGATGCTGAGGGTATGGATACGCTGGAATTCGAGCTGTATCTGAACGACCTGGCAATCCTTGACGAGGTTAAGTTCGGTGGCGGTGACTCCATCGAGATCTGCTCCGGTGGTTCTTGCGACCAGGGTGAGTTGAACTATCCCGTTGACAAGGTATTTACCACTCTGAAGGAATCCGGTGAGGCAAAGGTTGGTTGGAACCACATCGCAATCAAGCTCTCCGATATGAGCGCTACCGATGGTTCTTATGGTCCTTTCGATCCTTCTCACGTTGACTTTATGCGTATCTTCTGGGTCGCTGCTACCATGCCTTCCGACTCCGTAGAGAGATTCACCATCAAGTTCGATAACTTCCGCCTGACCGCTGCCGGTAAGATCGCTGCCGATAAGCTCGCACAGGAGAAGGCTGAGTTTGATAGCAAATACACCGATCTGGTTGCTGCTATCAAGGCTCTGGACGCTTACAAGTCCTCCAGCAAGATCACTGCTGAGAACTACGAGGCTGCTAAGGCTGAGATCCAGGGCGTAAGAGCTCAGGTTAACGCTCTGTCCGAAAACGACCAGCGCATCGCTAGTGAAGCAGGCTACACGAACTATCTGGAAAAGGCTGAAAAGTCTCTGGCGAAGTACGAAGAGGACCTGCAGAAGGCACAGGATGCTCTGGCTGCAAATCAGGATCTGGTTGACAAGATCAACGGCCTGACCACTTCTATCACCGCTGAGAACTACGAGGCTCAGAAGAAGGCTGCTGAAGAGGCAAGAGCTGCTTACGACAAGCTGACTCGTACCATTAAGGGTTACTTCGAGGATGCAGGTCTGACCGAAAAGCTCGAGGCTGCTGAGGCTGCTATCGCTGGATTCGATCCTACTGCCGGTGGCGACAATACCGGTGACAATACTGGTGACAATACTGGTGATAACACTGGCGACAACACTGGTGACAACACTGGCGACAATACTGGTGACAACACCGGTGATACCGACGGCGGCTGCAAGTCCGCTCTGACCATCGGCGCAGTTGCTATGATGGTTCTGGCTGGCGCTTGGGTTACCATCGCTGCTCGCAAGAAGGACTAATTCTTCAAGCAATCTGAAAAATTCAGATAAATCATAAAACATGGGCTGTCCCCTCGGGGGCAGCCTATGTTTTCTTTTGCGATATGCACAAAGACAAAACGCCGTTTTTGGCAGAGGAGACGAAAAGCGTATACGAGCACAGAAAATGATTGACATTTTTTGATATCAATGGTATACTGAATTAATTAAAAGTGCGTTTGTGCAAATGCACGATACAAGGAGGATTATCATGAAAAAAGTAATTTCCCTGCTGTTGATCGCATTTTTGCTGCTCTCTCTGATCGCGACCGCCGCTGTGTCGGTTGCTGCAGAGGATGAAGCAAAGACGCAAGTTCTTTACGAAATTCCCAACGAGCTTGCCGCCAATCAGAAGGACGGCAATTCCGAGGGCTGGCGTAACTCCAAGGTGGACTCTAACAAGGACCCGCTGGAAGTCATGGAGTTGGATGGCCAGATCGGTTTAGGCGCTACGTTTTCGGGTGCTGAACCCAACTACTTCAACACCATTCGCTTCTTGTACTACACTGCAACTCCTCTGGATCTGAGTGAGATTGTGTACGTTGAATTCGATCTGTATATCTCGGATAGTTCCAAGTACACCTCGGGCAACAGTATCATGGTTGAGCTCTGCTCGTCCGGTAGACAGGATGCCAGCGAGATCTCTACCGGCATTACGCCGGAGATCAAAGAGGGCTGGAACCACATCAGAATCGACTTTTCGACGCTCAAGTCGGGTTCTCCCGAGCCCTTTGATATCACGGCATGGAACTTCTTCCGTCTGTGCATCAACGGTCCGTACGATACTCAGGGCGGCGAGCTGACCGTGGCTCTTGCTAATCTCGTTTTATGGAATGGCCTGAACGAGGATGGCCTGAACGAGGAGGAAGCAAAGCGCCAAGAGCTGTTGGCTTCCGTTCAGCCCGCGCTGGATAAGGTCAACGAGTTCAAGGATATCAAGTCCAAGGATCAGATTAATGCGGATAATCTGGCTTCCATCAAGGAGCTGATTGCTCAGGCTTATGAGTTATACAATGCGCTGAACGAAGAGCAGAAGGATTTGTTCACCTCCGAGGACGGTTTCCGTATTCTTAAAACAGCCGAGCGTGCCGTTGAAAAGTACGAGGAAGAGCAGGCTGAACTGACTCCGCCTCCGAGCGACAATGAAGGCAACGAAGGCAACGGCAATGAAAACGGCAACGAGAATGACAACGAAAACGACGGCGAAAATAAAGACGACGGAACGGTTGAAATTCCCGAAAATAACGGTTGCAAGTCTGCACTGACCATCGGCGCAACGATGTCCATGTTGTTGGCTGCTGCTTGGGTTGCATTCGCAGCACGTAAGAGAATCTGATTTTAATTGTTTGGCAACAGCCATGCCGTTTACGGCATGGCTGTTGATATACTTGTGGGAAATTTTCAAAAAAGAGTGAAAAAACACTTGATTTTTGAAAAGAGTTGTGATATACTATATGCGTTTGAGGAAAACCAAACAAAATACGCCGGTGTGATGGAATTGGCAGACGTGCTGGACTCAAAATCCAGTGGTAGCGATACCGTATCGGTTCGACCCCGATCACCGGCACCAAAAAAGAAAGACCTCCGCAAGGGCGGAGGCCTTTCTTTTTTATGTTGGCGTGAGAGTCGAGCGCTTGGTGCGGGCGTCCCCAAAGGGTGCCGATCGCCTGCGGTGAAACTGGTTTTGCTAACCTTTACCCCGTAAAACCGTCAAAAGCGCCAATATATTTTTGAAAAACCGCAATAATTTGCAATTTTTATCGCATAAGGTTGCAAAACTCCTTGAAATTTCTCATACGATGTGATACAATATCAGTATCACTTGAGTAAAGGAGAAACATCATGAAAAAAATTGTTTCGCTTGCGTTG
This sequence comes from Eubacteriales bacterium, assembly GCA_045614625.1. Lineage (GTDB taxonomy): Bacteria > Bacillota > Clostridia > Oscillospirales > CAG-272 > SIG644. The sequence continues at coordinate 17,930 of JAZLDE010000100.1, forward strand.
GTTCTCGTTATGCTGTTTACCCTGGTATGTAGCATGGTCGGGTGCCAGCACGTACATGAATTTGTACTTTCCGAATCTGAATCCACTCCCGTCACTTGCTTGGCCGCCGGTGTTGAGGTGAAGATCTGCTCTTGCGGAGAAAGACAAGAGACAAAGATCGAGCCGACCGGTCACAACATGCAGGTCTCGATGGAGATCAAGCCCAGTTGCACTCGCCCCGGCTCGACTGACTATAAGTGCAAGAACTGTGGCAAGATGGAATACAATAATGTAGATCCTTTGGGCCACGCTTATGAGGAAGCACCCTCGGAGCCGTCCCGCGTGATTCGTTGCACCCGTGAGGGCTGCATCAGTTGCCAGTGGGGCAAGGCGAACGACAAGCACAAGGAAGCGCTGACCTTCAGCTTCACCAAGGAAGATGAGGCTGCGATCGACGCGAAGTACGAGGAAGTGCTTGCCATGGTCAACGCTGCTGCCAAGTATGATCCCGCTCTTCACGGCTATGCCGAGGAAGGCGCGCTCGCCGAGGAGTACGCTCGCGTTGATGCGGCGCACACCGAGCTTTACGAGCTGGTGATGAACGCGCTGTCTCAAAGACAGCTGGCCGAGATCGCTTACTATTGCGATATGAAGAACACCGAACTTGAGGAGACCTACTCCTACATGATGGACTATCATACGGCTGTGATCGCTAAGTTCTATACGCTCTCTCGCCCCTTCTACGATTCCTGCTACCGCGATTTTTATTACTACGGCATGACCGATGAGGAAATCAACGCCTTCCTGTTTGACTCGGATGCCGTCTCCAATCCCGAGTACACCGCGCTCAAGGATAGAAACAACGCCATCGAAGCAGAGTTCGTAGCGCTCTCCGCCTCCGAGCAAAAAGAAAAGCTGCCCATTCTTTACGCCGAGTTTGCTGAAAACAACAACAAGATGGCGAACCTTATGGGCTATGACAACTATCTTGAGTACGCCTATGAGAATGTTTACGGCAGAGATTATACCTATCAGGACGCAACGGCGCTTTCTGAGTACGTAAAGACTCACCTTTCCTCCGTATTTACTGCGATTTATAAAAAGTTCAGAAATCTGGCGGGATATACCGAGGAGGATCTGGAACAGTATTACAGCCAGGTGTCGCACCCCTTCTTTGAAAATCTCGAGGGAAATACGCTGGTCAATGATTACATCGATCTGATGGCGTTTACCTCCAACCCCGACAAGACCATCACCTTCTCGGATGAGTTCAACAAGCTCATGGCTGACGGCAATATGTTCCGCGGCCAGTACGACGGTGCATTCGTTACCACCATCCACTCCGCCAAACTCCCCATTGCCTATTTCGGCAAAGGCTACGACAACTGCTTTACGATCGTTCACGAGTTCGGGCACTATATGAATGAGATCTATAGCGCCGACGTTGCAGAGGAAAACGACGAATTTTCTCAGTCCTACGACTTGCTTGAGATGCACTCCCAGGGTAACGAGCTTCTGTATCTGTGCTATCTGGAGGAGAACGCTAGCATGACCGAGATGGCGCACAGATTGGTCGAGACCCATTCGCTGGTCAATATGCTCTACGTCGTTATGGCAGGTATGACCATCGATACGTTCGAGCAGGCCGTATATTTGAACGAATACGAGGGCACAAACGCTGATCAGATCATGGCTGACGGTAAGATTACCTACGACGAGTACAATCTGCTGTATACCAGCATTTGCACCGACTACGGCGTAGCTGAGGAGATCGGCGACTACTGGCAGCACGGCATGACCATCACCTCTCCTTGCTACTACGTTTCCTACAGCGTGTCTGCAATCTCTGTTCTCCAGCTTTACGAGATGGCGCACACCGACGGCTTTAATGCGGCAAAGGATGCCTACCTGAAGCTGTTTACTTACGTGGACGAAAACCCTGAAATGACCATGGACGAGGTTCTGGCTTACGCCGGTATGCTCTCCTATAGTGACGAGGAGCTTTACGTCAACCTTAAGAATTACATGGATAAAAAGTGATCCTTCAAAAGGACCGCCTTATACAAGGCGGTCCTTTTTCTTTGCGCGAAGGAGAGAGGCTTTGTTGATGAACTTTTGCAAATGAAGGCACTTTTGTCTTGAAAAACGGCACGAATTGTGGTATACTGTTATCAATGAAATCACAAGGATGAAGACCATGACAAATAGAAACGAACGATATTTAAAAGCCAAGCGAGCGTTGTTTGACCGCGCGTACGACGAGCTCAATCCCGAACAGAGAGCGGCGGTGTTTGCCGTGAACAATCCGCTCTTGGTTATCGCGGGTGCGGGGAGCGGTAAGACGACGGTGCTTGTTAAGCGCATCGCTTTTATCATCCGCTACGGCAACGCTTACGAATCGAATTACGTTCCCTTTGATATGACAGAGGGGCAAATCGAAGCGTTGGAACGTGCGGCTGCCCTCTCAAAAGAGGAAATCGAGCATATGCTCCCCGAATTTATCAGCAATCCGTGCCCTCCGTGGCAGATGCTGGCCATCACTTTTACCAATAAGGCAGCGGGTGAGATCAAAGCGAGACTCCGCGCTTCGTTTGAGGACGAGAGCATGGCAAACGATATTTGGGCAGGTACCTTTCACTCCATCTGCATGCGCATTTTGCGAGTGCATGGGGCACTGTTGGGCTACCCCAAGGAGTTTTCTATTTACGATACGGACGACACCAAAAAGGCCGTCATCGCGGCCATGAAAAAGTGCAATATCGACGATAAGCTGTTTCCCGTCAAGAGCGTCATAGGTGCCATCAGCCGTGCCAAGGACCGACTGCTCACCCCCGAGCAGTATGCGACGGAGGCAGGAACGGATTACCGTCTTTCCAAGATCGCCAAGGTGTATGAGACATATCAGGAGCAGCTGCTCTCTTCGGGCGCGATGGACTTTGACGATATCATTATGCAGACGGTCAAGCTGCTGCGCGAACACGAGGACATCCGCGGCCAGTATCAGCGCCGCTTCCGTTATGTCTGTGTAGACGAGTTTCAGGACACCAACATGGCACAGCTGGAGCTGACCAGACTGCTTTCGGGCGGCTATGAAAATCTCATGGTCGTCGGTGATGATGACCAGAGCATCTACCGCTTCCGCGGTGCGACGATTGAGAACATCCTGACCTTTGACAAGATCTTCCCGACGGCTCGCGTCATCAAGCTGGAGCGCAATTATCGCTCGACGCAGAACATTCTGGATGCCGCTAACGCCGTTATCTCGCACAACGAGGGACGCCGCGGCAAGCGCCTTTGGACGGCGCAGGGCGAGGGTGAGAAGATCCATTTGCGCGAGCTGGACGACCAGACCGCAGAGGCCAAGTTTATCGTGGACGAGGTCAGCCGTCAGGTAGCAAAGGGCGATCGCAAATTCCGCGATTTTGCCGTTCTGTACCGCACCAACGCCCAGTCCAACGCGCTGGAGCGTGCTTTCGCAAGAAGTGCCGTACCGTACCGCATGCTGGGCGGCGTACGCTTTGCTGACCGCAAGGAAATCCGCGACCTTGTGGCGTATTTGCAGTTGGTCAATAATCACGCCGACCGCGAGAGATTGCTCCGCATCATCAACGAGCCCCGCCGTAAGATCGGTGAGCGCACACTCGAGGCAGTCGAGGCCATCGCAAGCGAGCAGAACATGTCGTTGTTCGATGTTATGGCGCACGCGGCCTCTTACGTAGCGTTGTCCCGATCGGCTGTGACCTTGATGGGCTTTACCCGCATGATCGAAGAGCTGTCGGAGCTGGCCAAGTCTGTCGAGCTACCAGCGTTGATTGACCTTGTGCTGGATCGCTCGGGCTACCGCCAGATGCTCATCGATGCCGGAAAGGAAGAGGCAGAGCGATTGGAGAACCTGGACGAGTTCAAGTCCAACGTCATTGAATATTGTCGCACGGCCGAGGAGCCGACGCTGACCGGATTTTTGGAGGAAAACGCGCTGGTCGCCGACGTTGATCGCTACGACGATACGGCCGATGCGGTGGTTATGATGACCATTCACAGCGCCAAGGGTCTGGAATTCCCCGTGGTCTTCCTGCCCGGCATGGAGGACGGCATCTTCCCCGGTATGCAGACCGTGACGGCAGGCCCCGAGGAGATGGAAGAAGAGCGCCGCCTTGCCTACGTGGCCATCACGCGCGCAAAGCTTGAGTTACATATTCTCCATGCGAAAAACCGCATGCTGTACGGCTCGACCACCTACAATCCCGTTTCCCGCTTCGTCGGTGAGATCCCGAGCGAGTTGATGCAGGAGCACGCCAATCCGTCAGCTGTGGCAAGACAAGCCATGGGCGGCATGCGCTCGTCCTGGGGCGGTGGAGTGCGCACGCAGGTGCCTTCGCAGCCCAAGGGCTTCAAGGACGACATCACGGTGGGCAAATCGTTTGTCGATCGAGGCGCGCAGGCGCAAAACCGCGCGTCGGCTAATGCCTTGAACGTGGGCGATCGCGTGTCGCACCCCGTCTTCGGGCAGGGAACGGTGCTGTCTACCAGACAGATGGCGGCAGATACGCTCATCGAGGTCGCCTTTGACACCGTGGGCACCAAAAAGCTCATGGCGACGTATGCGAAGTTGAAGAAGATTTGAAATAAAAAAGAAAGCCTTTAGGCTGGTTCTCATAAGGATGTTTGGGTTTTTCGTATGGGCGATCATATCCGAGCAAGCTCGGCAATCGCCCGCAACCATCCGCAAAAAACGGGCGACCAATGGTCGCCCCTACAAACAGATTTCGGCAGAGAGATTGTTTTCTCTGCCGATTTGTGCTATAATGGGGGTACATCGTAGGGCGGGGGCTTGCTCCCGCCGCAATTTAGGCAACGGCGGCACCAAGGCACCGCCCTACAAGGGGCATGGGCTTTGCCCGAAGCCCGCGTTGCTTGCAACGCTGTAATACAAATGCGAAACTGGCGATAAAGCATAACGGTAAATACTAATTCTTCTAACTTGATTTTGGAGGGAATACCAATGAAATATCAGCTCCATGATTCTGAGATTGATTCTTTTATTCTTGAAAAAGATTCGATCATTCTTTCCTTCCCAAATGGCTTTTATGCCGAGGATGATAATGGAAATGAAATAATGCCTTTAAGGCATAAGCTTGTATTTACAATCGACCGAACCTGTCCTGATGAACCGTTAGAATCTTCTGTCTTTATTAGGAGAATCAATCGTCGTTATAACGGTTGGAAGGATATTTCTTTTAAGCAATTTATTTCTCTTTTCAAAAAAGGAAATATGGTTATATATGATGAATACGACAGCAAACTAACAAACTGGAAAATGATCCAGCTTAATACAAGCACGAGCCAGTCAAATATCGAACTGTTCATAACAGACATTATTGATATAGCCTGTTACGAATGATATAGACGATGGGAGTTATAATCAAATACCAAATCATCGAATAATGAACGCCGACAGACCCTGAAATGATATAATCCCCTTAGAGTAGACACTTGAAAAACAAAAAGTTTTCAAGACTACTTTAAGGGGAATATTTTTATGCAAAAATTGAAGAAGTACACTGTAGAACTAAAATTAAAAGCAGTGAAAGCATATCTCAAAGG
>JAZLDE010000101.1:0-15374 GCA_045614625.1 Eubacteriales bacterium
CGAATTTGTATGGAGCGCGGCTGGGCGAGATTGCGAAGCTGGGGTGTTGGGAAAGAAAATTCCACAGCGCCGTGCGTCGAAAAGGTCAGAGCAAAGGACTCGTTCACGCAGGCAAACGCTGCCATAGTCAGGCCACTTGCCTGTGCTTCCTCCATCAAGTATCGGGTGCTCGCCTGATCGGCACAGACCAGATAGCCGAAGGGAAGTCTTTCGGCCGCCTCAGCAGGGGGAAGATCGGAAAGACCGGGCAGAGCAGACAGATCTACGTCGTAGCCGTTAGCGCGCGCGAGCAGGGTCTGCAGATAGGTCTCACGGTGTACGGCGCACAGAAAGCGAATGGGCGTTTGGATCTCCTTGCGCGAGAAAAAAGCAAGCATACGGTCGTAGGCATCCTCACCGTCGGGCGGCAGGATCAAGCTGCAAAGCTCGCCGTTGGCCGACGGAAAAACGAACCACGGCTCGGCACTGACGGCCTTGACGATGCGCCACGTGTTGCCCAGCGAGATCGATTCAATGGGACGCAGGCCGTACAGCGGAAGAAGAGGATATTCCTTATGAGAGATCATCAACAACCGCTCTCCCGTCGCCCCTCGAGGGGCAGGAGGGGTGATTCCCTTGCGCGATAGCATATCGAATGCAACGCGTAAGGCGATAGCAGGTGTAGGCAGGGGCGCTTTGCCGCGGATGTCCTTGCTTTTTTCGATCAGATCGGAAAAGGTGGCGGCGGTGTCGGGATCCTCTGTTTGAAAGGAGGTCAGCGACGAGGCGCGTGGCTCCATGACTGCCCCATATAAAAGAGCGTCCAGTGTGCGCAGCTCCTGCTCGCTCGGCTCACGCTTCGCGGCCTGAAAGGCGACCAGCAAGGCGTCGATGCGCAAAGGAGATAGCTTGAGCCCGAGACGCTCGCGAAGGGCGGCAGGGTTTGGCTTGGGTGGCATTGCCGTAGCAATATCTGTCATGGGGATCTCCTTTCAATCAAGCAGTTGGCCAAGGCAGGCGTTACCGTCCGCCGTTCGCTCTGTCAGACGCACGTTGCGCGTTGTGGCGTGAAGCGAGGCGGGCGAGGGGACTCGCACCTCGATAAAATCAGGCGTGTGTCCGACGGCAATGCCGTCCTCAAACGTTTCAAATAGCACGCTGACAGCTTCACCCTTGGCGATCAGCTCGTCCAAAATTTCGGCGCGGATGTCGGCGGCAAGCGCAGACAACGCGGCAACGCGCTGCTTTTTGATCGCGTTTGGAATTTGGTCTGGCATGGTAGCGGCAGGCGTTCCTGCGCGCTTGGAGTAGGGGAAGACGTGGATCATCAAAAAGCGGGCTTTACGGGCCAGATCCATGGTTGCTTCGAAATCCTGCTCTGTTTCTCCGGGAAAGCCGACGATGATGTCGGTTGTCAGCTGTACGTTTGGCATAGCGGCGCGCAAGCGTTCGATCGCGGATAGTGCCTGCGTGCTGTTATACTTGCGCTTCATGCGGGCAAGAACGGCATCACTGCCGCTTTGCATGGACAGATGAAAATGAGGGGCAAGTGACGATAGCTTGGCTATGCGCTCAACGAAAGCAGGACGCATGATGGTCGGGTCAAGCGAGCCGAGGCGGACGCGACCGATATTGGGAATACGGTCGACCGCTTCCAGAAGATCAGCGAGATTTGCGCTGTCGAGATCGCGCCCCCACGAGGCGGTTTCAATGCCCGTTAGTACGACCTCGCGGCAACCGCCTTCGGTCAGCGTGCGCACCTCGTCCAGCACTGCTTCCATGGGCTTGGAGCGGATGTGGCCGCGCGCAGCGGGGATAATACAATAGGTACAGCGGCTCTCACAGCCGTCTTCAATCTTAATGTAAGCACGGGTGCGTCCAAAGCGGCAAATGGACATGTGCTCAAAGTCGGCACCGTCCAGCGTGGGTACGTCGATCTCGGGCGTTTCGTTTTTCTTTCCTCTTGTACAAAGAGTCAGCGTGGCATTGACTATTGCCATTTTGTTGCGGTTGCCGCAGATGAAGTCTACTCCCTCGATTCGGCGGATGCTCTCGGCGTCCGTCTGTGCCATACAGCCTGTGACCAGCACGAAGGCATCGGGGTTGTGCGACAGCGCACGGCGGATAAACTGGCGTGCCTTGCGGTCAGACTCGGCCGTGACAGTGCAGGTGTTGATGATATAAATATCGCATACGTCGCTTGGCGGGCAGAGCAAAAAGCCGTGCGATGCGAGAGCTTCGCCGATCGCTTCGGATTCGTATTGATTGACCTTACAGCCAAGGGTCAGGATGCCGACGGTTTTGTTCATGGGATCACCTTTCTTGTTTGGTATCATCTTATTTTATCACGTTCTGGCCGTTTTGTAAAGTTTGATCGCGCGAATTGTTACTTTTTTCAAAGAAATACTTGAAAAAACGTGCCGTATCATGTATAATCATGGTGTGGCGTGTATCGCGCGCCGCAAATCAATTGATGAAAGAGGACAGCATATGAGCCAGCTACATATTATTGACCATCCGCTTATTACCCACAAATTGTCCATCATGCGTAACCGTAAGACGGGTTCCAAGGATTTCCGCGAGCTTTTGGACGAGATCGCCATGCTTATGGGATATGAGATCACCCGCGATCTGCCTCTGGAGGACATTAAGATCGAGACGCCGTTGGTTCCCATGGTTGCAAAGACCGTGTCGGGCAAGAAGCTGGCCATCGTTCCGATCCTGCGTGCAGGACTTGGCATGGTAGACGGTCTTTTGCGTTTGGTTCCCGTGGCCAAGGTCGGTCATATCGGTATGTATCGTGACGAGACCACTCACGAGCCTGTGGAATATTACTGCAAGATGCCGCCTGACATTTCTGACCGTTTGGTCATCGTTGTCGATCCCATGCTGGCAACGGGTGGTTCGGCTGCGGATGCCATCACGCTTCTCAAGAACAAGTACGGCTGTCGCAATATCAAGCTGATGAATCTGGTAGCCGCACCCGAGGGTGTTAAGAAGGTGCAGGACGAGCATCCTGACGTAGACATTTACGTGGCGGCGCTGGACGAGTGCTTGAACGAAAACGCCTACATTCTTCCCGGTCTTGGCGATGCCGGCGACCGTATTTTCGGCACGAAATAAAATTGACTTTATGGGGCGGGCAAAACTCCCGCCCCTATATTTAGAAAGGAGCGTGCAGACGTGCGTATTCTCAAAGTAAATCACAACGATGCGGGACAGCGTCTGGATAAGTTCCTTTCCAAGGCGGTGCAGGGCCTTCCTATGTCGCTAATGTATAAATTCATCCGAACCAAAAAGATCAAGCGCAACCGCGCTCGTACCGAGCCGTCGGTCATGCTGTGCGAGGGGGACGAGATTCAGCTGTTCATTCGTGAGGAATTTTTTGCCTCGCCCGAGGAGGACACGGGTGCGCTTTCCCGCATTCGCCCCAAGATCGAGGCGGTCTATGAAGATGATAACATTCTGCTTGTTCATAAGCGCCCCGGTGTACTGGTTCACGAGGACGACGAAGCACAGGATAATACCCTGATCATGCACATCAAGGCGTATCTTGCGCAAAAGGGTGAGTACGATCCCGAGGCGGAGCAATCCTTCGCGCCTGCGCTGTGCAATCGCATTGACCGCAATACGGGAGGCATTGTTATTGCCGCCAAAAACGCCGAGGCCCTGCGCGTGATGAACCAAAAGATCCGCGACGATGAGGTGCGTAAATTTTACTATTGCATCGTCCATGGCGAGATGCCGCGGCATGAGGATACGTTGCGAGCCTATCTGCGCAAGGATAGCTTGCATAATCAGGTCGAGGTTACCGATACCCCGCTTCACGGCAGCAAGGATATTATCACCAAGTATCGTGTGATTGCCTCACGCGGCGGCAATTCCTTGCTTGAGGTTGAGCTGGTGACGGGACGGACGCATCAGATCCGTGCCCATCTTGCCCATATTGGGCATCCGCTTCTGGGCGACGGCAAATACGGTGTTAACCGCGCCGACGCGCAGGCGGGCTATAAATTTCAGGCACTGTACGCCCGCAAGCTCATCTTCAATTTCAAGGATGAAAGCGGGGCGCTGGGCTATCTGAAAGGACGCGAAGTCGCGCTCGATGACGATGCGATCTGGTTTTACGACGATTTCTTTACCCGTGATATTCCGTCTGCGTCCACGCCCAAGCCGAAGCCTCGTCAGGAGGGGCAAGGACGCGCTGTGACAACCAAAGCCGCGGCCGGTGCTGCTGGGACGCCTCAGAGGACAAAATCCAAATCCAAGCCATCCACGCCTGCCAAAGGGGGCAAGCAGCGACACGGCAACGGGAGAACCAAAGGAGATCGCAAATGATTTCCTTGCTTAAAAAAATCGCCGCGCAGCCATGGCTGCGCTCATCCCATGGGATGAATGTCTTATTGATCGTAAGCGGACTTTTGACGGGGCTTTGCGTTTGCTTTCCCGTGCTGGGCGTGCTGGAATGGGTGTCGCTCGTTCCTGCGCTGTCCGTGTTCTTCTCACTGGCAAGTGATGCAGGCGTGCCCCTTCGAAGGCTGTACCGCTGCGGCTTTATTTATAATTATGTTTTTTCCGTTGTAATCTTCCATTGGTTCTTTTATATGTACCCGCTGGAATTCACGGGAGTTCCGCGGCCGGTCGCCTTGGCGATCGTTCTTGTTGCGACGCTGGGACTTTCGTTGTTGCAATCCTTGTTTGCCGCTCTTTTGCCGGTCGTGCTTGCGCTGATTTCACGAGGTCGGATCGCAACCAAAATCCCATGGTTGCAGCTTGTCGTTACGGCGGCGCTGTGGGGCGTGCGCGAATGGGCGCAAACGCTTAATTGGACAGGCGTTCCGTGGGGACGCTTGGCGCTGGGACAGGCCTCTTTTCCGCTTATGCTGCAGACGGCATCCTGGTTCGGTCCCTATTTCGTTACTTTCATCATCGTTCTTGTCAATGGTTGCATCGCCTATGCCTTGCTTCATGTCGATCGACGCCGCCTGTGCGCCCTCGTCGGCCTTGGTGTCTTTGTCCTTCAGCTGACGTGCGGCGGTATCATCATGTTGACCGATACGGCGCGCGCGACGGGTGAGCAGATCAAGGTTGCGGCCATTCAGGGCAACGTTGGCTCGGCGGATAAGTGGGATGCCTCCAATCGGGAGACCTTTGATATTTATTACACGCTGACTGTTCAAGCGGCGGAGCAGGGGGCGGACGTGATCGTCTGGCCCGAGACGGCGGTGCCGATCGATTTCGACGATTATGCCGGATACCGCGATCCGCTGATCAGCCTGGCACGCGAGCACGAGGTCGTTTTGGTGTTGGGGGCCTTCGTTCATGAAAGCTCGGAGACGTCGTACAACGCCGTCCGCCTGATCGATGAGACGGGAACGCTGCGAGAAGAATTTTACGCCAAGCGGCATCTGGTGCCGTTCGGTGAATATGTGCCGATGCGTCCGGTTGTCGAGGTGCTATTGCCGTTTTTGACCAAGATCTCGATGCTGTCTACCGACACGGAGGCCGGTGAGGACGCGGCAGTTTTCCAAACCACCCTGGGGCAGATAGGCTCGCTTGTTTGCTTTGACTCGATATACGAGCAACTATCTCTTGACGCCGCACGCGACGAAGCCGAGCTACTTTGCATCGTGACCAACGACTCTTGGTTTTTTGACAGCGCGGCGGTGCATATGCACAACGCCCAAGCCAAGCTGCGCGCCATTGAAACGGGCCGGTACGTTGTTCGTGCCGCCAATACGGGCGTGTCCTCCATCATCACTCCAACGGGCAAGGAGCTTGCGCGTCTGGATGCGCTCAAGGAGGGAATTGTAACGTCCGAGGTGGAAATGCGGCAGGGCTTGACGCTGTATACGCGCATTGGAAATCTTTTCGTGTACGTTTGCCTTGCGGGCTGTGCCGTCTTGCTTGCCGAGCGTGCGGCAAGCGGCATCTATACGCGCGTTAAGAAAGCAAAAGAGCAAAAATAAATTTTTTTGAAGAAATTTCAAAAAAGGGCTTGCTTTTTACAAATAACTGTGGTATAATAATGCCCGTCGGTTGGAAAACCGCACGGAGGCATAGCTCAGTTGGTTAGAGTACTTGCTTGACATGCAAGGGGTCACTAGTTCGAATCTAGTTGTCTCCACCATAAAAAAGCGCATCTGGAGACCAGATGCGCTTTTTCTTTACTTGAAATGCTGATATTCGTGATTTTTTGAAACGATGGGGTGTTACGATGAAGTTGAGAAACGCTATTTTAGACCCGATAGAACTGGAAAGGAAAGAAAACCAGCTCTTGGATCGCTGGGCGGCGGATCTGCCCGGGCTGATCCCTGACGGTCTGGTCTGTGCGCAAGCATACTGCGCGGCACCTGTTCGGATTATGCTTCTTCTCAAAGAGGTAAACGGGGGAGAGAACTGGGATCTGCGCCAATTTTTAAGAGACGGCGGACGTCCGCAAACGTGGAACGTTGCGGCGCGCTGGGTGCAGGGAATTCTGAATATAGAAACGGAATTTGGCTGGAGCTCGTTGGTGGATCACGGCGAAGAACGCAGAAAAGAAATGCTTCCGAGGATGTGTGCCGTCAATGTAAAGAAAACGTCGGGCAAGCATACGGCCAATCAAAGAGAAATCGATCGCGCGGTGGAATTATATCAGGACAATTTGAGGGCGCAGATCGGACTGTACCAGCCGGATATCGTCATTTGCGGCAGTACGGCGGGGCAGTACGTGCGAGTCATGCACCGGGAGCGTCAGATCGAATGGCGAATGACCTCGCGCGGTATTTGGTATTTTATCGAGGATAGCGGAACGGTGATCATCGATTACTCGCATCCCGAGGCGCGCACCAAGGATTGCTTGTTGCATTATGGATTGATCGATGCAGTGAAGGAGATATTGTCCAAATAATTAAGAGCAATTTAGTTTCGATACCTGCGCGGGTCGTTGGTCTCGCCCAGCAAATAATCAATGCTGGTATTATAAAATCTTGCCAGTTGGATCAGAACGGCGGTTGGAATATCGTTCTCGCCGGTTTCATATTTGGAGTATCCCGTTTGCGACATACCCAGCAGCTTGGCCACTTGCGTTTGTGTGAGGTCCTTGTCTTCGCGCAGATCGCGGATGCGGTTGTATTTCATATTGCCTCCGAAACAGATTCGTTTATCTCATTATATTTTAATCTGTTTCAGGGTATTGACATTTAACCTAAAATAGGTTATAATATTTTAAAAGAGCAGACTCAACGAAGGGTTTATTGACACTTTCAAAAATCTGTGGTATAATACAACTACAATTCACCACCCAAAAGGAGAACATCATGGCACAATACGACAAATACGGCGAACTGATCCCCGAGTCCGTTCCGGTTAAGCTGGCGACAAACAGAAGCATGTGGAAGCTGATGCTGTTGAACATTATCACGCTTGGCTTGTACAGCATTTTCTTCTTCATTCCGTTTTCGTTCGATCTTGATAAGGTTGCGCCCAAGCCCGACCGCTCCAAGACGATGAACTATCTCTTTGCTTATATTCTTGCTTGTGTTACTTATAGCATTGTCCTGATCGTTTGGCATTATCAGATTGCCTCGCGTGTACAAGAGGCGCTGACGCAGCGCGAGATCGAGTATGAGTTCGGCACGACAGATTTTTGGCTTTGGTATTTCGTCGGCTCGTTCTTCTTTGTTGGCCCGTTTATTTATTTCCACAAGCTGTGCACGGCGATGAATTTGCTTTGCGAGGACTATAACGAAAAGGGTAACGCATAATCAAAAGAACAAGGGCACCGCTTGGTGCCCTTACTCATTTCACTTGACGTTTTGCGCATATTGTGATAAAATAATGAGGAAAGGCGGTGAGCGCATGAAAAAGGAAAAATTAAAGCTGGCCAATATCAAGGCGGATCTGAAACGAATGGCGGATTTTTATATGTCCAACCGCGTGGATTTTCGCTTAACGTATATCGTTCCCATTACCGTGATTGCGGTGCTGATGGCCATCTTAACAAAGCGTGTCTGGGTGGGGCTGTTGATCTTTTCGCTGTCTTCGATCGAACTCATTCGTTTTGTCAGGGATTTGAAGGCACATCGCAACACCATGCAAATGATCTCGGCGGCCATTGATCGAGGAGACATTTCCATTTCTGTGGAAACACTGAGCCATATTGCAAGGGAAGTCATTTACGAGCCGCATACCACCGTTAGCTATCGTAACCAAGGCTATTTGGACGAGACCAAAACGGTTGCCTTTTTCCATTTTGAGGGTGGCGGCAGCTGGCGAGTGCCCTCGGTTGAGGTGCACTATCCCTGGAGCCAAGACTATTACATGAGTCAGTCGGGGCTTGAAAATTCCTCAACGCAAGGCGAGCAGTTTTTCTTTATTTGCCTGCAAGGCTATTACGATATTGCCTACATATATCCTTGCGATCGCTTTGAGCTTGGAGAACTCAAAACGGGGCGTGAGGATGGAGCGGAGAACGTAAAATAAAAAAAGTACGTCTGCACAAATACGTGCAGACGTACTTTTTTGCTTACAGATCGCCAAGCTGCTTTTTCACCCGCGTGATGATCATATCCAGGGCGGCAGGGTTGTTGCCGCCGCAGGGAACGATGATGTCGGCATAGCGCTTGTAGGGTTCAACGAAGGCCTCGTGCATGGGCTTGACGGTGGTCAGGTATTGGGTGATGACCGACTCCAGCGAGCGTCCGCGCTCCTTGGTATCGCGCACGATGCGGCGGAGAATGCGCTCATCCGCGTCGGTATCAACGAAAATTTTGAGGTCCATCATGCCGCGCAACCTTTCGTCGGATAAAAGCAAGATGCCTTCCAGCACGATAACGGAGCGGGGCTCGACGCGCTGTGTTCGATCCGAGCGGTTATGGACGGTGTAGTCGTAGACGGGAACGTCCACGGCCTGTCCACGGCACAGCTGCTCCAGATGCTCACAAAGCAGCTCGGTCTCAAAGGCGTCGGGATGGTCGTAGTTTTGTAAACAGCGCTCCTCGTAGGTCTTGTCGTTCTGAGCGCGGTAGTAGCTGTCATGGGTGATGACGGCCACGCGATCGCCAAAGACCTTGGCGATATGAGCCGCCAGCGTGGTCTTGCCGCTGCCCGTACCGCCTGCGACGCCTATGATGAGAATGTTTTCGTTTTTGGTCATGGTATCATCCTCACTTTTTGGTGCTTTGCTCTTCGATGGCGCGCTTCCAGCAGCTATGGCACATAGCAACGTAGGAATCGTTACCGCCCAGCATGATCTGGCCGCCTACGGTCACCACGCGCCCCGTACTGTCGATGCGGGCGTTGACGATGGCCTTCTTGCCGCAGGTGCAGATGGTCTTGATTTCGGTGATGGAGTCGGCGACTTCAAACAGTCGGCGGCTACCTTCGAACATATGGGTCAGAAAGTCGGTGCGCAGACCAAAGCAGAGAACGGGAATCCCCAGCTTGTCCACCACGCATCTGAGCTGATCGATCTGCTCGGCGGTGAAGAACTGGCACTCGTCCGCGATGATGACGTGGTAATTCTCAAGACGCGAAAACTCGTCGTATACGTTCATGTCGGGAGTAATAACGCGCGCATCTGCCTGCAGACCGATGCGCGAGCGGATCGTGTTAGCACCGTCGCGGTCGTCGATGGAGGGCTTGATGAGCCACACCTTCATGCCGCGCCCCTCGTAATTGAATTTAGTAATCAGGGCATTGGCCGTCTTGGACGAGCCCATCGCGCCGTATTTGAAATATAATTTTGCCATGTTATGTCCTTTCTGATCGAATGGTCATGGATTGCCGTATTCAGTATATCATACTTTTGCGCATCGAGCAAGGGGAAAAAGAAAAATCGGAAGGAAAAAATCCTTCCGATTTTTGATATGTGGTATCAGCCCTTTTTTCTCATATCCACCACGCGAAGTACGGCAGGGGAGAGCACGATGTTGATGACCATTTCGATGATAAAGTTGCCCAGGATCAAAAGGATAAAGCCAACGATAAAGGGAACTCCGCTGTCAACAAAGGCAGAAAAGAAGTCCTGGAAGAAGATACACACACCGACGGTGAAGATGGCGGTGTTGAAGATGGGGCCGAGGATGGCCGCGACAACGACGGAAACGTAGCGGTTGCATTTGCCGAGCAAATCAAAAACGGTGGCAGTAACAAACGTGCTGGCCACGCTCTTGAGGAGAACGACAAAAATGGTGGCGAGAACGTTGACGCCGTACAGGGCAAAGGCTGTTGCGTCGGTGGCGAGAATGGTAATACCGAGAGCCGCGCCGAAGAGCAGGCTCTTTTTCTTGCCGTACAGAACGGAGCCAATCGTAGCCGGGAACAGACCAAGTGCGAATGAGAAAAGCCCAAATCTTGCGGCTACGCTGGAAAAGGATTGCAGTGCCACGATCAGGGCGACCAGCATCGCGGTGGTTACCAGCTCACGAGTCGATGCTTTTTGGGTGCTTGTTTTCATAAAAATTTCCTCCTTGCTGTCGCCCGCTTACGCGGTGCAACGCATCAAAATTTATATGTACTCCGTGTGGAGCAATATACAAAGCAATATTCAGTTGTTTTTGTTATAAAGAATGTTCAACCCCTTGAGAACAAGGCTGTCATCCAAGGTGATGTCGTGCTTGCAATGGCAGACGATGGTGGACGCCAGACCGCCCGTTGCGAGAATGGGAAGCGTTTCGCCCATTTCCTCGTTGATACGATCGATCATTGCGTCGATCATGCTCGCGTTTCCAAAGACAACGCCCGAGCGCATGCAATCGACCGTGTTTTTGCCGAGGACGCTGCGCGGTGCCTCCAGACTGACCTGAGGGAGCTGGGCGGTACCCGAGGACAGCGCCTTCAAACCCATCAGCACGCCGGGAATGATAGACACGCCGATAAAGGCGCCCGTTTTGTCCACAACCATCATTTTGGTGGCGGTGCCCATATCAACGATCAAAGAAGGACTGCCGTAGAGATGATGTGCCGCGACGCAGGCACAAATGAGGTCTGCACCGACCGAGGCAGGATTGTCACAATGGATCTTGAGGCCCGTCTTGACTCCCGGGCCGACGAGCAAGGGATCGACGTCATAGATAAAGCGGATGGCCTTTTTGAGCACGCTGTTGAGTGGCGGCACGACGGACGAGATGATCGCGCCTTTGACGATGGCCCGATCAACCTTGTGAAGCGCGAGCGTGTGCAAGATCTTGGATGCGTATTCGTCGGCGGTTTGCGTTGTGTTGGTTGAAATGCGGGAAACAAAGGTCAACGCATCGCCGTCAAAGCCGCCCAATGTGATGTTGGTATTGCCAATGTCGATGGCAAGGATCATACGGTCTTCCTCCTTCCAAGATTGATACTTGATTATTGTACCACAGTTTGCGCTAAAAAGCAAGAGCTGCGCGCGACTTTTTCGCGTAGCGCAAAAAACAGCCTCGCATGTAGAGATTTTCATGCGAGGCTTGTGTGTTACGTTATTTACGTTCTTTTTTTCTCAAGAACAGCCATGCGCTTGCAATGGCCGGTAGCATGGGGGAAAGGCTGACAAGCAACGCGGACTTACAGCCGCCCGTCGGCTGCTCACCGGTGGAGGGCGGCGTGGTAGGGTCGTTGTTGTTATCGTTATTGCTTTCATCGTACTGCATCATAGCGCAGTCGGTGCAGATGCGGGAGAGATTGCCGTAGCCATCGTCGATCCAATCGCTGAATTTGTGTCCTTCTTCGGTGGAAATGACGCGGCCGGTCGCCAGCTTTTCGTCACAGCTTGCACAGTAGGTGTCGCCGGTATAGCCCTCCTTGGTGCAGCTTGCGGCAATCGCACCGCGCACCACGGTCTGCTCGTGCTTGCAGGGCTCGTTGGGAGCGGTTGGCACATCGGGGACGATGGGGTCATCGGGAACGTCGGGCGTGCTGTTTTTCGCCATGCCCGAAGGGGTGGTCATATCGGCAGGGAGCTCCTTGCCGAACAGGAGCCAAGCGTATTCGGGGTAGTCAATAAAGACGTTTCGGTTACCCTGAATGGCACCGACGACCTCGTTTCGACCCATTTCCCAGGTGTCCACGGGGTCAAGCGCACACCACTCCAGCAAAACGTCGACGCTTTGGAAGACGTTGGTGATCTTGTTGCATTGGGATAATTCACCGCCGTAGCGGACGTACACGTACAGGCAAATGCGAGCAACGTCACCCTTGACGTTGTCAAGCGGTTCAAAATAACCGCCGCCGGACTTACCTCCCACGGCACCGCCGACCAAGGACGAGCCCTTGACGTCCTTGCCACCGGTTACGTTGCCGTATTTATCATTGGCGCGAACGGCGTTGGTGGTCACGTCATCGGGACGCACGTGGTGCAGATCTGCTCCCGCACCTTCGTTGCCAAAGCCGCCAAGGCTTTTGGGCCAGACGTGCTCGCGGTTCCAGCCGATGCTGCCCGAGCCGATGAAGTCGCTTCTCTTGACGACGACGGAGGTATAGAGTAGCACGATGGAGCCGTCAGCGTTTTGACAGTCAGTATTGACGCTCATATCGCGGCAATCGTTGTAGGAGGTCTTTTTCTTGTGTGTCGAGGTCATCAGTGTGCGGAGCGAGGAAAGTAGCTCGGCCTCCGATAACTGCGAAAGAGATTCGTAGGTATAGTTTTGGGTGTAATACGCGTCTGCCGAGGTGCCGTCCAGCGTCTGGCAGACCTCGTCGCGCACGCCGCTGTTTTTGGACGTGCTGTAGCTTGCGGGGGCGGCGAAGGAAGGCAGGCAAAGACTGCAGATCAGCAGCAAAACAGCCAGCACAAGAGCCGCGCGTTTGATATGTTGATTCATAACGGTCTCCGTTTCATCAAGGATATCGACATTATAGCACAAGGGACGAAGGATTGCAACAATTTTGGCGAAAAAGTCACACCTTGACGGGAGAGGGATCTTCGCCTTGACATTTTTTGCCGATGTGTTATAATTAAAACAGAAATGCTATGATGAGGAGTGAACCCCATGAAACAATATATTCTTGCCCTTGACGAGGGAACGACCAGCGCCCGCGCGATCTTGTTTGACCGTCATTCGAATATCATCTCCATGGCACAGCACGAGATCGCCCAGATCTATCCCCATCCCGGCTGGGTCGAGCAGGATCCCATGGACATCTACGCCAATCAGTACGCCGCGCTGACCGAATGTATCGCCAAGAGCGGCATTGATCCCGACGAGATCGCCGCCGTCGGTGTGACCAACCAGCGCGAAACCGTGGTCGCATGGGACAGACGGACAGGCAAGCCCATTGGCAACGCGATCGTGTGGCAATGCCGCCGCACGGCCGATATCTGCCGTGCCCTGGATCGGGCGGGCTATGCCGAGGAGATCAGCGCGCTGACGGGTCTTCGCCTAGACCCTTATTTCAGCGGCACCAAGATCAAGTGGATGCTGGACAACGTGCGCGGTGCCAAGCAGCTGGCAAAGGAAGGGCATTTGATGGTCGGCACGGTGGACAGTTGGCTGATCTATAAGTTGACCGAGGGAAGAATTTTTGTGACCGACCGAACCAATGCCTCGCGGACCATGCTGTGCAACATTCACACGGGCAAGTGGGAGCCTCGCATGCTGGAAATTCTGGATATCCCGCGCGATATTTTGCCCGAGATCAAAAGCAGTAGTGAGATCTACGGCTATTTTGAATGTATGGGCTCTCAGCTGCCCATCGCGGGTATTGCGGGCGATCAGCAGGCGGCGTTGTTTGGGCAATGCTGCTTTGAAGCAGGCGAGGCCAAGAATACCTATGGCACGGGCTGCTTTTTGCTGGCGCACACGGGTGCGCAGGCGGTGCACAGCAAGCAGGGCTTGCTTACGACCATCGCCGCGACCGAAGCGGGCAAGCCCATCGAATACGCCCTGGAGGGAAGTGTGTTCGTGGGCGGCGCCGTGGTTCGTTGGTTGCGCGACGAAATGAAATTGATTGATAGTGCCAAGGAGAGCGAAGCGGTGGCGCTGCAGGCAAAGGACAGCGCGGGCGTGTACGTCGTGCCCGCCTTTGCGGGACTTGGTGCGCCCTATTGGGATATGCACGCGCGCGGCAGTATTCTCGGATTGACCGCAGGGGCGGGAAGAGCCCATATCGTCCGAGCTGCACTCGAGTCGATCGCCTACCAGACCGAGGATGTACTGCATGCCATGGATGCCGATATGCACGCGATGGGCGTGGGTGAGATCGCAAGCCTCCGCGTCGACGGCGGCGCATCGGCCAACGATCTGCTCATGCAGATGCAAAGCGACCTCTCGGGCATTGAGGTGGAGCGCTCGGCCAATCCCGAGGCCACGGCGGCCGGCGCGGCGTATCTTGCAGGACTGGCGGTTGGCTTTTATCGTGACCGCGAGGAGCTGAAACACAACGTGACTGAGGGCAAGACGTTTTCGCCTGCCATTGGTGAGACCGCGCGCCGACAGAGATTGAACGGCTGGCACTGTGCCGTCAAGGCATGCCGCGCGTTTGGCGAAGGAGAGCAATAAGCGGCGGATTGCCGGTAAGAAATAGGAGGCTATATGGCAAGAAAGATCAAAACACCCAAGGTGCCGCTGTCGAGGCTGGATCAATTTATTTATGTGATGCTGTCATTGTTATGGGGGGCATTTTGCATAGCAACCGTATTGCTGTTTGGTATTGTGATTCCCGAAGCATTGGCATTTTCGGATGCAAGCGTCATAGCGAGAGAGGGCGTCATTGGCGTATTATGCTCTTTACCCATGGCTTTTTTTGGGGCGGCACCGCTTTTGATTGCGATGGGACACGCATGGGAGATTAAGCAGCCTATCTTTGGAAACAAAAAATTCAAGCCCAAATTCGGCAAGCCTGTGATCAAACTTACCCCTCTGTTTAGCCCGGAGTTTCGTAAAAATCTCCAAGAGGATCAAAAGAAATATATCAAAAAAACATTGATCAGCTTTGTAATCACGTTTACCGTGTGTGCCCTGATAGTACCGTTTGGCTTCTTCCCCCGAAAGGTTTTGGACAATGAAAATACGTTCAAAACGTATAATTCTTTCAACCATGTGACGCACGAAGCGGCATTGGAGGAGGCAACGTGTGCGGTGATCCGCATTACGCAAACCGGTGGCGGATGGCGCGGCGGCAGGCCTCATTGGGGAATTACCATGAAATTCGTATTTGAGGAGAAAACCTATTATGTGACGCTTGGTAGCTTTGGCGACATGGAGCGCGAAGAGGTTCTTCGGTATATGCTTTCGCTCAAGGATTATTTCAAGGACGGCCGATATGAGATTTTGAGTACCGAATGGATGGATCATTTGATTGATGATAAAAACTTCACCGCCACCGAACAAAAGCTGGTCTACGACCTATTCGACTACACCCCATAAAAAGAAACGCCGCCCATGGGGGCGGCGGGTTTTGCATCTTACAGGTTGGAATATCTGTCAAACTCGGCGGGG
>JAZLDE010000102.1:0-6073 GCA_045614625.1 Eubacteriales bacterium
TCAACGCGGGCGACGGCGGTCACTGCCACCCGACGCAAACGCTGGCAGACCTTCTTACCATCTACCGCGAAAAGGGCGGCTTTGATCACCTGACCATCGGCCTTTGCGGCGACCTCAAGTTCGGCCGCACCGTCCACTCTCTCATCGGCGCCATGTCGCGCTACACGGGCATCCGCTTCGTGCTCATCTCGCCCGCGGAGCTGCGCGTCCCCGACTACGTCAAGGAGGACGTGCTGGACAAGGCCGGCATCCCCTACGAGGAGGTCACCGATCTGGAGGCTGCTATCCCCGAGTTGGATATCCTTTACATGACCCGCGTTCAGCGCGAAAGATTCTTCAACGAGGAGGATTATCTGCGGCTCAAGGACAGCTACATCCTCGATCTGAAAAAGCTGGCACGCGCCAAGAATGATCTGTGCGTTATGCACCCACTGCCTCGCGTCAACGAGATCAGTGTCGCTGTGGATAACGATCCCAGAGCCTGCTATTTTAAGCAGGTACTCAACGGAAAATACATGAGAATGGCGCTCATTCTCAAGCTTTTGAAGGAGGCCGGAACGATATGAATATTGACTCTACCGTCCGCACGGGCATCGTCATCGACCACATCACCGCCGGCCGCGCCATGCTGCTGTACGAGCTGTTGGATCTTGGAAACGAGGAAGGATCCGTCGCCATCATCAAAAACGTTCAGAGCGGTAAGATGGGCAAAAAGGACATCATCAAGATCGAAACCGAGCGCGATTTGAACCTGGATATCATCGGCTACGTCGATCCCGACGCAACTGTCAACGTCATCCGGGACGGTCAGCTGATCGAAAAGAAAACGCTGGATCTGCCCGAAACGCTCACAGACGTTATTTTCTGCAAAAATCCCCGCTGTATCACCTCGGTCGAGCAGGAGCTCTCCCACGTGTTCCGTCTGACCGACAAACAAAACAAAGTCTACCGTTGCCTGTATTGCGAAACGCAGGCGAAACAATAATTACTAGGAAAAGGAGAATCGCAATATGGCAACCTTTATCAACGAACCTTCGCATACTTTTAACGAATATCTGCTCATTCCCGGCTACTCCTCCAGCGAGTGCATCCCCGCAAACGTGTCTCTCAAGACCCCTCTTGTCCGCTACAAGAGAGGTGAGGAACCCGCAATTTCCATGAACATCCCCATGGTTTCCGCGATCATGCAGTCCGTTTCGGGCGAAAAGCTGGCGGTAGCGCTTGCAACCGAGGGCGGCGTTGCCTTCATCTACGGCTCGCAGACCATCGAGGACGAGGCCGCTATGGTCCGTCGCGCCAAGGGCTACAAGGCCGGCTTTGTCAAGAGTGACTCCAACCTGACCCCCGATATGACCATGGCAGAGGTTGTGGCTCTCAAGGAGAGAACGGGACATAACACCATGGCTGTCACCGACGACGGCACCGCCGAGGGCAAGCTCCTGGGCATCGTCACCGGCCGCGACTATCGCGTCTCCCGTATGGATCCCAACACCAAGGTGCGTGAGTTCATGACGCCGTTTGAAAAGCTGATCACCGCTCCCGAGGGCACCACACTTAAGGTTGCCAACGACATCATCTGGGAGCACAAGCTCAATTCGCTTCCCATCATCGATGACAAGGGTCACCTTGTCCACATGGTCTTCCGCAAGGACTACGACACCCACAAGCAGAACCCCAACGAGCTGCTTGACGCCGAGAAGAGATACGTCGTCGGCGCGGGTATCAACACCCGTGACTACGCAGAGCGCGTACCTGCCCTGATCGAGGCGGGCGTTGACGTTCTTTGCATCGACTCCTCCGAGGGCTTCTCCGAGTGGCAGAAGCGCACCATTGCGTGGATCCGCGAACACTACGGCGACAGCGTCAAGGTTGGCGCGGGCAACGTCGTAGACGCCGACGGCTTCCGCTTCCTCGCTGACTGCGGTGCTGACTTTATCAAGGTCGGTATCGGCGGCGGCTCCATCTGCATCACCCGCGAGACCAAGGGTATTGGCCGCGGCCAGGCAACCTCGCTCATCGAGGTCTGCGCTGAGAGAGACCGCTATTTTGAGGAGACGGGCATTTACGTTCCCGTTTGCTCCGACGGCGGTATCGTTTACGACCACCACATCACGCTGGCTCTGGCCATGGGTGCGGATTTCGTTATGCTGGGCCGTTACTTTGCCCGCTTTGACGAGTCTCCCTCCAACAAGGTCAGCATCGGCGGCACCTACTATAAGGAATACTGGGGCGAGGGCTCGGCCCGTGCCCGCAACTGGCAACGCTACGACCTGGGCGGCGACAAGAAGCTGTCGTTCGAGGAGGGTGTTGACTCCTACGTTCCTTACGCAGGCAGCCTGAAGGACAACGTGGCAATGTCGCTGGCAAAGGTCAAGTCGACCATGTGCAACTGCGGCGCGCTCACCATTCCCGAGCTGCAACAGAAGGCAAAGCTGACGCTGGTATCCGCCACGAGTATCGTCGAAGGCGGCGCACACGACGTCATTCAGAAGGAAAAGGGCACGTCCATTAAGGGCTGATGCTCATATGAAGCCATCCACCGCGGCGGTATGTCGCGGTGGGGGGCTTTTTCTTCTTTTGACGCTCACACTGTGCCTGCGGCACGCGCTCGCTGTGCGGTGTATGTGTTCATTCTTTCTCATTCGAGAAAGAACGAACCAAGAAAGCGAACCAAAGGGCCTAATGCCCTTTGGATTCCCGCGACGCGAAAAGGTCGCGACGCTCCCGCTTTGCTCATCTTTTCGCGAAGTTTTACATCTTCAGATTTTGCGTTTGCAAGTTAAAGAAACTTGCAAACACGGGAGTTGCTCGGACGTCGCTTTAGCAAGCGCCGTTAGCTTTTGCCTCTTTCCCTGTGATAGATGAAATTTCAAACAGGACGAGAAAGCAAAAGCTTTTGCCAAGCTAACCCATCTGCGGGGTGGGATATATGCCCCGCAGATGGAGGAGGCTTGCGAAACTTCGCCTTTCCGCCGTTCTTCGTCAGAACGGCGGACGGTGAGGGGGGCCCCGGGGGGAACGGCCGGGCTGACTTTCTTTGGTACTTTCTTTGTTCAGCGACAAAGAAAGTACATCAAAGCCGGTACAGCGCGGCGCGAAGCTGTACGCGCGTCCGTAGGAGAAGTTGTGGAAAATTTAGCTACCCCCCCTCCTCAACTCTGTACCCTCACGCGCCACACCCATCGGTTAGAAAAAGTTGTTCGAAATACCGTCAAATCCCCCTCAAAAAATCAATATTTTGTCCTTTCTGTCGCTTGACTTATACTATATTATATGTTATAATGTATTTGGTAAGATTTTTCTTTCCAAATATAACTTTTTTCGCAAACGACATACGCTAACATCGATGCCTGCGAATCAAAAAAGGGATGCATTTCCCCCGCCGGCACACGGTCTCGCAGTGTGCCTTTTTGCTTTTTTATGACCATCTTTTTTTCGGGTCAGTCAAAAACGACCCGGCATACCCCATACACCCACCCATCCAGCAACCCTAAAAGGAAGGAACGTCAACATGAAAAAAATCGGAATCGTCATGGGCAGTGACAGTGACCTGCCCGTCATTCAGAAAGCCACCGATACCCTGCTCGCTCTGGGCATCCCCTTCGAAGTACACGTGTACTCGGCGCACCGCACGCCCGAGGAAGCGCGCTCCTTCGCTCTGTCCGCGCGCGAAAACGGCTTCGGCGCCATCATTGCGGCCGCAGGCATGGCAGCTCACCTGGCAGGTGCCATCGCAGCCAACACCACGCTGCCCGTCATTGGCATTCCCTGCGCTTCTGCGAATATCGGCGGCATTGACGCCCTCCTGTCTACCGTACAGATGCCCTCCGGCATCCCTGTCGCTACGGTTGCCATCGGGGGTGGTGTCAATGCCGCTTTGCTTTGCGCCCAGATCCTCGCCGTCGAGGACCGCGAGCTGGCCGCCAAGCTCGACGCCAAGAGAGTCGCCGACAGCGAGGCGGTTCTTGCCAAGGATGCCCGCATCTCGGCTGACTTCGCCGCTCGTCAGGCATAAGGAGGCAGCATGGGAGGATTCTTCGGCGCAGCCTGCAACCACGACGCCATTGAGGACGTCTTTTTCGGAACGGACTACCATTCCCACCTCGGCACCCGCCGCGGCGGCATGGCAGCGTGGGACCCCATCAAGGGGCTGCAGCGCGACATACATAACATTGAAAACTCGCCCTTCCGCACCAAGTTCTCGGGTATCTTTGATGAGATGACGGGAACGTCGGCCATCGGCTGCATCAGCGACAGCGACCCCCAGCCGCTGCTCATTCGCTCGGCGCTGGGCAAGTTTGCCATCTGCACCATCGGCGCGATCAACAACGCCGACGATCTGATCGATCGCTATTTTGCTGCCAGCGCAGGCCACTTCAACGCCATGACGGGCGGTGCTGTTAACTCAACCGACCTGGCAGCGGCCCTCATCAGCCGCAAGCCCTCCTTTGCCGAGGGCATCAAATTCGTGCAGGATCTGATTGTGGGCAGTCTGTCCGTGCTGATCTTGTGCGAGGACGGCTCCATCATCGCCGCTCGCGACAAGCTGGGACGCATTCCCGTGTTGATCGGCAAGAACGACGGCGGATATTGCGTGTCGTTCGAGTCGTTCGCTTACCAGAAGCTGGACTATCTGGATGAGCATGAATTAGGTCCGGGAGAGATCGTTCGCATCACCAAGGACTCGATGGAGATTTTGCAAGAGCCGGGTAAGAAGATGTGCATCTGCTCCTTCCTCTGGACCTACTACGGCTACTCGTCCTCCAACTATGAGGGAGTGAACGTCGAGGCCATGCGCTACCGCGACGGTGGAATCTTAGCCGAGAACGACAAAAAAACGGGAACCATGCCCGACATCGATTATGTCGGCGGCTTCCCCGACTCGGGCACGCCCCACGCGATCGGCTACGCCAATCAAAGCGGCATTCCGTTCGCCCGTCCTTACATCAAGTACACCCCGACCTGGTCGCGCAGCTTCACCCCAGCCAAGCAGGTGGACCGCAACCGCGTGGCCAAGATGAAGCAGATCCCCGTCAAGGAGCTGATCAAGGACAAAAAGCTGCTGTTTGTGGACGATTCGATCGTCCGCGGCACTCAGCTCAAGGAGACCGTCGAATTTCTGTACGAGAACGGTGCGCGTGAGGTTCACATGAGAATCGCCTGCCCGCCCATCATGTACAGCTGCAAATACCTCAATTTCACCCGATCCAACAACGAAATGGATCTCATTACCCGCCGCGTTATCATGGAGCTGGAGGGCAAGGAAGGCTTTGAACACCTTGAAGAGTACAGCGACTCCTCTACCGAGCGCGGTCGCAAGCTGCGCGAGGCACTTTGCCACCGCTTCCGCTTCGATTCGCTTGAGTTCCAGACCCTCGAGGGTATCATCAAAGCCATCGGCATCGATCCCGAAAACCTCTGCACCTACTGCTGGACGGGTAAGGAGTAAGGAGAACGAAGGTACGAGGGGTACGCGCAGGGGAACTTCTTGAAAGAAGTTCCCCCACACCCCCTCAAGAACTTTTATATAAGGGAAAAGAAAAGTTCGCCCTTTCGACTACTCCTTTCTTTGTAAGGGGAAAGGAATACGCTATTCCAAACCATAGCTACCGCGAGCGGCGGGGCCCCCACCCCATCCGCTCCACGAATGTAGGGGCGCATTCCATATGCGCCCACCATGAAAAAAACGCCAATCAAACGGGAGGAGCAAGCCCCTCCCCTACCAAGAAAGCAACATATTTTGCTCCCCATATCTGCCGCTCGTGGTGGAAAGGCGGGGGAAATAAGAGAAACCTAAATTTTCTACGTCTTCCCCTACAGCCTCGCCCAGCTTCGCGCGCTCGGTAAGCGTCATTTGCCCATTCTTTGCCTTGCCGCAAAGAATAGGCGAAGAAAAGGCACTAAGGGGTCTAATACCCCTTAGAACCCCGCAAAACTTTTCGCTTTGGCATATCTGCCGCTCGTGTTGGCTTTGCGGCGCGCGATGCATTTCAAAATTTTATGTCTTTCTCCTCTATTGCCCTTGTAGAGCGGCAATGCCAAGGGAGTTCCAAGAGGGAACGTCTTGGCTGAC
>JAZLDE010000103.1:0-2640 GCA_045614625.1 Eubacteriales bacterium
GGAGGATCGGGCACCGTATCGGTGTGTGAAGGTAGAGAGAGTGACATTTTGATACCGCCACGGGCTCATCATATAAAAAGGGAGTCATTTGGCTCATTCTCATAAGGATGTTTACCGTAGGGGCGATCATTGATCGCCCGCAAACAACCGCAAAAAAACGGGCGACCAATGGTCGCCCCTACAAACGAATTTCGGCAGAGATATTGTTTTCTCTGCCGATTTGTGTTATAATGGGGTTACATCGTAGGGCGGGGGCTTGCTCCCGCCATAACATAAAATTTAGGTCAATAAGACGGCGGGAGTAAACCCCCGCCCTACAAAGGGGTATAGGCTTTGCCCGAAGCCGGCG
Source organism: Eubacteriales bacterium (assembly GCA_045614625.1). GTDB lineage: Bacteria > Bacillota > Clostridia > Oscillospirales > CAG-272 > SIG644. The sequence continues at coordinate 350 of JAZLDE010000103.1, forward strand.
TTGCTTGCAACGCTGTAATACGAAGGCGAAACTGGCGATAAATAGAAGGATGAATAAGAATTTGTTGAATGGAGGTGCGCATTTTGAAGAAAAAGTATACTTGGTTGACGAAACTTGAAAAATTTCAAAAGGATCCCAAGAAAAAATACTTCAGAAAATTTCGCATATACCCATCGTTTATGTATCATCGGTTAGATAAATGGTTAAATCAAATGAGCCTTAAGGGTTTTCATTTGGTAGATAGCAATTTGATATCTTTTTTATTTGAGCAAGGTCCCAAAAAGGATATTGTGTATTTTACATACACAGCAGGTGGTTTCAGAAATGATGATGGAAATTACAGTATACCGTTAAGATATCCTTTTCTCATTAAAACATACGGTGTGAAAAAGAAATATTCTAAACTCAATAGAAATGAAGCAAAATCATATTTAACCATAGAAATTGACACCCAAAAGATAGACATAGAAAATGATGTGGGATATAAAGAACTCATAGGTGATCGTAACAGACTATACAGAAAGCTTGCAATTAGAAATACAATTATATTTTTCACTATAATTTTGTTTTGCATTGTTTGTGTGATTTTGAAAAAGTAAATTCTAATTCACCGAACAGAATAGAACGAACGCCGACAGATATCGAAAAATCTGTCGGCGTTAATTATTTGTTTACTGCGGAGCGTTTTTATCTGTATGGGAGACCTGCAGTCTCCCGCGGGCGAACACAGTTCGTCCTACCTTGCGTTAGTCAAACTTCCTTATGAGAACCAGCCATTTGGGTCGGGATTTTTCTTTTACGCCATATTCTCGCTCAGCTTCTTACCACCCAGCACGTGGAAGTGCAGGTGCTTGACGCTCTGGCAGCCGTCCTCGCCGACGTTGGTGATGATGCGGTAGCCGTTCTCCAAACCCGCGATCTCGGCGATCTTGGGGATGACCGTGAAGACAGCGGCAACGTGTGCGGCGGTGTCGGCCGTTACCTCGTCAGCGGATGCGATGTGCGTTTTGGGAATGACGAGAATGTGGACGGGCGCTTGGGGCGCGATGTCGTAGAAGGCGTAGACGGACTCGTCCTCATAGACTTTTTTGGAGGGGATCACACCCTCGATGATCTTACAAAACAGGCAATCGTTCATGATAGTTCTCCTTTGTTCGCCTGTGCTCTTGCACAGTGGCGGATTTTGTGATATAATACAAGTAGAGTATACCACGCCGCCGAGAAATTGTCAACGGTCGGCGGCAAAATCGGGAGGGATTAGCATGGATCTGTGGCAAAATTTGGCCGCGACGGATAAGACCGTCGTCATGTACGGCATGGGCAACGGCGCGGATAAGATATTGGCCGTGTGTGAAAAATACGGCATCGAGGTCAAGGAATTTTTTGCCAGCGACGATTTCGTCAGGGGCCAGCAATTCCACGGCAAGACGGTGCGCCGCTTCTCGGACGTGTGCGAGCAGTACGGTGCGGACAATCTCGTTGTGCTTGTGTCGTTTGCCTCGTCCTTGCCCGACGTCATGAACAACATCGCCCACGTAGCAAGTGTGTGCGAGACCTATATCCCCGACGTGCCTGTTAAGGGCGACACGCTGTTTTGCGAAGAATATGAAAGAGAGCACGGGGCGGAACTGGAGGCGGCCTGCGAGGCTCTTGCTGATGAAAGATCGCGCGAGGTGTTTCGCGGTGTGGTTGAGTTCCGTCGCACGGGCCGACTTGACGTGCTGCTTGCCACGCAGGATGACCGCGAGAGCGTCATGCGCGAGCTGTTGCATTTGGATGATTACAGGGTTGCCGTGGATGCAGGCGCTTACGACGGCGACACCGCCCGCGAGCTGATCGAGCTTTGCCCCCATATCGAGCGCATCTACGCCTTTGAGCCCGACCGCCGCAACTTCCGTAAGCTCTGCGCATACGCCGAGGGAGAGGTGCGGGTGAAGCCTATAAATGCCGCCGTTTGGAACGAAACGACCACGCTGATCTTCGAGGACAGCGGCAACCGCAACGCTGGCGTCGACACTGAAGGAAAAGCGCGCCGCACCATCGAGGTCAAGGCATTGGCCATTGACGATCACAAAGCAGGCGAACGCGTCGACTATATCAAATACGACGTGGAGGGAAGTGAGCGCGAGGCTATCGAGGGTAGCGCCCGCACCATCCGCGAGGACAAGCCCGACTTGCTCATCTCGCTCTACCACCGTACTGAGGATCTGCACGAATTGATCCTGCAGGTCAAAGCCCTGTGTCCCGAGTACCGCCTGTACGTCCGCCGCTACCCCTATATTCCTGCGTGG
>JAZLDE010000104.1:0-42450 GCA_045614625.1 Eubacteriales bacterium
CTTTCAAGAAGTTTCCCCCAGCGTCCTCTTATTCCTTCTTACTCTTCATCGACAGAGAAATTCTCTTTTTCTTCACATCCACGGCGAGGACGCGGACGGTGACGACATCACCGACGGACACGACCTCGGAGGGATGCTTGACGAAGCGATCGGACAATTCGGAGATGTGGACGAGGCCGTCCTGATGGACGCCGATGTCCACAAATGCGCCGAAGTCGATTACGTTGCGGACGGTGCCCCTCAGCGTCATGTCGGGCTTGAGGTCGGACAGGTCCATGACGTCAGTGCGCAGCTCGGGAGGCGGCAGGGTGTCGCGCAAGTCGCGGCCGGGCTTTTCCAATTCGCCAATGATGTCGAGCAGCGTCGGCTCACCAACACCCAGCTTCTCGCAAACGCTTGCCACGCCCATCTCGCGCACCTTAGCACCCAGTGAGGACAGGTGACCTGCTCGAACGTCGTCGGCCGAATAGCCGAACAGGGCGATCAGTGCACGCGCTGTTTCGTATGATTCGGGATGAACAGCCGTGTTGTCCAGAATCTCCTTCGATCCCGGTACGCGCAAAAATCCGGCACACTGCTCATAAGCCTTGGCACCGATGCGCGGCACCTTGAGTAGCTGCGCGCGCGAGGTGAACTCGCCGTTTTCCTCGCGGTACTTGACGATGTTCTTGGCGCTGGTCATGTTGATGCCCGAAATATAGGAAAGCAGGGAATAGGAGGCCGTGTTGATGTCGATGCCGACGGCGTTGACGCAGTCCTCAACGACACCCGTCAGAGCTTCGTCCAATCTCGCGGGCTTCATGTCGTGCTGATACTGACCGACACCAATGCCCTTGGGATCGATCTTGACAAGCTCAGCCAGGGGGTCCTGCAAGCGTCTTGCGATGGAAACCGCGCTTCTCTGCATAACGTCGAATTCGGGGAACTCCTCGGCGGCCAGCTTAGAGGCCGTGTAGATGGAGGCACCTGCCTCGCTGATGATGATATACTTGCAATCGTCCTCGATCTCGCGCAGCAATTCAGCCACGAAAATTTCACTTTCCTTGGAGGCCGTGCCGTTGCCGATGGCGATGACGTCGACCTTGTGCGTGTGGATCATGCGCTTGAGGATGCGCTTGGCCTCGTCGGTGCGCTGGCGGGGCTTGGTGGGGTAGATCACGCCCGTGTCGACCACCTTGCCTGTCTTGTCGACAACGGCTAATTTACAGCCATTGACGTAGCCGGGGTCAAAGCCCAGCACCGTCTTGCCTTTGAGGGGCGACTGCATGAGCAGGTGGGAGAGATTGTCTGCAAACACTTTGATGGCACCCTCGCAGGCGGCATCGAACATATCGTTGCGGATCTCGCGCTCGATGGAGGGGGAGATCAGACGGTCGTAGCTGTCTACGACGGCGGCCGTTAGGTGCTGTGCAGCAGGACTTTTCGGGTTGGTTACCACGCAGTTGAACAGATAATTGAGCACGATGTCGGCGGGAACGGTCACGCTGACCTTTAAAAATTCCTCTTTTTCACCGCGGTTGATGGCCAGTACACGGTGCGGCGCGACCTTCTTGAGCGGCTCCTCGTATTCATAATACTGACTGTAAACCGAGTCCTCTTCCTTGGCAGCGCGCACGACGAGAGAACCGTTGGCAAAGGTCTGACGGCGCAGAGCCTTGCGGTATTCTGCGTTGTCCGATACGTCCTCGGCGATGATGTCGCGTGCGCCTGCCAATGCCTCGTCAGCGCTCTTTACGCCCTTTTCCTCGTCGATATAAGCAGTAGCTTGCTCCTCGATGGAGGGAATATATTCGTTCTCCTGTGCCATGAGCAGTTCAGCAAGAGGCTCCAGCCCCTTTTCGCGTGCGACGGAGGCGCGGGTCTTGCGGTGCGGACGGAAGGGGCGGTAAATATCGTCGACCTCGGTGATGGTCACCGCAGCTTCGATGGCAGCGACGATCTCATCGGTCAGCTTGCCCTGTGCGTCGATGAGATTGCGGACCTCCTCCTTGCGCTTTTCGATGTTGCGCAGATAGTTCAATCTCTCCTCCAGCGTACGAAGGACGGTGTCGTCCAGACTTCCCGTGACCTCCTTTCGGTAACGGGCGATGAAGGGAATGGTGTTACCCTCGTCGATGAGAGCGACCGTCTTTTCGACCTGGTCAATAGTCAGATTCAGTTCTTTTGCGATGGTTTCAATAATGTTCATGGGGTGTTGTTTCTCCGGATGCTTGATAATAATTTATTGGGAAATGACGTTATTTTTGATCAGTTGGTTGACGTTTTCCTCACCGTCAATGACCTTGGTCGCACCGACTGAGAACACGTCGCTGACGATGGCGTTGTCGACGTGACCGCAGGGGTAGACCTTAAGGACGTTGCCCGAGCGGGAGACACCCTTGTCCTTGACGGACAGCACGTTTTTGAGCACAAGGTTCTCCACTTCACCAAAGACGCGAAGCTGCTCCATGCCCTCGCTCTGCTCGTTCTCCAGCACTGTCAAGCCGTCGATGATGAGGTTCTGGATCACGGGCTTTCTGCCCGAGGGATAGACGTAGTCCGCGATCGTGTCGGGGGTCGTCGCATAGAAGGGAAGACCGAACTCGCCGATGGCGCGGCTGTCGATGGGATATTCGTGACGGATGTTTTTGAGCGTCAGACAGCGGATGTCACCGCCGACCGAGAACAGCATGGGCGGGCGGTAGTCGTAGTTGGGCGCGGTGTGAGTCAGATTGACGTTCTCGATGAAAATGTCGCCGAAATTGCCGGCTGTATTTCCGGGGTACCAGGCGTCGATGTAAAAACCGAAGGATCGGTACGTTCCTTGCACGTTGCGGATGGTCACGCGGTCGACAAGACCCGTACCGCGCGAAAGGATACGGATGGACTGATCGGCGTCGTCGAGGAACAGACCGTCGACCAGCACATCGGTGATGGAGGACACGCCGTCGCCCTCGTCGGGGCCGATGTTCATGATGTCGTCGCCGACCTTACCGCCGCAATCGCGGATGGTGAGGAACTGACCGGGGCCCCAGAAGTGGAAACCGTCCTGATTCTGCGCCTGCATGCGGCCGGGCAGCTCCAGCCACACGCGCTCGAGCGTCATGTGAAGGAAGTTGGCCGTCATAAAGGCGTAGGTGCGGAAGTCGACGATGATAACGTCGCGAAGGAGTACGTTTTCCACGCCGTAAAATTCAAGGGCAACCACGCCGCGGATGTCGCCGTAGCTGTTAAAGGGGCGGGTCTCTTCGGTGACGGGAACGTCGTGCGCTTGGTGGGCGCAGTTTTGGTTATAGGTGCCGCCCTTGAGTGTGATATTTTTTATCGTGCGATCGGTGATATTCCAATTCGCATTGGTCACGATGGCACAGTTGGAATTGTCTTTTTGGAAAAAGCCGCAATCGGCAGTCAGGCACTCGATGGTCGTGTTGGAGTAGACCTCCAAGTGCGACACCAGCGCGGCACCGTCCATGACCAGATGGATGCCGCCTTCGGTCTTGGCGCGGTCAAGGACTGCCTGAAGCGCCTGCGTGTCGTCCGTGCCGCCGCCGTGATAGACGTGGCTGTCCAGTGCGGCGACTGTGCTTGCATATACGGTGGAGATCGGCATAAGAGAGCCCTCCTTTTTTATTGTGCAGTGACGTTGGTCTGAATGAGCTGATCGATGTTCTCTTCGCCCTCGATGACCTTGGCGGCGCCAACGGAGAAGACGTCGCTGACGATAGCGGTATCAACGTGACCGCAGGGATAGACCTTGAGAATGTTGCCCGAACGGGCCACACCCTTGTCCTTGACGGAAAGCACGTTCTTGATGACGAGGTTGCCCACGTCGCCATACATCTGGAACTGCTCCATGCCCTCGCTCTGCTCGTTTTCCAGCACTGTCACACCGTCGATGATGAGGTTCTTGATCACGGGCTTTTTACCCGAGGGGTAGACGAAATCGGCAATGGTGCCGGGCTGGGTGGAATAGAAGGGCAGGCCAAACTCGCCCAGAGCACGCTTGTCGATGGGATACTCGTGGCGGACGTTCTTGATGGTCAGACAACGGATATCGCCACCGACCGAGAACAGCATGGGCGGACGGTAGGTGTAGTTGGGCTCGGTGTGAGTGAGATTGACGTTTTCGATGAAGATATCGCCAAAGTTGCCCGCCGTGACGTCCGGGAACCAGGAGTTGACGTAGAAGCCGAAGGAACGGTAGGAGCCCTGTACGTTGCGGATGGTCACGCGGTCGAGAAGTCCCGTGCCGCGCGAGAGCAGGCGAATCGCCTGGTCGGCATCGTCCAGGAACAGACCGTCGACCAGCACGTCGGTAATGGAGGAGGTTTTGTCGGCCTCGTCGGGGCCGATGTTCATAAAGTCGTCGCCGACCTTACCGCCGCAATCGCGGATGGTGAGGAACTGACCGGGCCCCCAGAAGTGGAAGCCGTCCTGATTTTGCGCCTGCATGCGCTTGGGCAGATCCACCCAGACGCGATTCAGAGTCACGTGGCGGAAGTTGCCGATCGTGATGCAGAAGGTGCGGAAATCAAGCATCTTCAGATCCTGCAGCAGCACGTTCTCCACACCGTACAATTCAATCGCAAAGATCCAGTGGTTGTCACCGAAATCCTCAGCGCTGACCTCCATGGGGAAGGGAACGTGGTGGGGCTGATTGGGGGCGTCCTGGTTGTAGGTGCCGCCCTTGAGGGTGATGTTGCGAGTGCGGATGGTTTTACGGTCCCACTCTTTATTGGTGATGATGGCGCGACCTGACTGGGCGATCTGGAAAAAGCCACAATCGGCGTTCATACATTCGATGGTGGTGTTGGAGTAAATGTCAAGACCGGAAACCAGCGCAGCACCGTCCATGATGAGATGCACGCCGCCCTCGTCGCGGGCAATGTCGAGAATGGACTGAAGAGCCGAGGTGTCGTCGGTGCCACCGCCCGTGTAGACGTTGCTGTCGAGCTTGGCATATTGGCTGGCGTAGATGGTGCGGATGTGTGACATGAGTTTGTCCTCCTTGGCTGAAAGGCCATTTAAAAGTTTTCGTCCGCCTTTTTCAAAAGGCAGCGTAGCGGAGGGCGCGTAGCCCTCCTCGCGCTCTGCAGAACGCAAAATTCTTTTCAGTGCTTCTTTTTTGAGGTCGATTTTGCATCAATCCTTCAAAATGTTGCGTCGCTTCAAAAAACGAACAGCCTCCTCGGCGTCCAGGTCAAGGGCATGAGGGTATAGGCGGCCGCCGCGATACTCGATGATGCTTACACCCGCGTTTTTGGTGGGCTTGCGTTGCAGCTCGGGCTTGCCATATAATCTCACAAATACCGATTTAATGGCGGCGCTGTGCGAGATCATAACAATATGTTTTTTTTCGTTTTTGCGGGCGTATGTTAAAAGGGTGCGCATCATGCGCTCGCGCACACGGTACAGCGGCTCCTGATGCTCGTTGCCGCCACGCGCACGGTAGGCCTTGAGTTCCGCCTTGGTCATGCCGTCCACGTCGCCGAAATCGCGTTCGATCAAGCCCTCCTCGGCGACGATGCCATCCTTGGGAAAGCCCACGCATTCGGCGAATATTGCGGCGCTGTCGAGCGCGCGGCTGAGCGGACTGGATACGATGGCGTCAGCGGGTAATTTAGTCAGCAACTGACCGCAGCGAAGCATTTGCTCTCGTCCCGCTTCATTCAACGGAACGTCGCGGCGTCCTTGGCGGCGGCGCTGGTGGTTCCAATCGGTCTCTCCGTGGCGAATGAGATAGATCATCATAGCTCGTCCACCCCTTTTACACCGCTTTGCAGCGCAGCGATCTCCTCGTCGGTCAGATAGCGCCACTCGCCTCGCTCCAACGCAGGATCCAGCGTCAAAGGACCAAAGGTGATGCGCTCCAACGATAGGATCTTGTTGCCAACCGCCTCAAACATGCGCTTGATCTGGTGGTATTTGCCTTCGGTCAAAACGATCACACCGCTTGTGCTTTGCGGCTTGGTGATCATGCGAGCGGGCTTGGTCATGTAGCCATCCTCCAGCTCAACGCCCGCCTCCAGCTGTTCGATGTCCTCGGGCAAAAGAGGCAGTTTGCAACTATAGGCATAGCGCTTTTCAACGTGGTGGCGGGGAGAGAGAAGACGGTGGGAGAGATCTCCATCGTTGGTCAGGAGCATCAGCCCCAGCGTGTATTTGTCAAGACGTCCGCAGGGAAAAAGACCGATGCGCTGCAGCTCCTCGGGGAGCAGCGTCAGCACGGTCGCCTCGCGCCCGTCCTCGGTCGCGCTGACATAACCCGCAGGCTTGTTGAGCAGAATATAGGTGTAACGGCGGTAGACGATGCGCTCGCCGTGCAAGGTGATGACGTCGGTATCGGGGTCAATGTGACGGTCGGCCTTTTTCTCAACGATGCCGTTGACCGTGATTTTGCCGCCGCGTGCGGCACGCCCCGCGTCGCTGCGCGAGATCTTGCCCGTGGATACCAAAAATTTGTCCAGACGCATGCGTCCTCCTCCTTTCGTTTACCGAGATATTTTATAGATAATTCAGTATACCACATTTTGCCTTTTTTGTAAACACCTTTGTCCCAATTCCACTATCGTCAAAATCCCGAAATTTAGGTGCAATATTTGGCGTTTTGCATTTGACAAATGGGAAAAAGTGTGGTAGAATATACTGTATTATTCTGCTCACTATGCCCATTTTACGGTCATGAGGGCAAAAAAGCAAGAAGGGAGCACACACTATGGTGACGATCGTGTCCGTTGCGGCCAATTCCCGTGCCGAAAAAGCGGGGATCATGGCAGGCGACAAATTGCATACCATCAATTTCCGCGAGATCCGCGACGTACTGGACTATCGCTTTTATCTGGCTGAGCGCACCGTTCGTTTGTGCTTTTTCCGCGGCGAGGAACGCCATGAGGTGGTCATCCAAAAGCAAGAGTACGACGACATCGGCTTGGAGTTTGAAACGCCGCTGATGGACGAAAAGCATTCCTGCGAAAACAGATGTATTTTCTGTTTCATCGACCAGCTGCCCAAGGGGCTTCGCCAGACGCTGTACTTCAAGGATGACGATAGCCGACTGTCCTTTTTACACGGCAATTATATCACGCTGACCAATCTGTCCGAGCGGGATATTGATCGCATCATCGAGATGCACATCTCGCCCATCAATATTTCGGTTCACACCACCGATCCCGAGCTGCGCGTCAGAATGATGCGCAACAAGCACGCGGGCGAGGTGCTGTCCTATATGAGACGGCTGGCAGACGCGGGAATCCGCATCTGCGCCCAGGTGGTGTTGTGTCGCGGTATCAACGATGGCGAGCATCTGGCGCGTACCATGCGCGATATGCTCGATTATATGCCCGCACTTGACAGCGTGTCCATCGTTCCTGCAGGGCTGACGCGCTACCGCCAAAAACTGTATCCGCTTGAGCCCTATTCTCCTGAGGAATGCTGCGCCATCATAGAGCAGGTGAGTCGCGTGGGCGACGAATGCGTCAAACAGTACGGACGTCGCGTCTTTTTCTGCGCGGACGAGCTGTATATCAAGGGCGGTGTCGATCTGCCCGACGATGACTACTACGAGAATTATTCCCAGCTTGAGGACGGCATCGGTATGATGACCTCGCAGGCCTTTGAATTTGCCGCTGAGATGCGTTTTCTTGAGGATGATCTGGCAGAATATACCGCTCCGCGTACGATTACGGTCGTCACGGGCGTATCCGCTGAGGCGGGCATCCGCCGTTTGTGCGGACAGCTGGAGGCTGCGGTGGAGGGATTGACCATTCACGTCGTTCCCGTCATCAATCATTTCTTTGGTGAAACCATCACCGTCGCAGGCCTTCTGACGGGCAAGGACATTGCCGAGCAGCTCGCAGAGCATGTGCTTGGCGACGAGGTGCTTGTTCCTGAAAACACCTTGCGTGCCGACGGAGACCTGTTTCTTTGCGGCATGACACCAAACGAGCTTTCCAAGCGTCTGGGCGTGAAGATCCGCATCAGCCCAAACGATGGCGGTGCGCTTTTGACCGCGCTGCTCGGAACCAATCAAGACACACCCATCTACGATGCCACACATCGTAGGGAAGAGGAGGTAGATACACATGAGTAAACCAATCATTGCCGTCGTCGGCAGACCTAACGTGGGCAAAAGTACGCTGTTCAACCGTTTGATCGGAGAGCGTCGCTCCATCGTCGAGGATACCCCCGGCGTCACCCGCGACCGTATTTACGGTGAAACCGAATGGAGAGGCCGTCAGCTGGTGCTGATCGATACGGGCGGTATCGAGCCCAAAACGGACGATATTATTCTGGCGCAGATGCGTAATCAGGCACAGATCGCCATTGACACGGCCGACGTTATCGTATTTTTGTGCGACGTTCACACGGGCGTGACCGCCAACGACCACGATATTGCGACCATGCTCAAAAAGAGCGGCAAGCCCGTCATTCCCTGCATCAATAAGTGCGACCGCACGGGAGCGCCTCCCTTGGAGTTTTACGAGTTCTACGAGCTGGGCTTTGACCATGACCCGATCGCTGTTTCGTCGGTTCACGGCTCTGGCACGGGTGACCTGCTTGATGCTTGCGTCGAGGCACTCCCCGACATGGAGCACGAGGAAGAGGAGGACGACAGCATTCGTGTGGCCGTTATCGGCAAGCCCAATGCGGGCAAATCGTCCATCATTAACCGTTTTGTTGGCGCGGAGCGTATGATCGTGTCCAACATCGCGGGTACGACGCGTGACAGCGTAGATACCTCGGTTGAAAACGAGTACGGCAAGTTCACCTTCATCGACACGGCAGGTATTCGCCGCCAGTCCAAGATCAACGACAAGATCGAAAAATACAGCGTTCTGCGCGCCCATATGGCGGTCGAAAGAGCAGACGTGTGCCTTTTGATGATCGACGCGACCGAGGGCATCACCGCGCAGGACGAAAAGATCGCGGGCATTGCCCACGAGTCGGGCAAGGGAAGCATCATCGTCGTTAACAAGTGGGATCTGGTGGAAAAGGACAACGACACCGTCAAGGCGTTCACCGACAGAATCCGCAGCGCGCTGGCCTATATGCCCTATGCGCCCATTATCTTTGTTTCGGCCAAAACGGGACAGAGACTGCCCAATATTTACAAGCTGATCGCGCACGTGCAGGATCAGCGCAATATGCGAGTCACGACGGGTATGCTCAACGATATTTTGAGCGAGGCGATGATGCGCACCCAGCCGCCGTCCGACAAGGGCAAGCGTCTGAAGATCTACTATATGACACAGAATGCGGTCGCTCCTCCTACCTTCGTTTTGTTCTGTAATTCTATTGAGCTGTTCCACTTCTCGTATCAGAGATACATTGAGAATTGCCTGAGAGAAACCTTTGGCTTTGAGGGAACACCGATCAAGATGATTATTAAGCAGAAGGGTGATTGAGGGGAGAGATTTTATACGTCTTCTCCTACAGCCTCACACAGCACGGCTGCGCCGTGCGCGTTCGGTGTGCGGTATTGTGTTCATTCTTTCTCATCCGAGAAAGAACGAACCAAGAAAGCGGACTTAAGGGCCTAATGCCCTTAAGAAACCCGCAAAACTTTTTGCTATTTGCGCCTGCCGCGCGTGGTGGCAAGACTTGAAGCACAGTATTGAAAACTTTTATGTAATCTCTCTTGATACGCGATGTAGCGCGGCAATCGCAGGGAGGTCCCGGAGGGAACGTCCGGGCTCGTTTCTTGGTTACTTCTTGTCGAGTGACAAGAAGTAACACGAAAAAAGCAAAACCGCTCAGCGCGCGCTAAAAGCGCGCAGTATGAGCGTCCGTAGGAACGGTTGCTTGAATATTCGTTTTCCCACTCTTCACCAACGGAGGTGTTTTTATGTCAACATTCATCGACCATGTAAAAATTGAAATCAAAGCCGGTGACGGTGGCAATGGTGCTATCGCCTTTCACCGCGAAAAATACGTTTCTGCCGGTGGTCCCGACGGCGGCGACGGCGGTCGCGGCGGCAACATTGTTTTCCGCATTGACGAGGGTGTCAACACCCTGCTCGCTTACCGGTATCGCCATAAATTCGTCGCAGGCAACGGCGGCGATGGCAAGGGCAACAAAATTCACGGTGCGTCTGCCGACGATCTGATCATTCCCGTTCCGCGCGGCACCATCATCAAGGACGCCGAAACGGGCGCGGTCATTCACGACATGTCGGACGGCGAGGACTTTATCGCTTGCCGCGGCGGTCGCGGTGGTTGGGGCAACCGTCATTTTGCAACGGCGACCCGCCAGGTGCCTATGTTTGCCAAAAACGGCACCAAGGGCGAGCATAAATTCGTTTCGCTTGAGCTGAAAATGCTGGCTGACGTAGGTTTGATCGGCTTCCCCAGCGTGGGCAAGTCGTCCATTCTTTCCCGTATCAGTGCGGCGCGTCCCAAAATCGCCGAGTATCATTTTACCACGCTTTCGCCCAACCTTGGTGTCGTGCGTGTACATGACGAGGCAGGCTTTGTGGCGGCCGATATTCCGGGACTTATCGAGGGCGCGTCGGAGGGCGCGGGCTTGGGTCACGACTTTTTGCGTCACGTTGACCGTTGTCGTCTTTTGCTTCACGTGGTGGATATTTCCTGCTACGAGGGCAGAGATCCCATTGACGATATTAAGACCATCAATCAGGAGCTGCTTCGTTACAGCCCAGCGCTCTCCGAGCGTCCTCAGATCATTATCGCCAATAAGTGCGATATTCTGGATGATGAGCTGTTCGACGTTGCGGAGTTTGAGGAATTTGTCCGCGAGAACGATTGGGAATTGCTGTACGTTTCCGCCGCAACGGGCGAAGGTTTGCGCGAGATGGTCGAGCTGGTCTACGAGCGCTTACAAGCGTTGCCTCCCATCCTCACCTACGAGGCCGAGGTCGTGCAGGAGGAAGAGGTCGTCGGTAAGCAGACCATCATTCGCCGCGAGGGCGGAAAGTTTATCGTCGAGGGTCAGTGGATCTTCAATCTGATGAATCAGGTCAACTTCGACGACTACGAGTCGCTCAACTATTTCCAGCGTGTACTGCAAAAGAGCGGCGTATTTGAACAGCTCGAAGCGGCAGGATGCCAGGACGGAGATACCGTTTCCATGTATGATTTCGAGTTCGAGTATGTAAAATAATATTATAATCATCGTTATCAGGAGGTAGCGTATGAACATTTGGCACGATATGGATCCTGCGCAGGTCAAGCCCGGCAATTTTTCGGCCGTTATTGAAATTCCCAAGGGAAGTCAATGCAAGTATGAACTGGATAAGCACACCGGCTTGCTTCGTCTTGACCGCGTGCTGTATACCTCCACCCACTATCCCGCCAACTACGGCTTTATTCCCCGCACCTACGCCGACGACGGAGACCCCTTGGACGTGCTGGTGCTGTGCAATATGCCGTTGTACCCTTTGACGCTGGTGCAGGTCTATCCCATTGGGGTCATGCGAATGATTGACGGAGGCAAGCTGGACGATAAGATTATAGCCTTGCCCTTTTCCGATCCGACTTATCACGACGTGCGCGACGTCTCCGAGCTTCCGCCTCACATTTTCGATGAGATCATGCACTTCTTTACCGTCTATAAGCAGTTGGAAAACAAGCAGACAGCAGTCAAGGAGCTGTTTGGCCATCAAGAGGCCGAACGCATCATCGAGCAGGCGATCGCGGATTACGGCCGCTTGTTCGGCAGTACCGAGGGTGCCCAGGGGTGCGAATCCGACGAATAAAAGACAGATATGCCATGGTAAATGCCGTGGCATATCTTTTTTTGTTTTTGCATACAATGAAGCGAAAAAGAATACGTCCGCGAGGGCGGACGAGGAGAGGAGAAGGATATGGACGATTTTTACACACCAAGCACCAAGGGGACGGGCGGTGACGTGCTGCGGCTACAGTTGCCCATTTGCGACAAGATCGTGACGAGCGAGGTCGCGGGAGATTTCTCGTTGCCCGATTATCAGCCCGAGATCAAGCGGCTCTTGCGCGTCAGCGCGACGGTACAGCCTCCCACCCATTACGTTGGCGGCGGTTCGGCCGAGTTTTCGGGAACGGTAGATTTTTGCATGATCTATGCGGGAAGCGATGGCAAGATGTATTGCTTCCCCACATCGTCGGATTACGTTTTTCGCGTGCCGTTGGAGGCAAGCCCCGATTTTGATCTGAACGACTCTTTGGTCTGCTACGCGCTTTGCGAGAGTGAGTCTGTCATCAGCCGCGTCAGCGGTCCGCGCCGCATGAGCGTCAAGTGCCGTCTCAAGGCACGAGTGAAGGCCTATGGAAGCTATCTTCTGGAGGAAAAGCATCGCGGCAAATTGCGAGAGGGCTGTGGCGAGGAGCGGCTTTGGAAAGAAGCACAAACAGCAGTTAGCTCTCACGCGCTGGGCGAGCCCTTTGTCGTCAGCGACGAGATCCTTCTGGATCGTGAGGCGGGGAGTGGTGACGACTGGCGCATTGTCAGCGGTGACGCGCAGGTGATGGTCAACGAGGCACTCTGCGGCAACGGACGCATCAACTGCCGCGGCGAGGTGATGCTCAAGCTGATGCTGCAGCGTGAGGGCGAGGATCAGGAGCCCGTTTGCGTGTGGCGCAAGCTGCCCTTCAATCACGAAATGAAAGCGGACGGTGCGGCAATCGGAGGGGACGCGGCGGTCAGCGGCGTTTGTACCGAGCTGAATCTTGCCTTGGAGGAGGGTCGGGTGCTGTGCGAGGCCGAGATCGTAACAGAGGCGTGCTGTCAGCAGATCGAAACGTTGGCTTACACGGCTGATTGGTACGCGACGGGCTGTGAGAGCAGCTGTGACGTAAGCGAGGTGACGCTACCGCGCGCTCTTCGGTGTATCAACGGCAACGTTACGCAAAGCGAAGCTAAGAGCGTCGAGGAGTTTGGTATAGCGTCCGACACACGCGTGATCGACGTGGCAGGGCAGGCGACGCTGGATGCAATCACGCAGGATCGCGGCCGCTACGTGATGAGCGGCAACTGCCGCTACACGCTTATCCTCGTCTCGCCTGACGGTGAAATGACGACTAAGGATATTGAACTGCCCTGGCGCTACGTGGCTGACGGTGCGGCGGCAGGTGAATCGCCTCTGCATTACGAGGGGCAGGTGCAGGTACTGAGTGCGAAGGCTCGCATGGACGGCAAGCGGTTGGCGATCGACGCCGAGATGGGCGTCTGCGCACGGCTCTGGACAAAGGAAACGGTTCTTGTGGCGACTGCCTTGACGTATGGCGAGCGCAGGCTAAAGAAGGCAGGCGAAATGCTGCTGTGCTACCCCTCGCGGATGGATACGCTGTGGAGCGTGGGTAAGAGATACGGATGTGCGATCGACCGTTTGGTGGTGAAGAATCATCTGAATGATGGAAAACGTGCCGACGACATCGCGTCGCTTTCGGACGTAAAGGTGATGGGGATCTAATCAATTAACTTCACCGCGTGTAAATAAAAAGGCGACCTCGGACTTGTTCCGAGGTCGCGATTTTTATCGTTCAAATACGACGGTTTTTCTTTCTTTTGCTTTGATGAAAACCTTCTCAAAGCCGATCAAATGTCGATCGGGCGCGTCGGCATAACGCAAGACCGCGTAGGCTGTGTCGATCTCGCTTTCGTTGGTCAATTCAACCGTCTTAGCGTCGATCCACTGCTCGTGGATATCGGCGTAGCTCAAGCCGTGACCGAAGGGGAATACGGGTGTGCCTGTGAAATAGCGGTAGGTGCGATTTTCCATGGAATAGTCGGAAAAATCGGGCAGATCGTCCACACTGTGATAGAAGGTCACAGGCAGGCGTCCCGAGGGGCTGACGTCACCGAACAGAATATCAGCCAGCGCGTGGCCGCCCTCGGCACCGGGGTAGAAGACCTGCAGGACGGCGGCGCAGTTTTCCTTCATGTCAGCAAGGTTTACGCAAGAACCGCTGACGTTGACGAACACGATGGGCTTGCCCGTTGCCTTCATGGCCTCGTAAAGAGCCAGCTGGGAGCGGGGCAGATCGAGAGTGGCGCGGTCACCGACGGCAAGTCCGTGAGTGTTTGCCGTACCTTCCTCGCCCTCAAGCACAGCATCGAGCCCCATGCACATGACAATGACGTCGCTCTGTCGCGCGGCGATGACGGCCTCGCGGAGGGTGATGCCAAGCTCCGAATTAGGGCGCTCATCGTACAGGTGTGCGCCCTGCGCGAAGGTCACGCGTCCCGCGCACGCCTCCTGAATGCCCGCAAGCAGGGTGGTGTAGCGGTCGGGCGTACCGTTATAGTTGGCAAGCAAAACCTCGCGCGAATCGGCGTTGGGACCGATAACGGCCACGCGGGCATCTTTTGAAAGGGGAAGAATACCGTCGTTTTTGAGCAGAACGATGCTCTCACGCGCCATTTGGCGGTTGAGGGCGCGATGCTCCTCGCAGGAAACGACGTCGTAGGGGATGGCGTCGTATTCGCAATCGGTATCAAACATACCAAGGCGATAACGGGCGGTGAACAGACGTGTGACCGCTTCGTCGATATAACATGCATCCAGCAGTCCTTTTTCAACCGCCTCCTTGAGGAAGGAATAGGCAAAGCCGCAGTTGAGCGCGCAGCCGTTCTCGACGGCTAGCGCGGCGCTCTCGGCGCGCGAGGCGGTAGACTGATGGTGTGCGTCGATATCGCAAATGGCACCGCAGTCGGATACGACGTAGCCCTCAAAGCCCATCTTGCCGTACAGCGTATCGCGAAGCAGCGTCTTGCTGGCACAGCAGGGCTCTCCGTTGGTTCGGTTGTACGCCCCCATGACGGCGGCGGGATCGGCGTGGTCGATGCAATATTGGAACGCCCAAAGATAGGTGTTTTGCATATCCTCATCGCTCACGACGGCGTCAAAGCCGTGGCGTTGCGCTTCGGGGCCGCTGTGAGCGGCAAAGTGCTTGAGCGTCGCGTCAACGCGACGGTATTTGCCCTCGCCCTGCATACCCGTGACGAAGGCCACACCCATGCGGCCCGTCAGATAAGGGTCCTCGCCGTAGGTTTCGTGGCCGCGTCCCCAGCGGGGGTCACGGAAAATATTGATGTTGGGCGACCAGCAGGTCAAGCCCTGATAAATATCGGTGTCGCCAAAGGTCTTGTATTCGTTATACTTGGCGCGCGCCTCGGTCGAGATGACTTCGCCCACGCGGTGCAAAAGCTCCGAGTTGAAGGAGGCCGCCATGCCGATGGCCTGGGGAAAGACGGTGGCCGTGCCCGAGCGGGCGTAGCCGTGGAGCGCCTCGTTCCACCAGTTGTAAGCGGGAATGCCCAGCCGTTCAATGGCAGGAGCGGCGTGTTGCATCTGTCCGATCTTTTCCTCCAGCGTCATCTGTGCGACGAGGGCGGCCGCACGCGCGCGGCATTTCTCTTGCATGGTTTTATTTTTCATGTGCGATCCTCCAAATAGGACGTTTTGAGCGTTGCTAGGGTATGGCAAACGGGGCGCAGCGCGCTGTAAACGGAATGGTACAGTTGATAATACGGTTCGTAGTCCGCCTTGTTTTGCTCGACGGGCGCTTGCTCGGTGCGTACGCGGATGACGGCGTCACAGGCATCGGGAACGCTAGTCCACACGCCCGCGCCGACACCTGCCAGAAGGGCCGCGCCAAGCGCACCTCCGTCGTTCGAGGCGGCGGTACAAACGGTACAGCCGAGCACGTCGGACAGCATCTGTCGCCAAAGCGAGCTGACCGCGCCGCCACCACAAGCCATCATGCGCGAAGGAGGGGTAACACCTGCCGCGTCAAACAGCGACAGACAATCGCGGAGCGAGTAGATCACGCCCTCCATAACGGCGCGCAGGCAATGCGCACGGGTGTGCGAGGCCGAGAGCCCGATCCAGGCACCGCGGGCAAAGGGGTCAAGATGGGGCGTGCGCTCTCCCATCAGATAAGGCAAAAACAGCAGTCGGTCAGCGCCGATGGGAATTTCGGCGGCGATCTCGTCCATGCGGACGTAAACGTCGATATCGCGCTCCTTGGCTTCTGCCTGCTCGACGGCACAGAACTGATCTCTGAACCAGCGCAAGGACAAGCCTGCCGCAAGCGTCACGCCCATGACGTGATACTCGCCCGGAACGGCTGAGCAGAAGGAATGGATGCGACCGTCGGGATCGGCGCGAAGCTCCTTGCAGTGGCTGAATACGACACCGCTGGTACCGATGGTGGTAAAGCCGTAACCGTCGCGCACGGCACCGCAACCGACAGCGGCAGCCGCATTATCGCCCGCACCGCCTACGACAACGGTGTCGGTGGACAGTCCTGTCAGTGCGGCGATCTCAGACGTTATGGTTCCCGTCACCTCGCAGGATTCGTATACGTCGGCCAGCAACGAGCGGTTGATGTCAAGGGCGGTGAGCACTTCGTCCGACCAGTCGCGAGCTTCAATGTCAAGCAGCTGCATGCCGGAGGCATCTGACGCATCGGTGGCGAAAACTCCGGTCAACCGGTAGCGGATGTAGTCTTTGGGCAAAAGAATGTGGCGGCATTTGTCGTAAATCTCTCTCTCGTGCTTGCGCACCCAGAGGATCTTGGAGGCGGTAAAGCCCGTCAGCGCGGGCGATTTGGTGATGGACATTAAGCGATCTGCGCCGACAAGGCGGGTGATCTCCTCGCACTCCTCGCTCGTGCGGCCGTCGCACCAGATGATGGAGCGGCGCAGAACCTGTCCATTTTCATCCAGCATGACAAGGCCGTGCATCTGCCCCGAAAGACCGATGCCAACGACGTCGCAGGGATCACACTTCGATGCTTCAAGGACGGCACGAATACCCTCGACGGTGGCAAGCCACCAATCCTCGGGCTCTTGCTCCGCCCAGCCGTTTTGGGGCTGATACAGGGGATACTCGGCGGTGTGAACGGCCAGACGGGTGCCGTGCTCGTCGTACAGCGCGGTCTTGGTGCCCGACGTGCCGACGTCAATGCCGATCAAAAGGCGTGTTTGCATAAGAACTCCTCCTTATCCAAACATCAAGGCGTTCAAAGCCGCTTCCAGATATTCCTGGCGACCGCTCTTGACGCTGTCAAGCACCTCGCCCTTGGCAAGGGCATATTCCTCAAGAGATTCCAGCGTGGCGCGGCCCGACACGATCTCAGCACCGATGCCGCTTTCGTAGCTTGCGTAACGCTCCTTGATGAAGTCGTCAAGCAGACCGTCCTCACGCACGCGGATGGCCAAACGAAGCGCCAGCGCGTAGGCGTCCATGCCGGCGATGTGGGCAAGCACGATATCCTCGGGGGTGAAGGAGCCGCGGCGGCACTTGGCGTCAAAGTTAAGACCGCCCGTCTTAAAGCCGCCTGCCTTGAGCACTTCGAGCATGACGAGCATATTGTCATATACGTTCGCGGGGAACTGGTCGGTGTCCCAGCCCAGCTGCGCGTCGCCCGTGTTGGCGTCGATGGAGCCGAACACGCCGTTGATACGCGCCGTTGCCAGCTCGTGCTGGAAGGTGTGACCCGCGAGCGTGGCGTGGTTGCCCTCGATGTTGAGACGGAAATCCTCCATCAGACCGTATTTTTGGAGGAAAGCCACGCAGGTCGCCGCATCGAAATCGTACTGGTGCTTGGTCGGCTCCTTGGGCTTGGGCTCGATGTAAAAGTCACCCTTGATGCCGGCCTTACGGCCGTAGTCGCGTGCCATAGTGAGCAGTCTTGCCATGTTGTCCAGTTCAAAGCCCATGTCGGTGTTAAGTAAGGTTTCATAGCCCTCACGGCCGCCCCAGAACAGATAGTTCTGTCCGCCCAGCTTGACCGTGATCTCAATGGCCTTTTTGATCTGCGCCGCCGCAAAGGCGAAGACGTCAGCGTGCGGCGAGGTGCCTGCGCCGTGCATATAGCGGGGATGATTGAAGCAGTTGGCTGTGCCCCAAAGCAGCTTTTTGTCGTATTTTTCCTGCAATTCCTTGAGCAGATCACTGATCTCGTCCAGATTGGCGTTAGACTCGGCCAGTGTCTCGCCCTCGGGCGCTATGTCGCGGTCATGGAAGCAGTAATAGTCAATGGACAACTTATCCATCAATTCAAAGGCGGCATAGGCTTTGGCACGGGCGTGAGCCATGGGATCGCTTTCCCCATACGATTTATCTGCCGTGCCGCGACCAAACATATCGGTGCCGTCAGCGCACAGCGTGTGCCAGTAGGCCATGGAAAAGCGCAGGTGCTCGCGCATGGTCTTTCCTGCGATCACCTCATCGGGGTTATAATAGCGGAAGGCGAGGGGATTTTTTGTTTTGGGACCCTCATAGGCAATTTTGGGGATGCCGACGAAATATTCTTTCATGATGTTGTCCTCATTTCTTGCAAAATTTGAATTTGTATAGTATAATGAATCGACGAAATTTGGTTTTGGAGGCACCTATGGCCTTTTTGGAAACGTGGCATCGCATGGATGCGGATTATTTTGAAGTTGAGTATGGGGAGGATTTCAGCTATCCTGCCCACATTCACCGCTGTTACGAGGCGGTGCTGTTGCTGGAAGGGGAAATGCTGATCAGTGTTGACGGTGTGACCGAAACGCTGGAGGCGGGGGACGTGGCCTTGATCTGTCCCCATCAGGTGCACTCGCTCCACACGCCGACGCACAGTCGCCATAAGCTGTTTATCTTCGCGCCCGAGCTGATCGCCGCCTTCAGTCGTCTGTACGCCAAGTGCATCCCCCGCACGCCGCGATTGGCGTTGGGGCAGGGCGTGGAGTATGAGCTGTTGCAAACGCTGGAGCGGGATGACGGACAATATGCCGTCAAGGGGGCGCTGTACCGTCTTTGCGATTTGGCAGAGCGCAAGTTGGTGTTCGTTCCCTCCGAAACGGAGTCGAGATCAAAAGGGAGCAATATGGCGTTGCTACGCGAAATTCTTGCCTTTGTTCAGGAGAATTTCAAGGACGAATGCACGCTCGCATCCCTTGCCCGTGCCGTCAAATACGACATGACCTATCTGTCCAAATTTTTCACGGCCAACGTAAGTGTGTCTTTTACCTCGTATGTTACGCAGGTGCGGATCACGCACGCCAGCTATCTCTTGCTTAACACAGACCGCTCGGTCATCGACATCAGTCACGAGTGCGGCAACTGGTCGTTGCGTTCGTTTAATCGTAATTTTCTTGCGTTGCGCGGCTGTACTCCGGTCGAATATCGCGCGCGGTATACACGTTGATTTTTATTTTGGCGGAGATGCCCTACGGCATCTCCGCTCTTTTTTATATGGTGATAACAGCCGTTTTGCGAATATCGATCGACGACGCGCCAATCAGAATTTCAAAATCGCC
This sequence comes from Eubacteriales bacterium, assembly GCA_045614625.1. Classification (GTDB taxonomy): domain Bacteria; phylum Bacillota; class Clostridia; order Oscillospirales; family CAG-272; genus SIG644. Next base: position 19,226 of record JAZLDE010000104.1, read on the forward strand.
CGGCTCGACTACCCACTCGTAGCGGCGGTCAAGCAGCTTGAAGCTGTCAAAATTCAGGGTAAGAGTGACGCTCTTTGTCTGTCCCGACGGGATGTGAACGCGCCGGAAGGCTCGCAGCTCGCGGTCGGGGGTCACGATGGAGGAGCAGACGTCGCGGACGTACAGCTGGACGACCTCGTCACCGTCGATCTCACCTTCGTTGGTCACGTCCAGCGTGACGGTGAAGTCGTACTTGCCCGTTTGTTTCACAACGGGCTCGCCGTATACAAAGCGAGTGTAGGACAAACCGTGACCGAAGGGGAACAGCGGTGCGCGCGCTCCCTCCAAATAATGCTCGCTGCCACCGGGCAGGCGGTTGTAGAAGCAGGGAAGCGAACCGACGCCGCGGGGGAAGGAGATGGGCAAGCGGCCACCGGGGCACAGCTCGCCAAGTAACGCTTCGGCAATCGCGCGGGCACCGTGCTCACCGATAAACCAACATTCCAAAATGGCGTCGCATAAGCCGACTTCCTCGATCAGATCGATGGGCTTGCCGTTGAGCAAAACCAAAACGATGGGGGTGCCTGTCTCGGCCACACGGCGGATCAGCTCGCGCTGACGACCGTGTAGGTGCAGATCGTTTCGATCCATGCCCTCGCCGCTGGTGACCTTGTCGTCACCGCAGACGATGACAGCCACGTCGCTCTCGCGGGCGATCTCGATCGCCTCCTCCATGCTGTCCGAGCGGTTGTCAAGAGAGAGGGTCAGATTGACGCAAGCACCCACGTCGGGCAATTCCACTACGACCTCGCGGCTGACGCCGTGATCCAGATGTACTGTACTCCAAGGCATTGGCTGTCCTTCGCGGCAACCGTCCATGATCAGCTCGCCGTCTAGCCAGACGCGGGCGCCGTTGTTGCCCGTGAAAATGAGGCGGCCGTCAAAGCTGTCCGAGCCAAAGAGAGAACGAGTGTCGGGGCAGATGCGGGTGGTCATGCGGACGGAGTAATTGTTGAAGGGTAGGTCGCGATGAGGCTTGGCCAAGATCCAGGTGAAATTGATCTGACGCATGGTGTTTTCACCTACGCGCGTGCCGCCAAAGCCCTTTTCGGAGTAGTATTCCATGCGGACACCGTCGGGGTACCACGATACGGGAATGGCATCCAGGTCCTGATCCGTGATGCTGCAGCCCGAGCACTGACGGAAGATGACGTCGCCCCTGGCTGCCAGCTCGTCGGCGAGAGAGGGAACGCGATAGCCCCACGGGTTGGAGGAATAGCTGCCTAACCGTCCAACGCCGCTGGACGGACCGAGCAGAGCGATTTTGGTGTCCTTTTTGAGGGGCAGGATGCTATTTTTGTTTTGCAAAAGAGTGATGGCCTTGCGGGCGGCGTTCAGCGAGATTTCCTTGTGCTCGTTACAACGAAGCACCTCGTCCTCGCGTCCCTCGGGCATATAGGGATTATCGAACAATCCCAACTCGAATTTGATGCGCAGAATGCGTGAAACCGCCTCGTCCAGCATCTCGCGGGAGATAGAGCCGTCGGCAAGATTGTCCTTTAGATTCTTGCGCCAGACGGCGTTGGGAAAGTCAAAGCCCTGCACGTCAAGGCCCGCTGAAAAGGCGGTGGAAACACTGTCCTTGGCGCCCGCCGTCATGTGGTGGGCGTAGTGCAGTCGGTCGACAGCACCGAAGTCAGAGCGGACGTAGCCACGCAAGCCAAGGCGACCCTTGAGCACTTCGCGCAGATAGTAGGGCGATGCGACGACACTCTCGCCGTCGATGCTGTGATAGGCGGCCATGGCGTTGCAAGCGCCCGCTTTCTTGATACCCGCCTCAAAGACGGGCAGGTAGTAGGTCTCGACCTCGCGCACGCCAGCGTGGAGGGGCGAGCAGTTGGTACCGCCCTCGGGCACGCCGTGACCGACGTAGTGCTTGGGCTCGCAGGCGACGGCACAATCAGAAGAAAGATCGCCGTGGTTCTGCTCGCCCGTGATGATGGCGTAAGCCATCTGCGACGACAGGTAGGTGTCCTCTCCGAACGTTTCCTCGACACGTCCCCAGCGCGGCTCGCGCGCCAGATCAAGGTTGGGGGCTAAAATTTCGGTGATGCCCAGCGTGCGCGTCTCACGGCCGATGGCGTGGCCGACGGCATGTGTGGCATCGGGATCGAACGTCGCGCCCAACGCGATGGGCATAGGAAAGCTGGTCGCACCGGGATAGGAAATGCCGTGGAGAGCCTCGCCTGTGAAAATACAGGGGATGCCCAGACGTGTTTTTTCAACGAAATAGCGCTGGAGCAGATTGAGCACGCGGGCGGAGGAATAGACGTCGTGGACGAAGCCCATGCCGACTTGTCCAATGCTGGCATCTACGCGGTCCCATTGATAGTCGGAGGAGGGATCGAGGGCGCAGAAATGGGCGGGATGGACATCGGTTCCAAGCTCAACGCCGCGGATCATGTCGGTCTGGGCGATCTTTTCTTCCACGGTCATGCGGGAGAGAAGGTCGTCAATGCGTTCTTGGATGGATAACGTTTTGTCTTGATAAGGGAGCATGGGGATACCTGCCTTTCAAAAACGGTATTGGAGCTACTATGTACATTATATTGCTTTTCCTTTGCTTTTTCTCGACAAATCAGGGGAGATATATAGACAATATTTGGTGTTGCGAATTTTTCGTTCTAAATGCGTTCCCCTTTTGATACTCACACTGCACTTTGTGAGCATCCGTCAAAGTGGTTGTGAAAAATCAAGAAAATATCAAAAGGAGGAACTTCCGTAGGAGCTCCTCCTTGCGTCTTTGCATTAACCTTGAGATTTTTTATATTTCTCAACGATCTTGGAGGCGAATCAGGGCTTGAGATTGTCTTTGATGCGGTTCATAAATTCCGAGGCGCTGACCACCTCAACGTCGCTGTCCAACAGCGAGATCAACTTGGCTACGGCCGCCATGGTATCACCATTGGCGACGAAATTGCCCTCGGCATCAAGGCCCGACCAGGCGTGAACGATGATAAAGGTGTAGCCCTCCTCGGTATACACGCTGGTGGGGGCGTTGTTGACACTGTTTGCAATGCTCTCAGGGTCACAGCCGCCAATGCTGTTCCATAGGCGATAGCGAGCCGAGACGACGGGGACGCCGTTGGACCAGAGGATATCTCCCTTGTAGCCGGCGTAATTGGCGTAATCGGTATAGAAGATGCCCTCAATGCCCTCTTGGCTGGTAAAGACATCCATATTTTGCTCGGTAAAGCCATGATCGTCGAGAATGTTCATGTACTTCATGCCGCGCTTTTGCATGGTCTCAGCCAGCGTTTGCGCCATGTTCCGCTTGGCAGCTTCGTCCCAGTTGGAGGGAAAAGTGTAGCCAAGGCCTGAGAGCTGCATGATAAATTCATCTTGCGACGTCTGTTGGTCGGCATAATACTGCATCAAGGGCAGGGCAAGGTCTCCAAAAAGGGCCGGAAGACCCCAGTTCATGGCAAAGCCGCCGCGCAGCGCGGATGAGTACCAATAGGTCTTCTTGACGTAATCGTTCAGTGTCCATTGGAGGTTATCTCCGTCCGACATGACGATGCAAACGGTATGTACGTTATCGTTTTCGACGTGCGATTGATCGGCTTCCTCGGAGGCGTAGAGAGACTTGTTGACGGAGCCTTCGGCAAAGAAGGAGGAAAGCGTCGACAGATTGTAAGCGTGGTCAGCGGGAACGAGGCAGGCATTGATTCCGGAGAGCGATTTTACCGTCTCGTATTCGCCCAGCGTGTTGTTCCAACCGAGTAGGGTGGCGCCGTCATCCAAAAAATCAAACATGGCTGTATGCTCGTCTGCGTTATTGCCGTCGTAGAAATTGAAATATGCACCGGCCATAACGGCGTAGTCCACCAGCTTGTGTGCCATGGAGGCGGGTTGCTCGACGGCGACCTTGCGGGAGAGTTGCGAGAAATATTCGCTGGAGCGCAGCCATCCGTCATCCCGGTTGCGTACGTCCATGACCATGGTAAGCCCGGCGTTGATCGCGGTCTGCTCGTTGGAAGGCTGTACCACAACGGCATTCAAAAGACCCGACAAAGAAATGGCAACGCTGAGCGACTCGTCGGAGCTGAGAATATAGCCCGACAGATCGCTTGCATAGTAAGCGAGCAGGGTGGCAAGCGTCCAGTCCTTTCCGTTTTCGTCTTTCTCACAGACCGTTGCACCGGCGCTTTGCATATAGGGTAGATAGAGCGACCAGGAATGGGCGCGCAACAAAATCTGCGTTTCCGAATGCTTGGCGGCCAGTCCCTGCAGCGTGCCAAGCGTCACGCCGCCCGCCCCGCTGACGGCTTTGGTAAGCAGCAGCGTGGTTGCTTTGTTTGGAGCGACGGCGATGACAGGCAGGATGGTCGGCAGATCGTCGGGCTCCTTGCCGGGCTCCTCGGGCTCGGGCTCGGGATCGGGATCGGGATCGGGATCGGGATTGGGATCGGGATTGGGATCGGGATTGGGATCGGGCTCGGGCTTGGGCTCCTCGGAGGGCGTGCTCGGGGTTTTCGGCGTGCAATAACACAAGGTCAGCAAACCGAGGGTCAGGGCTAGGGTGAGCGCTACGATTTTTTTGATCTTTTGCAGCATGGTCCTACAGTTCCTTTTCAACAATGGGATGGGGAGTGCGATAAGTGCAAGCGGGGGAACTTCCACAGAAGTTCCCCCGGTAGAGTTGTCTATTAGGCCTGGGATTTCTTATATTCTTCCACGATCTTGGCAGCGATCATATTGGGAACCACATCATAGTTGGTTACCTTGAACGCATAAACACCACGACCCTGCGACATAGCGCGCAGCGCGATGGGGTAGTCCATCATTTCAGACTTGGGAGCGACAGCCGTTACAACCGTGTAGCCCTTCTTCTTGGCGTCGGGTTCCATGCCCATAACGCTGCCGCGACGCTTGTTCAAATCACCGATAACGTCACCAACCATGCCGTCCGGAACGGTGATCAGAGCCTCACCAACCGGCTCAAGCAGTACGGGTGCTGCCATTTCCAGGCACTTCTTATACGCCAGCGAAGCGGCGGTCTTGAAGGAAAGCTCATCCGAGTCAACAGCGTGATAAGAACCGTCGTACAGATCAGCTGCCAGGCAGGTCATCGGGAAGCCTGCAACGCCCTTGGTCATTGCATCCTGCAGACCCTTTTCAACTGCGGGATAGAAGTTCTTCGGAACGGTACCGCCAACGACGGATACGCTAAATGTCAGACCCTCGTCCTCAGCGGGAGCGAAGCGGATCTTAACGTGACCGAACTGACCCGAACCACCGTTCTGCTTCTTGTGACGACCTTCGACGTCACAAGGCTTGGTGATCTTTTCACGGTAAGGAATGCGAGGAGTTTCGAAACGAACGTTAACGCCAAAGCGAGTCTTCAGGCGGGATGCGAGCACGGCCAGGTGCATATCACCCATACCGTAAACGACCAGCTCCTTGGTCTCCGCGTCGTTTTCACAGCGGATGGTGCGGTCTTCCTCGGTCATGCGGCTGATGGCCTGGGAGATCTTGCTTTCGTCAGCAGCGGTGCAGGGGATCATAGCTTGAGCCAGGAAAGGCTGCGGGAACTCGATGCCTGCATAGGAGAAATCGGTGTTCCAGGTCAGCGTATCGCCCGTGTTGGTGTTCGACAGCTTAGCGGTCATACCGATATCGCCGCAAACCAGCTCGTCAACCTCTGTCTGCTTTTTGCCGCGAACGGTGTAAATGTGAGCGAGCTTTTCATTGTCGCCCGTGGTGCGGTTGGTCAGCGTCAAATCGCGCTTGACCGTACCGTTCATAACCTTGAAGAAGTTCATCTTACCAACGAACGGGTCAGCGACCGTCTTGAAGACGAAGATCGCGGGCTCGCCATCAGGATTGATTTCCATATCAGCACCGTCGGAGAGGGTTTCTACCTTCTTTGCCGTATGTCTGGGGAAGGACTCGGTGATCTTGTCGAGCAACGTCCAGACGCCCCACAGCTTGGTAGCCGCGCCACAGAATACGGGCACGATGTCGCCGTGGATGATACCCTCGTGGATACCGTTGATGCATTCCATGGTGGTGATGTCTTCACCGCCGAAATATTTTTCCATCAGATCCTCGTCTGCGCTGGCAACGGCTTCGAGCAGCATGTCGCGGTACTTGTCGGCAGCTTCCTGCGATTCTGCGGGAATGGGATGGATGGAGTGGTGACCTGCGTTATCGAAAACGTGAGCTTCCATGCCAACCAGGTCGATCGCGCCGACAACGGCGCCGTCCTTGACCATAGGGATGGTCAAAGGGCAGATCTTCTTGCCCCAACGATCGTGCAGAGCGTCGAGAACCTTGGCAAAGCGAGCTTCGTTATCGTCGAATTTATTGATGAAGAATGCCTTGGGCAGACCGGCCTCGGTTGCTGCGTCCCAAGCCAGCTCGGTGCCGACCTGAATGCCGCTCTTACCGTCGACAACGATCAGTGCGCTGTCAGCGATGCGCAGGATCTGGGAGCACTCACCGGCAAAGTCCAGATATCCGGGGCAGTCGAGCACGTTGATCTTAACGTCCTTCCACATCAGGGGAGCGATCGCGCCCGAGAGCGAGAACTTTCTTGCGATTTCTTCTGCATCGTAGTCGCAAACGGTATTGCCGTCGCCGACCTTACCCAGTCTGTCGGTGTTACCCGAGGTATACAGCATAGCCTCGGCCAAGGATGTCTTACCACATCCACCGTGACCTAACAGTGCAACGTTTCTGATTCTTTTGGTTTCGATTGCCGCCATGGCGTTGTTCCTTCGTTTCCTCCGTGCGGAAACTGCCTTTCATTTGAAATCGGATTATGATTTTATACATTATAAAATATGCTTAGCGCTACAAATCCTTTTTCATTATACAATAGAAAAGTTCGCTTTTCAAGAGGGAAAAGCGAACTTTTTGCCATGAGGACATAGAAATTTATTGCTTGTTTTTGTGAAAAATCAACAAAAATATTGAGTTTTATAGGTCGATGGAAAATAAACGTGCGGCGTTTTCGGCGGTGATGTGAGCCATTTTTTCGGGCAGGACGCCATGCAGTTCGGCGAGCATTTCGACGGTATGGCGCATGAGAGCCGAATCGTTGCGCTTGCCGCGGTGAGGATGGGGTGTCAGATAGGGCGCGTCGGTCTCGACCATCAGATATTCGAGCGGCACGCTGGCGGCAACCTCCTGCACGCGGCGGGCGTTTTTGAAGGTGACCACACCGGAAAAGGAGATCATCCAGCCGCGACGCCACAATTCGCGGGCCATCTCGACGCTGCCGCTGAAGCTATGGAATACGCCTCGCACGTTGGGGTGGCGCAAGGCGACGTCAAAGCAATCGCCGTGGGCGTCACGGTCGTGAATGATGACAGGCATGTCCAATTCCTCTGCCAGCAGCATTTGCTGCTCAAAATACCAGGCTTGGCGTTCTTTGTCGACGGGAAGCCAGGGACGCTCGTAATAGTCCAGACCAATCTCGCCGATGGCAACGATTTTATTTTGCTTGCGATAGATGGCGGGATCGGGCGTGTCACAGCCGAGCAGGGCGCGCAGGGCGTTCATTTGCGCTTCGGGGTGCTCGATCTGCTGGCAGTCCTCGGGGTGGATACCGACGGCGGCGTACATGCCGCTATAGCAAGCGGCTTGTGCGACGGCGGCGCGGGAGGAGTCGATATTTGTGCCGATATTGACGATATGAGACACGATGCCGCCGTACGGGGCGAGGATGGTTTTGAGAATTTCGTCGGCGCAGGGACCCTCGGCGGGGTCGTTGTAGCGATCGTCGAAATAGTGGGCGTGGGAGTCGAAGATGGTCATGGTAGAATTCCTTTGTTAAATTTGAAATTTTGGGAGAATTCTTCTACGGCCTCGCCCAGCTTTGCGCGCTCGGTGTGCCGGTTTGGATGCCATTTCTTTGCCTCGTCGCAAAGAAATGGCGAAAGAAAAGACGCCCAGGCGTTCCCCCTGGGTACCCCCTTGGCATTGCCGCTCTGCAAGGAGAAAGACGCGATTTGATTAAAGGCCGTCAGGTCATGCCTCAAAGGAAGGCAACACGAGCGGCAGATATGCCAAAGCAAAAGGTTTTGCGGGTTTCTTAAGGGCATTAGGCCCCGAATGAAATTTTGCGTTCTATGGGAAGAATTTTGCTTGCAAAATTCTTCGGGAGCGGGCAATTCAACTTTCCCATAAGCACTGAATTAGATACCCGCGTTGTTTTCTTGGTTCGTTCTTTGTCGGATGACAAAGAATGAACGTCATTGCTATACAGCGCAGCGCGAAGCAGTATGCGCGTCAAGAGAAGAAGAAGTATGAACTTTATTGCGTATATTACAATATATTACCGTAATGGGGAAACTCCGGTTGCGAAGTTCCCCCACGTTCATTAAAACTCACTTTTCAAGGTTCTTGCCATCAGCTCAGTCAACACCTGTTTGCAATCGGCACTCTCGTAAAGAATGCGATACACAGCCGTGCAAATGGGCAGATCCACGTTGTATTTTTTGCCGAGATCAACCATCGCGCGAGCGGTGTAATATCCTTCTGCCAGCGAGCTGAACGACTCTCCCTTGGCAAAGCACTCGCCAAAGGCGCGGTTATGCGAGTGAGGTGAGAAGACGGTCGCCTCGTAGTCGCCCAGATGGCATAGGCCATAGGCCGACATTTCGTTGCCGCCCATCGCCTTGATAAGTCTTGCGACCTCGCATGTGCCGCGTGCCATGAGCGCGCCCTTGAGTGTGCCGAGCTTGAAACCGTCGAGCATGCCGGCGGCGATGCCGATGACGTTTTTGGCGGCCGCGCCGACCTCGTTGCCGATCAGGTCCTGACCGTAATAGAAGCGGATCAGGTCGCTGGAAAACTCGTCGACCAAACGGTGCTTGATCTGCTCGTTGTCCGAGTCAATGACCATGCAGGAGGGGTTGCCCTTGTAAAACTCCTGCACGTGTCCCGGACCAAGCCAAACGGCAACGGGACAGCTCTCGTCAAGTCCGTCGGAAGCGATCTCGGACAGGCGCTTTCCTGTGGCAATGTCGATGCCCTTCATGCAGAGAACGATTGTTTTGTCGCGCAGTTGCAGCGGCTCAAGCTCCTTCATCAGACCCGAAAGTGCCTGCGAGGGAATAGATATAATGATGGTTTCTGCGGTGGTTATATCGGTGATGTCGGTGGTTAGATGAACAGACTCGGGAAGTGAAAGCAGATCGTTTTGGCGTGTGGCCAAAAAGCGTTGCATTTCAGGCGCGTTTGCCATGCCGTACAGCGTGACGTCGTGTCCCATGCGGTCCAGATACCAGGTGATCAGCGAGCCCCAACGCCCGCAACCGATAACGGTGATTTTCATAGTAACTCCAAAATTGTATAGTGGCATTTGTGAGATGAGAGGTGGTGACACCTCATCCGTCAGCCGGCGAGCGGCTGCCACCTTCCCCTCAAGGGGAAGGCTCATTTTTTGCAAACCGGTGGGGCAGGGGCCCCACAATGGATTTGCCGAATTAAGAATAGAAAGCGAGTCTTTGATAAGGCTCGCTCCGAGAGGGAGGCATTGGCAGAGCCCTGCGCTCCCCCGTTATCTCACTCTCTCGCCCAGAGGCGTTTCGGGATCAAGGAAGACCACGCGGACGGTCTCCTCGCCGCTGGCGAGGATCATGCCGTTGGATTCTACGCCGCACAGGGTTGCGGGCTTGAGGTTAGCGACCAGAATGATCTTCTTGCCGATGAGCTGATCAGGGGTGTAATACTTGGCAATGCCGGATACCACCTGACGCTGCTCGTAGCCCAGATCCACCTGAAGCTTGAGCAGCTTCTTGGCCTTGGGCACGCCCTCGCAGGCGATGATCTTGGCGGTGCGCAATTCGACGTTCATGAAGTCCTCAATGCCGATCAGAGCACAGCCCTCGGGCTTCTCAACAGGAGCCTCTGCCTTGGCGGCAGCCGCCATTTTAGCCTGACGCTCAGCTTCCAGTTCGGCGAGCATTTTTGCCTCGTCAATGCGGGCAAACAGTACCTTGGAATCGCACACACTCTCGCCGGCGACCAGCGCACCAAATTGTTCGGCGGTGCCGATAGATGCGTAGTTGCGGAGGGTAGTGTTCAGCTCGTTCAAAATCTCCTCACTCGTGGCGGGGATGAAGGGGGCGAGCAGGACGGCACCCCAACGGATGGCCTCAAGCAGGGTGTAGAGCACCGTGCCCAGACGCTCCTTTTGGGATTCGTCCTTGGCCAGCGTCCAAGGCGTCGTTTCGTCGATATACTTGTTGGCGCGGGACAGCATGGTGAAGATGGCGTCCAGTGCGTCGGCAATACGGTAGGTGTCCATGCACTCGACGACCTTACCGTAAGCGGTCACGCAAGCGGCAATGACTTCATCGTCCAAAGCGTCCTTAGCGGTGGGCGCCTGAATGACACTGCCGAAATACTTCTTCTGCATATCCAGCGTGCGCTTAACAAGGTTGCCAAGGTTGTTGACAAGATCAGTGTTAAATCTCTTGATGACGTTTTCGTAGGTGATGGAGCCGTCGTTGGCGTAGGGCATCTCGGAGAGCGCATAGTAACGCACGCCGTCTACGGTGAAGCGGTCAGCCAGCTCGTCGGCGTAGATGACGTTGCCACGGGATTTGGACATCTTGTCCATGCCGAAGTTGAACCAAGGATGACCGAAGATCTTCTTGGGCAGCGGAATATCCAGAGCCATCAGGAAAATGGGCCAGTAAATGGTGTGGAAGCGCAGGATGTCCTTGCCGATGATGTGTACGTCAGCGGGCCAATACTTCTTGAACTTTTCATCCTGCTCCTCAAACGAGCGATCGGGATCGTAGCCGATGGCGGTGATATAGTTGGTCAGCGCGTCCAGCCAAACGTAGGTGACGTGTCTGGGGTCAAAATCAACGGGAATACCCCAGGTAAAGGAAGTGCGGGAAACACACAGATCCTGCAGACCGCCCTCAACCTTAAGGAAGTTGTTGACCATCTCCTTCTTTCTGGACTCGGGTTGAATGAAGTCAGGGTTGGCTTCAATATGCGCAAGCAGCTTGTCGGCATACTTGCTCATCTTGAAGAAGTAAGCCTCCTCCTCGGCCTTCTGTACGGGTCTGCCGCAGTCGGGGCACTTGCCGCCCTCGGCCTGCGTTTCGGTAAAGAAGGACTCGCAGGGGGTGCAGTACCAGCCCTCGTATTTGCCCTTATAGATGTCGCCTCGGTCGTAGAATCTCTTGAAGATCTTTTTGACAGCGGCTTCGTGGTAATCGTCCGTTGTGCGGATGAAGTGGTCGTATTTGACGTTCATGTTGTCCCACAGCGTCTTGATCTCGCCGGCTACGTTGTCAACGTATGCCGTGGGAGTGATGCCTGCCTCTTTGGCAAGGTCCTCAATCTTCTGGCCGTGCTCGTCGGTACCCGTGCACATAAAGACGTCATAGCCCATTTCGCGCTTGTAGCGGGCGAGGGCGTCGGTCATGATAGCCTCGTAGGTGTTGCCGAAGTGGGGCTTCTTGGAGGCGTAAGCGATGGCGGTTGTCATATAAAATTTCTGATTGTTCATGGTGATAGACCATCCTTTCTTGAAGAAAAAGCAAGAGAAATGCTTGAATTAATCATGTAAAACGGGCTCGTCCGGAACGCCTGTGAACAGCGTGTGGGCGATGGTGAAATAGGGCAGGGCGTGCAAAATCGTCAAAAGTCCGAGCGTTGCAACAGACATGAGCGTCCAAAACCAAAAGGACAGCTTGAAGAGAAGCAGCTTGCGCCAAGCCGATTTGGTTATTCTGTGCGAGGCCGCGAACAGATCGCGCACGCGAGCATCCGGACAGCGGTAGGCAAGCGCGAGTACGGCGTCGTCACGACAGCAGATCAGGCTGACCGTCAAAAATAACAGCGCGGCGATGAAAAATGTCAGCAGCACGAGCCAAGGGCTGCTTGCGTCTTTGACTGCAAGAACGAGCAAAGCACACAGGCCAAGCGTTGCGGCAGGGAGCGCCAGCAAGCGGAATATCACGCCGAAGGCGCGGCGATAGTTTCGTGCGCTGCCAAAGGCGAAAAACAGCAAGGACAGCGGTACTTTTTGTCCCGTGGTTGCGCCTTGAAAGATCATCGCGGCGCCGTAGAGCATGGGCAAAAGAGCGAACATGAGCACGCAGGCCTCGATCAAAAATAAGATAGCAAGCCATGCAAAGTGCAGGAGAATATTCTGCTCGTACAGCTCCGCCCAGGGGACAGCGCTGAAGGCACATTCGAACATATAAATTCCGCCGACGAAAAACGTCAGGTAAAACAGCACACAAAGAATCAGGTTCAGCCGCAGACCGTCGATCGTCAGGATCTCTTTGGCGCGTCGCTTGCATTGTGCGGCGGTGGGCTTGAAACCGTTTGGCTGCTCGATCGTCATGTCGTCACCTCGCGGCGAGTGCCGCCGACGTAAATGTCGCGCAAGATCACCTTGCCGTCGCGCTCGTCGAGCAACAGAAAATCGGCGTAACGTCCCGGTGTCAGCATGCCAACCAGCGAATCAATGCCCGCAAGGCGTGCGGCGTTGCGTGTCGCACACGTCAGGGCATACGCGAGCGGAAGATCGCAGAAGGTCATCAGATTGCGCACACCGTCAAGCAGATTCAACGTGCTTCCTGCCAGCGCACCGTCGTCGGTATACGCCTTGCCGTCCTTGACGCTGACGTGCTGACCCGCGATGCTGAAATCGCCGTCGGGACAGCCCGTGCCTTCCATGGAGTCGGAGATGAGGACGAAGTGGTCGACACTCAGCATAGCGAAAGCTAAACGGATCATTTCCGGGGCGATGTGCAAACCATCGCAAATTAGCTCACCAAAGATAGTTTTGCCGCCTTTTGCCGCATCGAAGCAGGCCATGACGGGGCCGCCGGCACGATGGTGCAGGAGAGGCATGGTATTGTACAAATGGGTCAGGCCCGTAGCACCGCGCTCGATCGCCGCCGAAGCTTGTTCGTAAGTGGCGGCAGTGTGACCGAGCGAGAGGTGAATGCCAAGCTCCCGGGCTTTGGCACAAAAGCTTCCGTCCTCATCCAGCTCCAAGGCCGCGCTCACCCGCATGGGGCAGGGCAGTCCCGCCTGCTCGTAGGGGTGGCACATTCGTTCGCTCAAAGCTTGCAGCTCGGCGGCATCCAGCGGCGCGAGCAGCTCGGAGGCGTGGGCGCCGCGCTTGGCAGGGTTCAGATAGCGTCCCTCCAAATGCAGCCCGAGATATCTTGCGCCAAGCGGAGATTGGGCGACTGCAGCAATGCGCTCGGCGGCCTTGCCGAATTCGTCGTACGGAGCGGAGGCCAGCGTCGGCATGACGGTCGTCACACCCGCGTCGAGATAGGAGCGCGACATTTTTTGAAGTGTTTCCACATCGGCAGAGGCGAAATCACCGCCCGCACGGCCGTGGGTATGAACGTCAACAAGGCCGGGGGAGACGAGTGCACCCTGCACGTCGACGATAGCCTGATCGGCTGGATCGCGCGGTAGTTCGTTTGGTGCGCCGATGGCGAGAATGATACCGTCCTCAAACAGCAATTCGCCCTCGCGGAAGGCGGGGGTGGGCTCAAAGGTGAGTAGCTTTGCGTTGGTCAGTAGGGTTTTCATGGGTATCCTCCTCTCTGTGTTTGGCTATTTTTGACTGAACATAACAATACATCTTACATTATAGCAAAGTTTTTGAACTTTTACAAGGGTTAATTGTTAATTTTTAGGAAAGGGGGGAAAGTTTCTTTTTGTCGGTGCGGCATGACGCGTCAAGAGAAGAAGCCGTATAAACGTTAGAAATAACAAAAGAGCTCGGATCTATAAAAGAATCCGAGCTTTTAACAATTCAAATAAACAAGCACGCCAACAAATACACCACAATGCAAACGATACTCGCAGGTGCGAACACCGTCCGCAAGAGGCGCGACGGCAACTCGCTCCGTGGCAGAACCGCGCGGTACGACGCGCTCTGTGCCGACTTCGCATAGACGCGGTAAGTGCGTCCGGCCTCACCGCAAAATACAATGGCGGCTACGAGGAAAATGATAACCAGCAAGAAGGAAAACAACTCCGTACTGCCTGTGTAAAGATAAAACTGTGTCAATGCGGGCTGACCGAACAGCCCAAAAATATTGTAGGCAAAGTGGATCAAAACCGTGGCGATCAGCGAGCGTGTCGCGTACATGACGGCGCAGAGCAGTAGACCTGCGAAAATATAAACAGGTAGGTGTGATAGCTCAAAATGAAGCATGCCAAACGCAACGGCACTGTAAAGGATGGCGGGCAGCAACCCACGCTCCTCCAGCGTCGCGCACAAAATGCCGCGATAGACGAATTCCTCGCAAATGGCAGGCAAGGCAGCGTAGGCCAAGATCAAATACGAAACCTCCGAAAAATCGGTGCCGCCGCCCGCGGCAAAGGTGTCGTATAGCGTAAAGCCCTCGTCCAGCGTTTTGATGCCGCCCGTGTAAATGCTGATGAGCAACGTGCCCGAAATCAAAGCGATCAGCGCTGTAATCAGCAGCAAAATATGTGAGGGGCGGGGCAAGCGCAGGCGTAAGCGCTCAGTAAAAGCGCTACCGCGCAGCTTGCAGAAAATAACGCCCGGGATAAGAAAGATCATGACCTGAAGTAACACAATGCTCAAATATTCGCTATCGCGCCCCAAAAGCGCTGTGTCGATCACGCGGGAGAGTAACAGCAGCAGATAAGTCGACAGCACCAAAAGCGCGTGTGCATTGTCAATCCAAAACTGTACGTCGCGCCAGAATTGACGATGGGAAAATCCGTTTGGACGGTTCATGATCTCTCCCTCCTTCCCTTGAACGTTTTTGAAAATTTTTAAGGAGCTTTTTTCAAAAAGTTCCTAAAGCCGCCGGAGGCGCTAATTCTATACTATACACTTGGCGCCATTACGGCTGTGCGTAGGGCGATAGCTGTGGCTTCGTCCGTGAGCGCGGCGACCAGCGTAAGACCGAAGTCCAGCGCGACGCCCATGCCCTTGGCCGTGATAAGGTTGCCGTCGCGAACGACAAAGGCGTCGGTCTGTACGTCCGCACCGATCAGCTCGTCCTCAAAGCCGGGGAAGCAGATGGCGCGTTTGCCATTCAAGTATCCCTTGTGCCCCAGCACCATGGGCGCGGCACAAATGGCGGCGAGATGCCCTCCGCGCGCACTTGTGCGAGCAAGCGTATCGGCTACCATGTCAGAGGAGTCCAAATTGGCCGCACCGGGCATGCCGCCGGGCAGAATGACCATGTCAATATCCCCGTCGGGAACGCGGTTGGTATCGGCCAGTACGGTGATGCCGTGCGCACCGCGGATCTCGCGGCCGCCAAGCCCGACTGTTACCGTCTGTACGCCTGCACGACGCAGCAAATCCAGCGGAAGCAAAGCTTCGATCTCTTCAAATCCATCGGCGAGAAATAAAACAACCATGACGGTCCTCCTGCGGAAATATGATACCATATTATATCATACCCATATGTATTTGTCAAATGATTTCCCCTTTTTCGCTTGACAAACCAATGGATTGGAGTATAATGTGATATAAAGCGACAACGGTCGCTTCAAGGAGCGAATGTCATCATGTTTCAAACAAAACGAAAACCCGTACCGGCCGGCGGAGCGCCTCTGCCGCGCCAAAGAGTGAAGCAGGACCTGACGCAAGGTCCGATCCTTCCTAAACTTATCAATTATTGTCTGCCGCTGATGCTGACGGGCATGCTGCAGCTGTTCTATAACGCGACTGACATGATTGTCGTCGGTCAGTACGCTTCACCGACGGCCGTCGGCGCGGTTGGTGCCTGCGGCTCGTTGATTGGCCTGCTGGTCAATCTGTTTATCGGTCTGTCTGTCGGCGTCAGCGTAACGGTTGCACAGCACATCGGTGCCAAGCAGGAAAAGGACGTATCCGAGGTCGTTCATACAGCGCTTGCGTTGTCTATCGGCTTGGGCGTTGTCG
The DNA here is from genome assembly GCA_045614625.1 of Eubacteriales bacterium. Lineage (GTDB taxonomy): Bacteria > Bacillota > Clostridia > Oscillospirales > CAG-272 > SIG644. The sequence goes on from JAZLDE010000104.1 coordinate 35,145, forward strand.
TTTCGGTCTTCGGCTTTTTCTTCGCCGAAACGGCCCTTCATCTGATGGATACCCCCGCCACCACGATTGCCGAGGCTGTCCCTTATGCCAAGGCGTATATGCTTGGTATCCCCGCCTCGATGGTATATAACTACTGTGCCGCTGCCCTTCGCGCCAAGGGCGATACCGTCCGTCCGCTGATCTTTCTCGGTGTTTCTGGCTTGGCTAACGTTGGCCTTAACCTTTGGTTGGTGATTCAATTTGGTCTTGGTGCGGTCGGAGTCGGCATCGCAACGGCGGTGTCGCAGTACATTGCTATGATCATGGTCTTGGTCTACATGACCTTTTTCCTGAAGGATTGCACCCGCATTCATTGGCGTCAAGTCCGTATGCATAAGCAAAAGCTGTGGCGCATTCTGCGCGTTGGTCTGCCCGCGGGCATTCAAAGCATCGTGTTCAGCTTCTCCAACGTTCTCATTCAGTCGACGGTCAATACCTTCGGTGAAAACGTCATCAACGGTAACGCGGCGGCAGCCAGCATCGACGGCTTTATTTACACCGCCCAGAACTCGGTCTATCAGGCGGCCATCACCTTCGTCGGTCAGCACGTCGGTGCCCGTAAATTCGAGCGTATCAATCGCGTGATCTACTGGTGCATGGGACTTGTCACGGCTATCGGTCTTGCCGTGGCAGCTCTTGTCGTGTTGTTCAGCCATTTTCTGTTGAACATTTACGTGCCGGGCGACGAGGCGGCGATCGCATGGGGTACCCAGCGCTTGCGCGTTATGGGCGCTTGCTACTTTACCTGCGGACTAATGGAGGTTGGTTGCGGTGCTTTGCGCGGTATGGGCAAAACGCTGACGCCGATGGTCATCTCGATGGCAGGTGTCTGCGGTATCCGCATTTTGTGGATCTACACCATCTTCCCCTTATTCCCGACCATGATGTGCCTGTATTATTCCTATCCGGCCTCTTGGATCGCAACGGGAGCGGTCCACCTGATTCTAGCCTTTATCAACAAGCGACGGCTGGAACGGCAGGAGGTCCTTCGCCAACAGGTTTACTGATCCAAGGAGGTTTTTATGACACAAACAACCAAAGAAGTGTTCGAAAAGCACGAGATCCGAAAGACCAAGAGGCAAAAAAGCGCTTTTATTGACTACGTGACTTCCGTTGCCACGGGGCAGGGCTATTCCTGCACGACCGAGCAGGGCTCAATGGGCGCGCGCAATATCGTTGTCGGCTCGCCCGACAAGGCCAAGATCGTCTATACGGCGCATTACGATACCTGCGCGGTCATGCCATTTCCTAATTTTATTACGCCTAAAAATTTTTTGATCTATCTTTTGTATCAGCTGGTGATCGTGCTGTTCATTTACGTTCCCGTCTTCGCGGCCGTGTATCTTTCGTACGTCATCTGCGCCTTTGCGGGTGTGTCGGAGGGCGTTGCGCTGTTGGTGGGAGAAATCGTTCTGTTTGTCGGTATGTTTCTCATGCTCTGGCTGATTGCGGCAGGCCCTGCCAACAAGCACACTGCCAACGATAACACCTCGGGCGTGACGACGTTGCTGGATATTATGTGCGCGCTTCCCGAGGAAAAGAGAGACGAGGTTGCGTTCGTCTTTTTCGATCTGGAGGAGATGGGGCTGTTTGGCTCCAAAGGCTTTGCAAATCAGCACAAGCAGATCATGAAGGATAAGCTGTTGATCAACTTCGACTGCGTGTCGGATGGCGATCATATGCTGTTCGTGCTGAAAAAGGGCGCGATGCCGCACGCCGCGGCCATCGAGCGTGCCTTCCCGAGCGATGAAACGTACACCGTCGAGATCGCGACCAAGGGTGTCTTTTATCCCTCTGATCAAGCCAACTTCCCCTGTGGCGTCGGCGTGGCGGCGCTGAATAAAACCAAACGCGGCAATCTGCTGTATATGAATCGTATTCATACCAAGCACGATACCGTATATAATGAAAAAAATATCGAGTTTTTCGTGCAGGGCGCGGTGCGTCTTGCGTGTGAAACGAACGAGGAATAGGCATTCGGGCGCGGTTTTTTGCCGCGCCCGAAAATTTTTTTGAAAATTTTTCAAAAACGTGGAAGATTTTTGATTTTTTGTCGTCTTATATAGTGAGAGTCCCTAAAATGCAAAATTGAAAGGAGAGCTTCAAATGAAACGTAACGATCGAATTCTGATCACACTTTTGGCAGTGCTGCTGTGCCTGACCACCCTTGCAGGGTGCTCCGCTATGCAGCCCGAGGCTCCGAATGACATGGCACCGGGTGCCATGACGCCCAACTATTCCGGTGCCCCGATGGATTCGCCCACGGCCGATGCGGAAGACGGCGGCTGGATGGGCGAAGGGAATGAGGAGTACACCGAGATCGTGGAAAACGGCTTTGTCAATGCGAGCGAAACGCCCAACAGCTATTTTTCCATCGACGCCAATACGGCATCCTATCCCAATCTGCGCAGTATGATCCAAAACGGCTATCCGTCCATTCCCAAGGACGCCGTGCGCGTGGAGGAAATGCTCAACTATTTCGATTACAACTACAATACGCCCACCGACGGGGCCATCTTTGCTCTCAACGCGTCCATGTTCGACACGCCCTACAACGCCGACACTAAGCTGTTGACCATTGGACTTGCGGCACAGGAAATCGAATTTGAGAACGTGCAGAACAATCTGGTCTTCCTGCTTGACGTCAGCGGTTCGATGTATAACAGCGACAAGCTGCCGCTTCTTCAATCCGCCTTTATGATGCTGACCGAGAACCTCAACCCGAACGACCGCATCTCCATCGTTACGTATGCGGGCAGCGACCGCGTGGTGCTGGAGGGCGCGCGCGGCGATGAAAAGCAAAAGATCGTCGCCGCCATTGAGCAGCTTCGTGCGGGCGGCAGCACGGCAGGCAGCAAGGGCATCGAAACGGCCTACGCGCTCGCCATGCAGTACTTCATTGAGGGCGGTAACAACCGCGTCATTCTCGCCACGGACGGTGACTTCAACGTGGGCGTGACGAGCACGGACGCGCTGGAAAAGCTGATCGCGCAAAAAAGAAAAACGGGTGTGTATTTCTCCGTTATCGGCGTTGGTCGCGGCAATCTCAAGTCGGAGAAGATGGAGACGCTGGCGCTCAAGGGCAACGGCACTTACCATTACATCGACAGCGTCAAGGAGGCCAAGCGCGCGCTGGTTGAGCAGATCGGCGGCAGTATGGTCACCGTTGCCAAGGACCTCAAAGCGGGCGTGACCTTCAATCCCGAATACGTTGAGAGCTACCGCTTGATCGGCTATGAAAACAAGCAGTTGACAGAGGATCAGTTCAACGACGAGAACACCGACGCGGGCGAGATCGGCAGTGGTCACACCATTACGGTGGTCTACGAGATCAAGCTGACCGACAAGGCGCTGACCGAGGGTGAGAATATCGCGCAGGTCAAGCTGCGCTACAAGCCGACCGAAAACAGCGTGGGCGACACCCAGACCAAGGAGAGCGTGCTGGATATCGGCACGAGCGTCTACCATACCGAGCGGACGAACACCGACGGCTTCGTCGCGGCGGTCGTTGAATTTGCTCTCATCCTCCGCGAGTCGGAGTATCGCGGCGACGCGACGCTGGAGACGCTGATCGCAAGACTTGGTCAGCTCGACGTGGCAAACGATGAATTCAAGCAGGAATTCGTCGAGCTGGTTGGCACGTACTACGAAAATCACAGCCAAGAGCAATAATCCATAAAAAATGTCCCACGCATTGCGGTGCGTGGGAGATTTTTGAGTTATCACATTAGTTTTTTGACATGCTGGTGATTTTTTGCATGATTGATTTATACGCAAAATTAACTTTTCGGCTATCGTCTGCGAAAAAAAAGACGACGTCACCAGAGCAATCCTTGCCATTGGGATTTTTACTAAAGCGAATGAATCCAATTGAGTCATCGGCTTTATGATATTCTATATTTTTGTAATATGAGTAATCGATATGGTAATCGCCGTAAAAAACTTCAAATGTTCGCTTTTTGGCGGATATTGCATCAGCGACGGCAGTAATTCCCACTGCCGAAGTCATTACACTTCCAATCACATCTCTTTTCAGTGCGTTTTCGACCAAAGAACTAGAAATGTCCTTGAAGGATAAATCTGAATCTTTAGAAACCTTTCGGTATAGTTTCAATATTTCAGTATCATTAAAACTGGTTTGCGTAGTGAGAATAGAATATGTTTCATAAACCTTTAATTTTTGACCCAGGCCGCTGTTGATGGATATTAACAAACCAGGTTGTATTTTACTATCGAAATGGTGGTGTATTTCCGCAATAACATTGGGCGGAAATTGATTTTTTTGAGCTGTTTTAAGAACTTTGCTTAAATTTTTCTCCACCTCGTCATTGCTCTCGTACTCTTCTTCTTTCCAAGCGGATGTGTTGATTTTGTCAAAACATTGATTACACAAAATAGCAGTTCCAATTGAAACAGGCGAGCGGACTAAATTGTTACAACAATCACATCTTTGCATTAAGTTTTGCTGCGAAAGAAAAAAATTATTAATTTCTGCAACAACAAATTCGGGATACTCATATTTTTGGGCTAGTGAAATTGCTTTTTCTCGCTTTAACTCAGCGCGTTGATATTGCTCATATTGGTGGTTCCACGAAGGCCCTTTGATTTTTAAGTAACACGCGCTGCAGATGTTAGCCTTGCCAAATCTTTTGGGAAAGAAAGAGGTTCTCAGGCATACATTACATTGGGTCATAACAAGGTAACCTCCAATTTTTTTGCATCTCATAATGGCAGATGTGCTATTTTTCACAAACTCTCGTTGAACAATAGCACATGCCTGCCGGATGAGAAACTAGATATATTATTTCTTGGGAAAGCTGTCCTTCAGCCCGACGATGCGGTTGAAGGTGTTTTCGTTCTTGGTGTCCTTGCAGAAGTAACCGACGCGGACGAACTGGAACTTGTCGCCGCCCTCGGCATCGCCAAGGCTGGGCTCGACCACGGCGTTCTCCAGCTTGGAGAGAGAGTCGGGGTTGAGGAAGTCCAGATAGGTCTTGCCCTCGGGAACGTCGGCCGTGTTCTCAATGTTGAACAGGCGCTCGTACAGCATAAAGGTCGCAGGACGCGCATACTTGGCGGACAGCCAGTGGATGGTGCCCTTGATCTTACGGCCGTCGACGGGCATACCGTTGCCCGTTTCCAGATCCGCCGTGGCGTGGATGCACTTGATGGAGCCGTCCTCATTCTTTTCAATGCCGGCGTACTTGATGATATAGCCGCCCATCAGACGTACCTCGCCGTCGGGCTTGAGGCGGAAGAACTTGGGAGGCGGAACCTCGGCAAAGTCGTCAGCATCAATGTAGACCTCGCGGGTCATGGGAACCTCACGCGTGCCGAGCTCTGGCTTCTGAGGATGGTTGGGAAGGGAAATCATCTCTTCCTTGTCCTCGGGATAGTTGTCGATGACAACCTTGATGGGGTTGGCGATACCGACTCGGCGAGGCGCGTTTTCGTTCAAATCGTCGCGCACGCAAGCCTCCAGCTGACGGACGTCAACGGTGTGGTCGGTGTTGGTGACACCTGCCTCGCGGACGAAGGTGAAGAGAGCCGCAGGGGTATAGCCGCGGCGGCGCAGACCCTTCAGGGTAGGGAGTCTGGGGTCATCCCAGCCGTCTACGTGGCCCTCCTCGACCAGCTGACGCAGGTAGCGCTTGGACATCACTGTGTAGGTGATGTTCATGCGGCCGAATTCCCACTGGTGGGGCTTTTGCTCAAAGCCGATCTTATCAACGACCCAGTCGTAAAGAGGTCTGTGGTTACGGAATTCACTCGAGCAAAGCGAGTGGGTGATGCCCTCCAGCGCGTCCTGAATGGGATGCGCGAAGTCATACATGGGATAGACACACCACTCGTCGCCCTGACCATGATGGTGAATGTGCTTGCTACGGTAAATAACGGGGTCGCGCAGATAGGGGTTGTCGGACGAGGGATCGATCTTGGCGCGCAGCGTGCGTGCACCATCCTCAAATTCCCCCGCTCTCATGCGCTCGAAGAGCTCCAGATTTTCCTCGACCGAGCGGTTACGGTAGGGAGATTCCTTGGAGGCCTGCGCGCGGTCGGTGCCCTTGTAGTCGGCCAGGTCATCCTTGGACAGATCACACACGTAAGCGTCGCCCTGCTTGATCAGCTGAACGGCAAACTCGTAGCACTTGCCGAAATAGTCCGAGCCGTAATAGACGCCGCCCGTGGGGATAGCCCCCAGCCATTCCAGGTCCTCGCGGATGGCGCGGACGAACTCGTCGGACTCCTTGGCGGGGTTGGTGTCATCGTAGCGCAGATTGAACAGACCGTTGTATTTGTTCGCTACGTCGGTGTTGACGCAGATGGCCTTGACCGAGCCGATGTGCAAATATCCGTTGGGCTCGGGAGGGAAGCGGGTGTGGATCTTAAGACCGGGGTTGGAGGTAAGATCCGCGTCGATGATCTCGTGTATAAAATTGCTGTTGATTTCTTCCATGGTTTTATCGTCCTTTCGGTTGTTGAAGGTGTGGCGGAAATAGCCTTCTCCTTGAGGAGAAGGTGTCAGCCGTAGGCTGACGGATGAGGTGTAGCCGCTATAAGCGGCGTTTTGCCGGACACCTCATCACCCGCTTCGCGGGAGCTTCCCCTCAAGGGGAAGCCTTGGTTAGTTTGCTTGAATCATCGCGTCAATTCTCGCCATTGTGCGTTCGCGGCCGAGAATATGCATGACGGTGTAAAGGTCGGGAGCGTTCTGTTTGCCCGTGACGGCGACACGCAGAAACATGCTGATGTCGGCGACGCTGCCCTTAAAGGCGGTGGGATCGGCCTTGTAAGCCTTCATGTCGTCGGCAAAGCCCAGATCGCGGGCGATGGCCTTGACCTTGTCAAACCAAGCGTTCATGTCGTCGGCCTCGTCGTAGACCTTGGTGAAGGCCGAGAGGGCGGCGGCAACGTCCGCTTTGTCAAACGTGTCGGGAATAGCATCCTCGATTGTGTAGAGCTCGTCGTAGAAAAATCCCATGTAGGGCTTGGCGTCGGCCCAAGTAGCAAGGTCCTTGCGGGGCTTTTTACCGCCACGACCAATCGCGAAGATCTCTTCGGCATAGGCGGGATCAGCAGCCAGCAGTGCGCCGAACTCGGGGTCAAAGCCCTGTGCCCACTCGGTCACCTTGGCGGTGACGTCGGCGGCACTCATGCGGCACAAAACGTTCTTAGATACGTCGCCCAGCTTGTTAAAGTCAAACAGACAGCCCGAGATGGACATCTTCTTGATGTTGAAGGGGAAGTCGGTGTAGGGCTTGTCGGG
>JAZLDE010000105.1:0-15547 GCA_045614625.1 Eubacteriales bacterium
TCCGTTCTATCTGGATAGCGCGCTTGGCATCTTCAGCTGGAACAATATGCCCGCATTTACCGTTACCCACGTAGAGGCAGAAGCTCCTGAGGTCGGTGGCGATCTGAACGGAACCTATCACGTCAACTTCCTGATGGACGGCCTGTACGTTCTGACCTTTGACAACGGTACTTTGATCGTTGAAGACAACAACACGACCCAGTACACCGGTACTTATACTTACACCGGCTCTCCCGCTACCGGTATGACTGTCCTGAATGAGGATGGCACCGAAACCGACATCTTTATCAGCGTAGGTCTGGATGGTAATCCTACGTTCCAATGTGGCGGCTTGATGATGGCACAGCCGCTGATTAAGGTTGAAGGTGAGCAGGACGACGAGGATGAGCCCGCAAACACTCCTGACGGAGAGTACATCGTAGATTTTAGCGGCTTCGCCCTTTACACGCTGACCTTTGATAACGGCTTGCTGACGATCGTAGACGACAACACAGGTTTGCGTTCCGGTACTTACACCTATGAAATCAATGCTGACGGTGGCATCGACGTTTATTTGGATGGCGAACTGACGATGGACATTAGCATCGGTGTTTCTTTTGACGGCAGCTACACCTTCCAATGCCCTGAGCTGATGATACCGCAGTCGTTGGTTCCTAGCTCGGGCGGCGACATTGGCGGTGGCGACACCTCTGATCAGCTGGTGATCGGTGATAATTCCGTTTGGGTTGAAAACGCTTGGATGGGCACCTATATGACGTTCACTGCTCCTGCGACCGGCAACTACACGCTGGCTCCCGCTTTCGGTGAATACAACGCGGTTGTTATCATTGAAGATACCTACAGCTCGGAAATGGTTGAGTTCCCGTACACCTTCTATCTTTGGGAAGGCGACGTGATGACCTTCCTTGTTATGACGGATAATTTTGAGCCCGATACCATTGATCTGGTCATCACCCAGGAGGGTGGCTCGCAGGGCGGTGAACAGCCCTCGGGCGGAGCTCTTGTTCTGGGCGAGAACAGCGTCTACGTGCAGGTTCTCAATTTCTGGCCCCAGCAGACCGAGATGACCTTCACAGCTCCTTGGGCCGGTACCTTTACCCTGTCTTTGGCAGCAGGTGAGTTCAATGCAGATATCTACGACGCATTTGGCAACTGGATCGAAAATATCCCCTATACCTTCACTCTGGAAGCAGGCGAGAGCATCACCTTCTATTTTGCAACGCTTGACTTCATGGTAGATGAGGATTACATTGATGTTGTGATTGCCGAGGGCGAAGCGCTCCCCGAAGAGCCCGGCGTTGAGCTTGTTCTCGGTGAGAACAGCGTCTACGTTACGGTTACCAACTTCTTCCAGGATCAGACCAAGGTTACCTTTACCGCCCCTTATGCCGGTACCTTTGCCGCTTCTTGGGCGGATGGTGAGACGAATGGTGACTTGTACGACGCATTCGGCAACTGGGTTGAGGTTATGCCGTATATCTTCACGCTCGAAGCAGGCGAGTCCATCAACTTCTACGTTCAGTCCGTAGACTGGGAGATCACAGAGGATTTTATTGAAGTTGTGATTGCCGAGGGCGAAGCGCTCCCCGAAGAGCCCGGCGTTGAGCTTGTTCTCGGTGAGAACAGTGTCTACGTTACGGTCACTAACTTCTTCCAGGATCAGACCAAGGTTATCTTTACTGCACCTTTCGCAGGCACTTTCACCATTTCTTGGGCAGACGGTGAGACGAACGGTGACTTGTACGACGCATTTGGCAACTGGTTTGAGGTTATGCCGTATATTTTCACACTCGAAGCAGACGAGTCCATCAACTTCTACGTTCAGTCCGCAGACTGGGAGATCACAGAGGATTTTATTGAGCTTGTAATTGCAGGCGAGAAAAATGAGGATGAGGAAATCAAACCTGCCGAGCTTGACGGCGAATACCGTGTAGATTTTGCCGGTGTTACGTATTATACGCTTATGTTTAAAAACGGCGTAATGATGTTGACGGATGATAATGCTAAACTCTATTCCGGTACGTATACTTATCAGATAACTGCGAACGGTGGATACACTTTTTTTAAGGATGATGTAGAAACGACGGATATTTTAATCCAGACCCTTCCCAACGGCAGCTACACTTTTCAGTGCCCGTCTTTGAAAATTCCGTTTGCGATGGTGAAATATGAAAAGCCCTCGGATGACGGTGTCGAGACGGTGAGGGAATTGATTCTTGGTGAAAGTACGATCTTGGTAACAAACGGTTGGGCGGGCGTGCATATCCCTTTCGTTGCACCTGAAAGCGGTATTTACGTTCTTTCTCCTGCCGAGGGAGAGATGAACGCGGTTATCATTATTGAAGAAGAAAACGTCACTGAGCTCATTTACCTTTCGGCCTCCAATTACACATTTTTCATGGAAGCCGGACAAACGAAGAACTTTATCATAGCGACGCACAGCCATAGCGCTGACACGATCAGCCTGGTGTTGTCGTTGCAAACGCCTGCTGATGAGCCGGCTGATCCGCTGCTTGCTACCTTTACCTTTGGTGAGAATGGTGATGCTGCTCACAAGGACGGTAGCGACCTTGGAACGGAAAAGACCTACACGGAGGGTGATTACACTCTGACGTTGACCGGTATGAGCAAGGTATTCGGTCCTGCTTACGATGAAAAGGGTAATTCCTGCCTCAAGCTGGGTACCTCCAAGGTGGTTGGTTGCTTCTCCTTTACGGTTGACGAGCAAGTGAACAGCGTCGTTATCCGAGTAGCTGCATACAAGAAGAACACCACCATGGTCAATGTCAACGGTGTTGATTATGACATTGATCTTTGGTCTAACAACGGCGAATACGTAGAGATCACGGTCGATACGACCGAAAATAAGACGGTTAACTTCACCACGGTGGAGGGCGGCGTCAGAGCTATGATCGATTCTATCGTATATTACGCAAACTAAGATTCTTTACGCAAAGGCACCGCATGTATGCGGTGTCTTTTGTGTCGGTTTGGCAAAAAAATAGTGAGCGATGTGTGCTTTTTGGCGGAAAGGCTTGCATTGTTTGACACTTTGTGATAAAATAAGATGTTCATTTGGATATTGATTGTTTTTGGAGGAATAGAATGAAACGTATGAATAAAATGGCGGTGGCTCTGCTTGCTTTTTGCATGCTGCTGACCGCGATGCTCTTTATGGTCTCTTGTAAGCCGAACGAACCGACGAACGAGCCCTGCAAGACACACACGGATGCCAATGAGGACGGCAAGTGCGACGTTTGCGGCGCAGAGGTCGAGGTCGAGACGTGTGACGATCACATCGACACCGACGGTGATAATCTGTGTGAGATTTGCGGTGCGGTTTGCGTGCCCCCTCTGAATTGTACTATTGTGCTGAAGGATGAGGCAGGAAAGGCCGTAGCCGGTATTTCCTTGACGCTGCACGGCGAGAATGACATGACGGTTGAGGCTGTGACCGATGCGCAGGGCACGATCGCACAGGCTATCGTTCCCGGTAAATATACCGTTAATTTTGAAGGACTGGCCGAGGGCTGGTACGTGGAGGGCAATGCTTCTGTGATCGAAATTGCCGAGGGCGCGGTCAGCTTTGATTTTGTGGCGATCGACAACAACCCCGACGGCTCGGAGGAAAAGCCCTATTACGTTGGAGACGAGAGTGTCAGCCTGACGTTTGGCGCGGGCATGACTTACAACTACTTTACTCGCGGTACGAGCAGCCGTTACCTGGTGATTGAAAATGCCAACGCCAAGGTAAGCTACGACGGCAAGGACTACCTGCCCGAGAACGGCGTGATCAGAATTTTGGTCACAGGCGCGGCGGATACCAACTCCACCATGCCCTTTACCGTGACCAACACAGCCGAGGGCGAAAACACCATTGCCATTCGCTTTGAATCCATACCCGGCACGCAGGATAATCCTTACCGCGCTGAGCTTGGACAGACGCTGACGGCAAACGTCCCCGCGGAGGGTGCCATCTACTACAGCTTTACGGCACAAAAGGACGGCTATCTGGTACTGACGAGCGAAACGGTGGCCAACAATATTATGATGTATAATCTAACCAGCTACGTTGTAACCGGATATACCGAAGGTGGCAAGTCCGTTTGCATTTTGGTTGCGGCTGGCGATGTGGTGTCTATTACGGTGTCCACCAAGGGAAGCGAAAGCGTCAATCTCGTACAGTTCAAGATGGAATTGTACAGCGGAGCGGCAGAGGAGCCGATCCCCGTCTTTGGAAACGATTCGGTTCGCTTAGCAGCAAACGGTTCGGTTGCTTTGGTATATCGTGGGGAAGGAAAGACCATGAGCGTACCTGCCGACGGCGTGAGTTTGGCACTGAACGGAGCCGTGCAGGAAATCACGGGCGGCAGCTACATTTTCACGGTCGCTGACGGCGACGTAATCTCGTTGACCAATACGACCGGCGAGCGTCTTGACGTCGGATTTATTCTGTCCTGATATGCAAATAATGAATGCCACTCTGCTTGTGCAGGGTGGCATTTGCTATGCCAAGAAACCACTATATATTCCGTTTTTGTGGCAAGAAACCACAATAATTAGTGCAGAAGAAGCGAAATGAGGAAAAGAACATGAGATTGGCTATTGACAATTGGGACTTTTTCGTGTATACTATCATTGGCTTTGTATGACTGACGGATTTGCGGAGTACCGCATGGGAGTGCAAAGCAGCAATGCCGACCGTCTGGGCGATTCTTTCAAACAAAGGAGAAACGTATGAAACACAACAATTGGCAAGGTTTCAAAGAAGGTGTCTGGCAGGAGGAAATTAACGTCCGTGATTTTATCCAGACAAACTACCGTGCGTACGAGGGCGATGACAGCTTTCTGTCGGGACCGACTGACCGTACGAACGATTTGATGAAAAAGGTGCAGGCGTTGTTCACGCTGGAGCGCCAGTACGGCGGCGTGTTGGACATCGACACAGCCACCGTTTCGTCGCTGACGAGCTATACCCCCGGTTATATTGACAAAGCAAACGAGCTGATCGTGGGACTTCAGACCAACCGCCCCTTAAAGCGCGGTGTCAACCCCTTTGGCGGCATGCGCATGGTGCGCAACGCCTGCGAGGCTTACGGCTATAAGCTCAGTCCCAAGGTAGAGGAGGAGTTCCGCTTCCGCACGACGCACAACGACGGCGTGTTCCGTGCCTATACGGATGAAATGCGTCAGGCACGCAAGTGCCACGTCATCACCGGTCTGCCCGACGCTTACGGCCGCGGCAGAATCATCGGTGACTATCGCCGTGTCGCACTGTATGGTGTGGACCGTCTGATCGAGGGCAAGAAGCTGGACAAGGCCAAGCTGGCCGACGGCGATTTTGATGCCGAGCATATCCGCTTGGACGAAGAGGTTGCCAAGCAAATCGCTTTTCTTGGTTATATGAAGGAAATGGCTGCCATGTATGGCTACGACATCAGCCAGCCTGCCAAGGATACCCGCGAGGCCATTCAGTGGACATATTTTGCCTATCTGGCATCCATCAAGGAGCAAAACGGTGCAGCCATGTCGCTGGGCCGAGTCAGCACCTTCTTTGACATTTACATTGAGCGCGATCTGGCAAACGGTACACTGACCGAGTCGGGCGCGCAGGAGCTCATGGACGATTTTGTCATGAAGCTTCGTATGGCGCGTCATCTGCGCACCCCGGAGTATAACGAGCTGTTCGGCGGCGACCCCATGTGGATCACGGAAGCCGTTGGCGGCATGGGCGAGGATGGAAGAACCTTGGTCACCAAGTCCAGCTTCCGTATGCTCAACACGCTGTATACGCTGGGTTCGTCCCCCGAGCCCAACCTGACGGTGCTGTGGTCAAATGACCTGCCCGCCCCCTTCAAGGCGTTTTGCGCCAAGGTGTCGGTCGATACCGACTCCATTCAGTACGAAAATGACGATATCATGCGTCCTATCTACGGTGACGATTATGCTATCGCCTGCTGTGTATCGGCCATGAAGCTGGGCAAGCAGATGCAGTTCTTTGGAGCCCGTTGCAATCTGGCAAAGCTTCTCCTGATCGCCATCAACGGCGGCTATGACACGACGAGCGGCCTGCACATTGGCCCTCAGATGCCCGTGCTGAACATGGACAAGCTGGACTATGATGCGGTCGTTGCCCGCTTTGATATCTATCTGGCGTGGCTGTCCAAGCTGTACGTCAACACCATGAACATTATTCACTATATGCACGACAAGTACGCGTATGAAAAGACGCAGATGGCGTTGCATGATACCTCGGTCGAGCGCTTTATGGCGTTTGGTATTGCAGGACTTTCGGTTGTGGCTGACTCGTTCAGTGCGATCAAGTATGCAAGCGTTCGCCCCATCAAGGACGAGCAGGGCTTTATCGTCGACTTCAATACCGAGGGCGATTTCCCGACCTACGGCAACGACGACGACCGCGTTGACCTGATTGCCAAGGAGCTGACCCACAAGACCATCACCGAGCTGCGCAAGACGCCCACCTATCGTGACGCCATCCACACGCTGTCGGTGCTGACCATCACCTCCAACGTCATGTACGGCAAGCATACGGGTGCTACGCCCGACGGCAGAAAGGCCACCGCGGCCTTCGCTCCCGGCGCTAACCCCATGCACAACAGAGAGAAGAACGGTGCGTTGGCTTCGCTCAACTCGGTGGCCAAGATCAGCTACGATGATTGCCGCGACGGTATTTCCAATACCTTCTCAATCACACCTGCCGCGCTTGGCAGAGACGACGGTGAGCGAGTTGATAATCTTGTATCCATCCTCGACGGCTATTTTGCCAAGAAGGCGCATCACATCAATATCAACGTTCTCAACCGCGAAACGCTGATGAAGGCCTACGAGGATCCCGAGGCCTACCCCAACTTGACCATTCGCGTATCGGGCTATGCAGTCAACTTCCATAAGCTCTCCCGCGAGCAGCAGCGCGAGGTCATCAGCCGTACCTTCCACGAGGTAATGTAAGATGAGCGTGACAGGATGGGTTCATTCCATCCAAACAATGGGCACGCTCGACGGCCCCGGTGTCCGTTTTGTCGTGTTCACCCAAGGGTGCAATCTGCGCTGTGGCTGTTGCCATAACCCCGATACCTGGGAGTGTCGCGGAGGCACGGCGTACGATGCCCAGGAGCTGGCAAACAAGGCTGCACGCTATCGCGAGTATTTTGGTGAGCGTGGCGGCGTGACCGTCTCGGGCGGTGAACCGCTATTGCAAGCGGCGTTTGTCAAGGACTTCTTTGAAGCTTGCCGCGAGCGGGGCATGAACACCTGCCTTGATACGTCGGGCAGTATTCTAACGGATGAGGTAAAGACGCTGTTGTCGGTGACTGATCGCGTGTTGCTCGATGTCAAATATCCGACGGATGAGCAGTACCGCGCGTACGTTGGCTGCGGTATTAACGTGCCGCTGGCGTTTCTTGGCTATCTGAACGAGCAGGGAATTGCCACGACGCTTCGTCAAGTCATTATCCCGACGCTCAACGACAGCGAGCAAAATCTGGCCTTTTTGAAGGCGCTGGTCGCATCGAACCGCTGCATCGACACCGTGGAGCTGTTGCCATTTAAAAAGATTTGCACTGTAAAATACGAGCAGCTTGGCTTGCCCTTCCGCTTTGAAGGCTACGACGAGCCGTCGGCGGCGATGGTCAAGGAGATGCAAAAAAAAGTGCAGGAATTCCTGCGCTGAAAAACAAAGAGCGAGGAGGCCGAGCGCGGTGTCCTCGCTCTTTTGTCTTGACAGCGGGGCAAAAAAAGACTATAATGAGCGTATCAACCATAAGAAAGGTCACGATTCAATATGGGAATTCAAAATAAAATTGCGCAATTTCGCGCGTGGCGTGCGGGTGTCAAGCATTGCACCTTCGATCCCGAGGGCCCCGGCGTCGTGCGCATTCATTTGGTGCCGCCCGCGCCGCGACTGTTCGGCACGCCGGGTTATATCGTCATTCTCAATGGCTATTATCTGATCCCGCTGGGATATTCGTGGGCTGTGCTGCTCTCCGCACTGATCGACGAGGTCAACGTGTTTGACGGCAAGGAAATGAGCGAGGATGAGATTGACGCGCTGAGAGAACGGACGATTAAGCGAACCGTTCGCGTCTATCCTGCTGCCGATCCTGCCGTGGTCCGCGAGGATCTGGCATGGATGATGGAGGTGCTGTTTGAGATCGCGCGCGGAGGGAACGTGGATGCCGACGTTGAAAAGCTGTCCATCCGTGCTTACGCCAAGTACATGTGCGCACCGCATCGTATGGATCTGATGATCCGCGCCATGACGGACGAGGGTGGCTGTTGGCAATGCAACCAGAAATGTTTGTTTTGTTATGCTGCAGGGCAGGAGTATGCCAAGGTGCGCGAACTGACCACAAACGAGTGGAAGGATGCGATCGACAAACTGCGTGCCGCAGGCGTTACCATGCTGACCTTCACCGGCGGCGAGCCCACCCAGCGCGAGGATCTGATTGAGCTGGTTGACTATGCCAAGTGGTTTATCACCCGTGTCAACACCAACGGTGTCGCGCTGACGCCCGAATTGGTCAGTGGGCTCAAGTGTGCAGGTCTTGATAGCCTGCAGATCACGCTGTATTCGTCTGATGCGGCTATCCATAACACGCTGGTGGGCAGTGAGCATCACGCTGACACGGTGCAGGGCATAAAAAACGCCGTTTCTGCAGGCCTTGACGTCAGCATCAACACGCCGCTTTGCTCACTCAACGCCGATTATATGAAGACGTTGGCATTTATTCACTCGCTGGGCGTTCGGTTCGTTACTCTCAGCGGTCTGATTTGCACGGGAACGGCAGGGAAAAATCATGAAGCCTACGATCTTGACGAGCAGGCGCTGACGGATATCGTGCGCCTTTCCAAGGCCTTTTGCGACGAGCATGGCATGGAGATGGATTTCACCTCGCCGGGCCTGATTGCTAAGGAGACGCTGGAGGAGCTGGGGCTCAATGTTCCCGCCTGCGGTGCAGCCATCAGCAATATGGCCGTCGCGCCCGACGGAACGGTTGTGCCTTGCCAGAGCTGGCTTGCCACAGGCGCGGGGTTGGGCAATATCCTGACGGACAGCTGGAAAGCGATATGGAAGCATCCGCAAAGCGTCGCACTTCGCGCCATGAGCGAGGACGAGGTATTGCGTTGCCCATTCAGAAGCAAAAGCGGGGAGGTGAGCGGTCATGACCAAAGATAAAGAAAAGATGCCTCCAAAAGATCCCTATTCCAGAGAGGAAATCTTAAAAAAACGCACGTTCCCCAAGAAAAACACGGTCTGGCTGTGCATTTGCGTGATATTGCAGGTCGCCTTGATCCTGCTTGCTATTTGGTATCAGCCCAAGCCGCAGGATAAGATTGACGAGTACCGCGTGGTGGTCACACCGCTGGACGACGGCACGCTTGATATTGAATATTATCTTCGCTGGACGCCGCTGGACAAAAGCGAGCCCTTGACGTGGCTGGAGATCGGAACGGCCAATGAGCAGTTTACGATTGACCGCTCTTCCTGCTCGTACACCATTCGCACCATCAGCAAGCAAAACGAGGACGGCTTTACCGGGGTGCGCATCGACCTTGATCGTGCGTATGCGGCAGGGAAGACGTTGGAGATTTCCTTTAAGATCAACCAGCAGAGAATTCTTTGCCGCGACGAGGATGGATATTTCCACGAGTTCGTTCCCGGTTGGTTCAACGCCACACCCGTCGAGCATTGCGAATTTCGTTGGAAAAACGATGGCCCCGAGGGGGATCACGTCTGGCAGGGCTCGCTGGATTGCGGCGAATATATGCTGCTGAAGGTGCGCTACACCGATCCTCACGTCTTTGATGGATATCCTACGGTAAAATATCAGCCGTTTGACGACGACGGAGCGTACGACGAGCTGAGAGAGAACAAGGGCGGCGTGATCGCTATGATCGTGATGGGTATTTTCCTGCTTGCCGTTGCAGAGCTTCATATCATTGACAGCTATGTTTCCTATCACCGCGGTCGCGGCTTTATGACGGGCTACGGCCATCACGTCCACGTGTACGGGCGCGTCAATCCGCGCTACAGCCGCGCCGCCAGAGCCGCACATCAGGCAACCTCGTCGCATAGCGGCGGGCGGGGCTGTGCTTGTGCCTGCGCCTGCGCTTGTGCGGGCGGCGGGCGCGCGGGATGCTCGCAAAAGGATACCTATGCACGCGTCAAGGATGCCAAGACGGTGAAGGAGGACACACATGAGTAAGATCACGACGCTCTTGTTCGATCTGGACGGAACGCTGTTACCCATGGATCAGGACATATTTGTCAAAACCTATTTTTCCCGCCTTGCCGCCAAAATGGCACCGCGCGGCTATGCCCCAAAAGCCCTGATCGATGCCATTTGGGCAGGTACAGCTGCTATGATCAAAAATGACGGCAAGTGCACCAACGAGCAGGCCTTCTGGAACACGTTTTCGGCCATTCTCGGCGAGGGAGTGCGGGCGGAAGAGCCGTTTTTGCGCGAATTTTATGAAAACGAATTTCAGGGTGTGCGCGAGGTATGCGGCTACCATCCCGCGGCTGCCGAGATCGTGCGTGACCTCAAAACACGCGGTTTTCGCGTGGCGCTGGCAACGAACCCTTTGTTTCCTGCCGTTGCGACCGAGAGCCGCATGTGCTGGGCGGGACTCGAGCCGAGTGATTTCGAGTTTTACACTACCTATGAAAATTCGCGCTATTGCAAGCCCAATCTTGCCTATTACGAGGACATTCTTGCGACTCTTGGCGTGTCGGGCAAGGAATGCGTCATGATCGGTAATGACGTGTCCGAGGACATGATCGCCGAGCGGCTGGGTATGAAGACGTTTCTCTTGACCGATTGCCTCATCAACAAAAGGGGCGAGGATATTTCAAAGTGGGCGCATGGCGACTTTGAGGAATTGAAGGCGTTTTTGAAGAAAATATAAAAATGGGAGGGGATCGCCCTCCCGTTTTTCTTTCGAATTTCCAAATTTTATTGACACATCAGCGCAAATGTGTTAAAATATAGACAAAGTAAGCTCTTGAGTTTTGACCAAATTTTAATGAGAATGGAGATAGTCTATGCAAAACGTAGATCCCAAGTATCAAGCTCTGTTTACCCCCTGGAAAATCGGCAACGTGGAGATTAAAAACCGCATTGTCCTGTGTCCCATGGGCGGTACGTCGCTGTTTGGCTGGTTCGAGCTGACCGGCTGCAAATTCGACAAGGAAGCGGCCAAGTTCTTCCTCGAACGCGCGAAGAACAACGTCGGTCTGATCATTCCCGGCATTGCCCCCTTGCGCGACACGTCCTGGGGCAAGTGGCTCTGGCAGAACGAAAAAATGTTCGAAGATCTCAAGGTCTACATGGACGAGATCCACAAGACGGGCGCCAAGCTGTTCATTCAGCTCACCGCCGGCATGGGTCGCTCCTGGGCCATCACCGAGCTGGTAGGACCTCTGCACAAGAATAAATTCACCCGCGCGATCCTCAAGCCCATTCTGGACACCAGCCACGAGCTGGCTTGCCCCAGTCCCCAGCCTGCCCGTTGGGCGCCCGACATTGAGTGCCCCGAGATGACTGTTCATCAAATTCACGAGATCATCGAGGCATTTGCCAAGACGGCCAAGCTGTGCAAGCAGGCGGGCGTTGACGGTGTTGAGGTTCACGCTGTTCACGAAGGGTACTTGCTCGACCAGTTTGCCCTCGAATTTTTCAATAAGCGTACCGACGAGTACGGCGGCAGCTTTGAAAATCGCTATCGTTTTGCTACCGACGTCGTCAAGGCCATCAAGGAGGCCTGCGGCGAGGATTTCCCTGTATCGCTTCGCTATTCCGTCGAGTCCAAGCTCAAGGGCTTTGCCGAGGGCGCCGTTCCCGGTGAGGACTACGTCGAGGTCGGACGCGGTATGGAGGAGTCGGAAAAGGCGGCAAAATATCTGCAGGATGCCGGCTACGATATGCTCAATGCTGACAACGGCACCTACGACTCCTGGTACTGGGCACATCCGCCTATGTACATGCCCCAGAACTGCAACCTTGAGGATGTCGCTCATATCAAGCAGTTCGTGGATATTCCCGTTGTTTGCGCGGGCCGTATGGAGCCCGATGCAGGTGCCGCGGCGATCGCCGAGGGACGCATCGACGCCATGGGCGTGGCACGTCAATTCCTCACCGACCCCGAATGGATTACCAAAATGATCGAGGATCGCACCGAGGATATCAAGCCCTGCATCTGCTGCCACAGCGGTTGCTTTAACTTCTCCTCCTCCAAGGGCCACTACAATACGCAGGATCTGACAGACACCATGGGCTTGGCACGTTGTGCACTCAATCCCGAGACCATGCAGTCTAAAAAATATCATCTTGAGCCCGCTAAGAAGCAAAAGAAGATCGCCGTCATCGGCGGCGGTATCGGCGGTATGGAGGCGGCTATTGTGTGCGCCAAGCGCGGACATACCGTGACGCTGTACGAGAAGACCGACAAGCTGGGCGGTGTCTTTATTGCAGCCGCAGCGCCTGAATTTAAGGAAAAAGATAAGATGCTTATTGCTTGGTACGAGCGTGAGATCACGCGCCAGGCGAATATCACCGTGATGTTCAATACCGAGGTCAACGACGTAAAGACCTTGGATGCTGACGAGATTATCGTCGCCACGGGCGCCAAGGCAAGAAAGCTGCCCATCCCCGGTGCGGCGGATGCGATCGAGGCTATCGATTATCTGCTGGGCAACAAAGAGGTTGGTGACAACGTCGTCGTTATTGGCGGCGGTCTGACCGGCTGTGAGATTGCGTACGATCTGTACCTGAAGGGCAAGAAGCCCACGGTGGTGGAAATGCAGGATGACCTGATCACCACCCCCGGTATCTGCCTTGCCAATACCTCTTACTTGCGCGATTTCTTCAAGGCAAACCGAGTGCCGGTACATCTGGAAACCTCTGTGTCCGAGATTACCGACGCAGGTGTCGTCGTCAAGCACAAGGACGGCGGTATCGAAACGATCGATGCTGATTCGGTTATTTTGTCGGTCGGTTATCTGCCTGCTCCCGTTGCCAAGAAGAGCGGCAAGGTTCACGTCATCGGCGATGCCGCCGAGGTCGGTAACCTGCGTACCGTTATCTGGGGCGCGTGGGACGTTTGCATGAAGATTTGATCTGTAAAGAAAGGATAAATTGCTATGATTCTGACACAAGAACAACAGGCGATGCTGGACGGCGCGCAGGGCGAAGTCATGGCTAAGGTCATGAAAACGCTTGTGATGTACGGCGACGCCTTTGGCGCTGAGAAGATGGTGCCCGTCACCTCCAAGTATAACCATCTCGTTACCTCCTTCGGATTAAAAATGATGACGCCCGTTTTTGATCTGATGCAACAGCTCATCGATGCCGGTGTGGCTTCGAGCCAGCAATTCTCGGTCGACCCCCGACCTGTCGACAAAAATGTTCCCGCCAATTTCCTGCAAAGTCTGATCTTCAACAAGATCATGTACGCAACGCAGGATTTCTATGAGGGTCAGCTGGAAAAGCTGGGCTTGATGAACGAAGACGCCTTCACCTGCACCTGCTATATGGACGAGGTGGGCAACAAGCCCCAAAAGGGCGACGTGCTTTCTTGGGCGGAGTCCTCGGCAGTCGTCTACGCCAACTCGGTGCTGGGCGCGCGCTGCAACCGCAACTCGGGTATCATTGATATCATGGGCTCTATTGCGGGCTACGTTCCCTACTTTGGTCTTTTGACCGACGAGGGAAGACGGGCAACCTGGCTTGTTAAAATTGCCACTACCAAAAAGCCTGAGGCACAGCTCCTCGGTTCCGCGATTGGTATGAAGGTCATGGAGGCCGTTCCTTACATTGAGGGACTGGATGCATGGCTGGGTAGTGATCTGACCGACGCTGCCTGCACTTATTTAAAGGATTTTGGTGCGGCTACGGCATCCAACGGTGCGGTAGGTCTTTACCACATCGAAAACCTCACGCCCGAGGCTAAGGAACAAGGAAGAGCGCTTCTTGCCGACGGTGCACAGGTCTACGTCATCGATGACGCGGAGCTGGAGCGCGTCTACAAGAATTACCCCGTTATTTGGAAGAACCCCAATGCTAAGCCCAAGCTGTGCTTCATGGGGTGCCCTCACATGAGTCTGGAGCAGCTTAAGTCTTGGACAGACAAGGTCGAGGCATCGCTCCGTGAGGCAGGAAACAGCAAGGTGGTGATTCCTACCGTCTTTACCGCCTCGCCCGCTGTGCTCAAGGAGTTTGAAAAGACGGAATACGCCGCAAGACTCAAGGCGACCGGTGTTATTACCTCTTACATCTGCCCTCTTATGTACATGAACAACCCTCTGTGCGGCAAAATGCCCGTCATTACCTCGTCTAACAAGTTGCGCACCTACACGACGGCGCGCTATTATACCGACGATGAAATTCTAGCTCAGATCACCAAAGGAGGTACAAACGCATGAAAACATTTAAGGGACGTGTCGTATCTCCCGGCAACGTGACCGCCCCTGCGCTCGTATCGCATGGTGGTCTGAATACGCTGGCCTCTTTCCAAAAGGCGTTGCAGTTTGGCGACAAAAAGGCAACCTGCGGCGACCAGAACAACCCTGACCTGTACGGCAAACAGATGCTGGACACGGCACTTTGCCTGCCTATGACCATCGGCTCGACCACGGGCGGACTCGTTCTCTACTGCGCTTGCGCCATGAAGCGTAAGCCCGCTTGCATGCTGTTTTCCAAGCCCATCGACTCGTTGGCAGCCGCCGGCGCAATTTTGGCCGACGTTTGGCTGGACGACGTTTCCATGCCTGTTGTCGACAGCCTTGGCGATGAGTTTTTGGACTACGTCAAGGACGGCATGATCATTACCGTCTCCGAGGATGGAACGGTCGTTGTCGACTGAATTTGATATTGAAAATGCGCTCTCCCATCCTTGGGAGGGCGCTTTTGGTTTGATAGGCTGAAAAAATGAATATGATGGGCGAAAACTTACAAAAAAACTATTGCCAAAACAAATGTAGTATGATACAATTACCATAAAGAAGTAAAAATCTTTTTGGTTTTATGGGTATTTTAACAAAAATCGACGCATTTTTCCCGAAACCGCATGGCATCAATCATGAGCAAGGAGGATTTTAGTATGGATCTTATTTCGATTATCGTAGGCGGTATTGAAGCAATTACAGCGGTGGCTGTTACCAGTTTTGGCGCCTCTGTTTTTGCTAATTATGTTGGGCGCAGAAAAAATAAAGAAGATGCGGAAGCTGCTGATGCTTTGGAGGAGAAAAATGCGGCAAAGGAAGGCGCAGAAGAAAGGATCGAAAGCGAGTCGGATTCTGCGCACGCCGAGAGAGATGTAACTGATTCTGCGGATGAAACAGAAAAAAGGCCCGAAGACGAAACTGAAAAGGCTGATGCCGAGGGAGAAGATAAGGATTCCGACTCTGATAAGGACACCGACGGCAAAAAGCGCGGAGTGTTCATTGTAGCCGTGCCCGTAGGCGGCAAGGATAAAGACGACGAAGAAGAGGAAGAGAAATCCGAGGACGAAGCCGACAAGGCAGACG
>JAZLDE010000106.1:0-54949 GCA_045614625.1 Eubacteriales bacterium
ACCACAACAGGCACCTGCAGCCGTTGCGGCAAGGTGTTCAGTGTTTCGGGATCGATGAGCACCGCGCGGGGCTGCCAAAACGCACCGATCATATTTTTATATCCGTCAAAATCGACAGCCGTTTTTCCACCGACCGATGCATCGACCGCGCAAAGAAGCGTCGTCGGCACGTTATAAAAATCAATGCCTCGCATGTAGGTCGCTGCCGCGAAGCCCGCAAGGTCGGTCACGACACCGCCGCCGACTGCCACGATAGCGTCCGTGCGGTCAAAGCCATGCTCGAGCAACTGCCCAAGCAGACTCCGAAGGGTGTCAAACGTTTTGTTCTGCTCACCTTGCTCAAAGCGGAAAATAAGCGGCTCCTGACAGCTCGAAGCGACCGAGCGCACGTATTGCTCAGGCACGCCCGTGTCGGTCACGATGCACACGCGTCGCCCCGTCAAACGGAACCATTCACCCGCGCGGCAAATCGCCCCCCGCTCAATGATGATGGGATAGCTGCCCATATTGGTATTGACCTGCAGCGTCATATCATACTCCTCTTTGTTTCATAATTTCAATGCTTCTCATCCTCGGCCAGATGGAGGACAGGCAACGCAGCCTCGGGTCCCTCATCGCAAAGGTCACATTTAAGCTTGATCTCGGTCTCGTAGCTACCCAGCACGCGCACGCTTTCGCACACGGACTGAAGCGCGGACAGCATCTTACGTCCGTTTTCGTCAGACAGATTGCCCTCGCCCTCGGCAAAGAAATAGTACGACCAGTTGCTCCGCTTGGTAGGGCGACTTTTGAGCGCTCTCAAATTGAAGCCCGTTTGACCGATGGCGTCGATGGCACGGCTCAGCGCGCCCGCCTGATTGCGCACGGTGAAGAACAGCAGAAATCTTCCGTCTCCTGCCTGAGGCTGGCGAGGTACGCGCGAGAACACGGCAAAGCGAGTGGTGTTGGTGTTATCCGCGCCGATGTTGGCAGCAATGACTTCAAGACCATACTGTTGTGCCGCCTCGCGCGTTCCGATGGCAGCGACCGTCTTGTCTCCCGCCTCGGCAACAGCCTTGGCCGCGGCGGCGGTGTTGACTGCCTCGCGGGTGATCCATCCGCCGCGTTGCAGGTAAGGCGCGCATTGCGAAGGCGCCTGCGGGTGGCTGACCACCTCGCGAAGTCCTGCCGTCGTGGCACCGGGGACACCAAGCAGATTTTGCTCAATCTCCAGCTCGTATATACCCGTAACGGACAGCGAACCGGCATAAGCCAGATCCAGCACCTGCGCGACGTCGCCGCCGATGCTGTTTTCAATGGGAAGCACAGCGCACTCGCACTCGCCCCTCTCCACCGCCTCGTACGCCGCGACAAAGTCCTTGCAGGGAACCAGATTGCCATCGGGGAAGATGGCACCTGCCGCCTGGGCGGCAAAGGCACCGGGCACACCGCTGTAGGCGACGTTCTCGCCAAGCAGTAAGCGATGCTGATAACGACGCGAGAGGGCCATGGTGGCTCTCAGCTGGCAGATATAATATTCACGCATGACCTCGTCTTCAATCAGCGCGGCGTTGCGGGCGATGACCTCGCGCTCGCGCACGGGATCAAGCACGGGCAAGCCGCGGCTGCGCTTATAGGCGGCGACGTCCTGGACGGCGCGCAGACGCTTACAAAACAGCTCTGCCATTTCGCGGTCGATGCGGTTGATCTCCTCGCGGGCGGAAATGAGGGTTTGGTCGGTGGTGGGGGTTGACATAGTAATCTCCTTATTTGGGATTTTTGCTGGATTTTTCAGCAACTACTTCTACGGACGCTCACACTGCACTTCGTGCGCGCTCGCGGTTTGTACTTTATGCCACTTCTTGGCACGCCCCAAGAAGTGGCGGAAGAAGGGCGCCAAGACGTTCCCTCTTGGATCTCCCTTATCTGTGCCGCTCTTCAAAGAGGGTTTGGGAGAACATATTTCGGCTTGCGCCGAAACGAGGCGAGTTTTATTCGCCCGTTAAACACGGGCGTTGCGCAGAAGCGCAAGCATAAAACTCCAAGACATAGCGTTTTTAAATGCTTTGCTCGCCATATAGCCACCACGAGCGGCAGATATGGAAAGCAAAAGTTGTTGCTTTCTTGTAGGGACGGGCGTCCTCGACCGTCCGAAAAAAGCAATTCTAACTTTGTGGAGCGTAATGGGTAGGGGAACGGAGTAAATCTGCGGAGCAGATTTATGCCGAGCGTAAGCGAGGAGAGGGCCCCATGAGCTCGCGGGAGCTATTGCTTGGGCAGAGGCACGCCCTTCCCCACACGGACTTAGGAGAATTCTTCCCGTCCGTGCTCCTGTTTCTTTTCGGGAAAGTTCTTGGGGGGTGCGGGGGACTTCTTTCAAGAAGTCCCCCGCGCGTCCTCTCGTCCTCTCGTCCCCTCTTACAGCACGTCGGCCATATCGAGGATAAGCTTTTCGGTCTTTTCCCAGCCGAGGCAGGGGTCGGTGATGGACTGACCGTGGCAGTAAGAGCCGTCGGCGGCGATCTTCTGGGCACCATCGATCAGGTAGCTCTCGATCATCAGACCTTTGACCAGACGACGCAGTTCGTCGCTTTGGCGGCGGGAGTGCAGAACGTCCTTGGCGATACGGGGCTGTTCGAGGTATTTTTTGGCGGAATTTGCATGGTTGGTATCGACGATAACGGCAGGATTCTTCAGTCCCGTCTTGGCGTACAGTTCGGACAGCTGGCACAGATCCTCGTAGTGGTAGTTGGAGCAGTTAGAGCCGTCGAATTTAGTGTAGCCGCGTAGAATGGCGTGGGCGTAGGGGTTGCCCTCGCTGACGACCTCCCAGCCGCGGTACAGGAAGGTGTGCGACGTTTGAGCTGCGCGAATGGAGTTCATCATAACCATCAAATCGCCGCCCGTCGGGTTCTTCATACCTGTGGGAATGTCCAGGCCACTCGCGGTCAAGCGGTGCTGCTGGTCCTCAACCGAGCGCGCACCAACGGCAACGTAGGACAAAAGATCGGACAGATAACGGTGGTTTTCAGGGTACAGCATCTCGTCCGCGCAGGAAAAGCCATAGTCGGCAAGCGCGGTGCGATGCAGCTCGCGAATGGAAACGATGCCCTTGAACATGTCCTCGTGAGCGGCAGGGTCGGGCTGATGTAGCATGCCCTTGTAGCCCTCGCCTGTCGTGCGGGGCTTGTTGGTGTAAATGCGAGGGATGATCAAAATTTTATCCTTCACCTGCTCCTGCACGCGTGCCAGGCGGCCAATATACTCCAGCACAGGCTCGCGGGCGTCGGCCGAGCAAGGGCCGATGACTAAAATAATCTTGTCCGATTCGCCACGAAAAATGCGGCGAATCTCCTTGTCACGCGCGTCCTTGACCTTGGCCATCGCGTCACTGACGGGGTATTCCTTCTTGACCTCCTGAGGAATGGGCAGTTTTCTCAAAAAATTCATATTCATAATCAATTTCTCCGGTTTTGTAGGCGGCTGTGCCGTCGGTCATTTTTTGTTTCGTAAAAGGTAACGGTATCAGCCGTTTTTATCAAACGCGCGGCGACGTTCGGTAGACAGGCGCATCATCTCGCGCATGGTCTCGCTGTCGCCCTTGGCCAGCGCGTCTCGCATGGCACCAAATCGGTCGATGAAGGTGTCCATTTGATCAAGCAACGCATCGCGGTTGGACAAAAACAACTCGCTCCACATGACGTCGTTGATCTTGGCAATTCGGGTCAGATCGCGGAAGGAATCGCCCGTCAGTCTTGCCAGTCGGGCAAGACCGTCCGCCTCGTCCTCGCCACCGTCCGCACAGCACATCAGCGACACGGCAATGGCGTGGGTCAGCTGGGACAAATAGGCAATCATGCGATCGTGCTCCTCCACCGACAGCCGCGTGACACGGGCAAAGCCTAAAATGCGGCCGAGCTGCTCACAAAGAGCAATGGCCTCGGGCGTGTTTTTGTCGGTGGGAACGACCAGATAGTTGGCACCGCGGAACATATCGGGGGTGGCGGCGCGGTAAACGTCCAGCTTGCTGTTGCCAACCAGCTCGCGGCCTGCCATGGGGTGCGCCGAAATATACTCAACACCTCCCGGCAGCATAGCCTGCACCTGCTCAACCACGCAACCCTTGACACCCGTGACGTCGGTCAGCACCGTGCCGGGGGTGATGAGGTGGCCGTGCTCGGCGATCCACTCGACCAATACGGCAGGGTACAAGCCAAAGACGATGATGTCCGCCTGCGCGATCAGTGCGGCGTCGACCTGCGTGCTTCCCGCGGCGATCACACCGTCTTCAAGCGCGGCGTCGATGACCTCCTGCGAACGAGTGATACCAAACACGCGATAGCCCGTTTCGGACAGCGCGCGGGCGTATGCGGCACCGATCAAGCCCATGCCCACGATGAGCACGGTGCGATCGGGAATTAAATAGGGAAATTGTTTCATTTGACCATCTCCTTTTTTGCTTTAGTAAAAAAAGGCGGTCTTGCAATTGCAAAACCGCCTTGATAAGCGTTTGATTTTCGATGCCAATATCTGCACCGTTCCATCTTTATGCTGCAATTGCTTGTTTTCGTTGTCTTCTCAGATAATAAAAGGTAAAGCTATAAAAATAAAATGCAAAAAAGGATACCGCAAAGGCAGTATCCGAGTCGGCAGAGGTAGCGCGAGACAGGGCGGAGCGAGGGCATACGGACAAAGCCGAGGACATCGGCTGCTGTGCGCTGTTTCGTTCGTTCATGGCCTGCATCATGGTATCTCCTTTTTGGAAGAATATTCATATCATTCTCCCAAGATAGCATTAGTATACACGATTTGTTTTCAAATTTCAAGGGCTATTGCAAAAAAAGTTGTGTTTTTTCAAATTTATTCGCCGTCAGCCAAAAAAAGCAACCGCGCAAAAGCCCTCTTGCCCTGCGCGGTTGCGATTTATATTGCGTTATTTTTTCTTTTTACGAACCATCCATCCTGCCGCGGCGATGAGCGCCAGCATCGCAGGCGCGCCGCTGAAAAGAACGGCAAAGCAGCCATCGTCGCTCGGCGCTACGGGCACCGCAGGCGTTTGCGGCGTTTCTGGCTCGGTTGGATCATCCGTTTCCGGTGGAGGTGGATCAGAGATGATAAATACACGATCTTCTGCCTCTTCTAAAATGGCGAGATACCCGTATTCACTCAGCACCTCTTTTTCAAGTCTCATCATACCGTCAACCGTCTCTCTGGCCGCAGTAGTAATATCGCAAGCCCTTTGCCAATTCTCCCAGGTCCAGTTGGACTCTTGCAAGAAATCCTTCAGCCAAAGCAGATCAGAAATCAAGCTCTCGTTTTCTTTCAGAATGTAATTGATTTCCTCGCAGTCAGCAATCACATTTTTGACGTTCGTAAACAACTTGTAGTAACCATTCGCTTTTAGCATAGATTGTTCATCCGCCGACAAAGCGTTCCACTCTGTCATGAGAGCATCATACTGCGCCTTTACAGCATCAAGATCAAACTCCTGCGCGGAGGTATCCTCACACACAAGGCTCAGCTGCTCGATCTTTCCAATCAGCTCGGCGTATTTTCCGCGCTCGGAAAGAGGCGCACATTCTTGTTTGCAAGCATAGCAGGTAAACGGCTCGTCAAACACGTAGGGCGGATGGGAATACTCCGAATGAAACGTCTCGTCGAGCTTCTTGTCACATTCGGTACAATATCTCCAGTGCTTATTCTCATCGTACTGCCACTCGCCCGGCGTGTGGGGATCAAAGGCGACCTGGCGGTCGGTCAGAACGAAATTGTCGAATTTCAAGACCCAATCCTGCCCGCAGTCGGTCTCATAGTCCCAATAAATTTGCAAAAAGTTGATATCGGAAACGTCAAAATTGCTGTCCAGCACTATCATGTCTTCAAGAAATATAACAACGTGATTCCAGCCTGCTCGGGGGCATCCCTTGCGGATATCATAAAGAATATTTTTCCAGTCGTATCCTATTTTAGCCGGCAGCGTTTTCGGTCCTGACCCAATTTCCAAACGGCCGTAAGAAATGTTTTTCAGATCATCCAGCATGGCAAGATCCGAAATATACATTTCAAATTCCAACGCAAGCACACCCGTGGCATCCACTGCATCAAAATTGCGATAGCCCAGCACTAAGTTTGTTTTGCCGTTGAGATTGATACTGACGCATCCCTCGCCCTCTACTTGGTTTTCACGGTCTACTACAAAGCCGCCTGGATTCGTCCAATTCTCATCCGCATTCCACAGAGGAACGACCTTTGTGGGTTGCGCGGGCACGTGATCTGCCCCCGCAGGCACAAGGAGGCTCAAGAGAAGCACCGCGGTCATCAAAATAGAAGCTAATACTCGTTTCATTTTCATCTCTCCTTTGCCAAATTTTGATATTGGGAGGCTTTCCCAATGATAGTATAGCATAATAGCTAAAACGTGTCAACCCCCCCCGATTTTTCTGTAAAAAATGCTAATTTTTCTAAAAAGGCTATACGGGGTTCACTATATAAAACAGGAAAACTTGAAAAAACTTATGCCCTTTTTGAAAAAAGCTTCAAAAAGGGCATAAAAAGTTTATTTTTCAATTAAAAATTCGCTTCAAGCGTCAAAGGCGGCGGTCAATTCCCGTGCCAGCGTCTGCATGCGCTCCTCGTCCACTTTGACGACGCGGCGGTCGTAGGTGACCATGCCGTTGACCTCGTCCTCAACGTCGCTGACCTGGGTGAGTACAAGGGCGCACAGATTGGTCGTGCGAAGGGCGGGGACGATCTGCTCGCGATACAAGTTCTCCAGCCCCTCGGTCAGCGCCTCGGCACTTTCAAAATTGCGGTAGCCAAAGCTGTGGTCGGGATTGAACAGATGATCCTTTTCCGCGTAGCAGTAGCCGCCGAACTCGGACAGCACGACGGGGCGCTCGGGGTTCGTCTTCAGCTTAACGGGGCGGAAATAGATGTGCTCACTTTGCACGTCGCTGTCCTTTTCAAAGAACCAGCCCGACGTCGCATCCCACACGCGCGAAGGGTCGAGGGCTTTCAGCTCGCTATAGATGCGGTCGGCGTCGTACTGCCCCCAGCCCTCGTTGAAAATGGTGTAATAACACACGCAGGGGTGGTTGTAAAGCAGATCGACCGTTTCGCGCGCCGCGCTCTCAAAGGCGGCACGGCGACGGGGGCTTGCCTTATGGGAAATTCCCTTTTTGAAGCCGATCGTAGGCAGCGCCGTATCGATCACAAAACTGTATTTGCCGCTGTTGACCATGTCTTGAAAGACGACCATGCCAAGTCGGTCACATTCATAGTAGAAAATCTCGGGCTCGATCTTGATGTGTTTGCGCAGCATATTAAAGCCCAGCGACTTCATGGTTTGAATGTCGTGGCGGTATCCCTCGGGCGAGGCGGGCAGATAGATGCCGTCGGCAAAATAGCCTTGGTCAAGAAGACCGTGGAACAGCATGGGGCTCCCGTTAAGCCCTATGACGGGGCCGTTTTTGCCCTCGCCGATATCGACCGTACGCAGAGCAAAATAGGATCTCACCTCGTCCTCGCCGGCGCGCAACGTAAAGCGGTAGAGATAAGGATCGTCGGGCGTCCAGAGGTGAACGTCGTCTGGCGTGAGGGTGAAGGTGTCGCCCTCAAAATCATATGTCTTGTCGCCGCTCTCGGCGTGCAGGATCATCGTCTTGCGCACCTCGCCGCCCGTGATCGTCAGCGTCGCGCTCGTCAGCGTCGTGTCGATGCGGATGCGCTCGATGTGCACCTTCGGCACGGCCTCCATCCACACTGTCTGCCAGATGCCGCCGGTCGGGGTGTACCACATGCCGCCCCGCTTCTCTCTTTGCTTACCATATGGCAATTCCTCATCCAAAGGGTCGCTCACCGCGACAGTGATCTCGTTCTCGCCCTCGCACCACGCGTCGGTTACGTCCAGCGCGAAGGGATGGTAGCCACCCTCGTGCTCGCCCACCCGCCGACCGTTCACAGACACGGTACAAATCTGATCAACTGCACCGAAATGCAGGATCAGTCGATCCTTTGCAAAGCCCTCGGGCAGAGTGAGGGTGCGGCGATAGATCAAAACGTCGTTCTTTTCAAAGGTCTGTCCGATACCGGAAAGACGCGACTGGGGTACGAAGGGCACCTTAATCGTGCCGACCCGATGCTCTTCCCCCGCGCGAATGACGGACAGCGACCAATCGCCGTTGAGGCAGAGATACGAGTCGCGCTTCATTCCGGGGCGGGGATACTCCTGCCACGGGGTGTCGCCCATGTCCTCCTCAAACGGGGTGGTCAAATTCTGCAGACGGGGCTTCTTCTTGCCCTTCATCCAAAGAAGGAGCAGGAAAATGGGCAGAGCGACGATCAGCGCCGCAACAAAGATCGACGCGTTGGGCACGAAGGAGGTCGTGCCGTCGTTGTTGGTGATCAGCTCGGCATCGGCCAGCACGGTCTTGCCGATGAAGGGGCCGACAAGACCCGGAATGAGCACCTGCGAGAAGATGCGCACGCCCTGCAGCATGCCCGCCTTGCCCGCGGGAGTATAGTCGCGGATAAGCGCACCGAACACAGCCATGCCCGAAAGATAGCCGCACATCATCAGCAGCGAGCCGACGAACACCAATACCGTACTCCGGAACAGCAGGAGCAGCACGTAGCCTAAGCACAGCCAGATCAGCGCAGGAATGGCCGACTTCATAAAGCCCTTTTTGTCGTACACCTTGCCCCAGAAGAAGGTGACCACGGCGGCCAGCACGATGGCAGGCGCCATGATAAAGACGTAGTTGCTCATGCCCAACGACACCTCGTAGTAAAGAATGAGGTAGGGCATGAAGATCTGAATGGAAATGTTGAAAACGATAAAAATGAGCAACGCACGGTACAGCGGCGCGTTTTTCTTGACGGTCGATGGACGGAAGCCGTAGAAAATGTTATAGAGATAGCCCGTTTCGCTGGGAGTGATCGGAGCGTCCTTGATGATAAAGCAGCCAAGAACACCAACGCCCAGCGTCAGTGCGCCGATGATGGCGAAAATGTAGGTCCAGCTGGTCGACTCGTTCAGATCAAAAGCCATAAAGCCGCCAAATACCGCGAGGATCGCCACCAGCGGCATCATGGCGTTGATGCCCTCGGCGGCACCGCGACAGGACTCGTCGGTTGAGTCGGTCAGCCAGGCGTTAAAGGCAGCATCGTTGGCGGTCGAGCCAAAAAAGGTCATGACGCAGTCCATGAGAATGACCAGCGACACGCCCACCGTGGCGGCGCTGACGGTCATGGGAACAATGGCCTCAATGACGTCGAGACGAATAAAGACGAAGCTGAAAATGGAAATGCCCCACAAAATGTAGCCGCCGCACATAAACAGCTTTCGCTTACCCACGCGGTCGGAGAGAGCGCCCATAAAGACGGTCGTCAAGGTAGCCGCGACGGCGCTGGCCATGACCATGGCGGAGATATCACTCGGCGTGGCGTTGAACATTTTGTAGATAAAGACGTTGAAGTACATGTTCTCGACGACCCAGGCGATCTGGCCCATGAGGCTAAAGACAGTCAGAGCGACGAGGAAGCGGGGGGAGAGCGTACGTTTTTGTTTCATGATGGTCTCCTCGGTATGATTTTCTGCTTTTATTATACCGCGTGGAGGGAGGTTTGTAAAGGGGGAGAGGGGGGATTGGCTGAAATTTCAAGCTCCTTCTCCTTTTGACGCTCATACTGCGTGACTGCGTCACGCGCTGAGCTGTTCCGGTTTTCAATGCCGCTTCTTGGCACGCCCCAAGAAGCGGCGGAAGAAACGCGCCAAGACGTTCCCTCTTGGATCTCCCCTTTCGTGCCGCTCTTCAAAGAGAACAGCGGAGAAAGACATCTACGCTCTTTCTACATCTCTCGCCACGCAGCCACCACGAGCGGCAGGCGAAGAAAGCAAAAGGCCTTGCGGGGTGCCAAGGGGTATTAGACCCCTTGGTTCGGTTCTTGGCTACTTCTTGGGGAATGCCAAGAAGTAGCATAAAATACTATCACCGAGCGCCCATTTCGCCAAGGCGAAATACAGAAGTTTTGTTCGTCCGCTAAGCGCGGGCGTCATGCAAGCATGAACACAAAACTTCGCGCGCAGCAGGGCG
Organism: Eubacteriales bacterium; assembly: GCA_045614625.1. Classification (GTDB taxonomy): domain Bacteria; phylum Bacillota; class Clostridia; order Oscillospirales; family CAG-272; genus SIG644. The sequence goes on from JAZLDE010000106.1 coordinate 10,074, forward strand.
AGGCTGTAGGAGAAGTCTTTGACTTTTCAAACTGCTTCTCCTTTTGACGCTCATACTGCGTGACTGCGTCACGCGCTGAGCTGTTTGATTTTGATGTTCATTCTTTGGCACGCGCCAAAGAATGAACCAAGAAAGCGCGCCAAGGGGTCTAATACCCCTTGGATTCCCGCAATGCGAAAAGGTCGTTACGCTGTCGCTCCACTCATCTTTTCGCAAAAGATAGCATCTTCAGCGTTTGTGTTTGCAAGTTAAAGAAACTTGCAAACACGAAAGGCGCACGCAAGTGAAATAGCAAAAGCTTTTACTGTTTGTTACGCAACCTATGAAAACTAAATTTTATACAAAAACGATTTTGCCTCCTCTACCCGCCGCTCGTGGTAGCTATGTGACGAGAGTTGCAGAAAACGTTCTGATGTCTTTCTCGTCCTGCTTTTTGAAGAGCGACACGGAAAGGGAGGCTCGGAGGGAACGTCCGAGCTGGCAATGTTTGCGCCCGCGCGAAGCGCGATGTTCGCGTTCAGCGAACAAGCAAACTTGCGATTTCGGCTTGCCGAAATCTGTTTTCTTTCGTCCTTTCTTTGTTCAGCGACAAAGAAAGGACATATAATACCTGCACAGCGCACGCGCAAAACTGTGTGCGCGTCCGTAGAAGCAGTTGTAAAAAACAAAGCTAGCCCCCTCCCCCACAAAAAAAGGACGCCTCCGCGCCCTTTTTTATCAATTCTCCGTCGAAAACTCCTCGCCCGTCACCAGATAGTGAATCGAAACGTTAAAATACTCCGACATCTTGACCAGCATTTCCAAATCGGGATTTCGCTTGCCCGTCTCGTAATACGACAGCGCTTCCCTGCTGATATTGAGATCCATCGCCACCTTCAGCTGGCTATATCCCCTTTTTTTTCGTATCTGCCGCAAGCCCTTCATGCCCTGAAAAATCCTTTCACTTGAATTTTCAAAACCTCTTGACTTTATTGTAACAAAATGTTACAATAAATATGTGACAGTTTGTTACAATAAATAGTAACAACATCTGCTTGCATACAAGCAAAGAAACAAGGAGGACACTATGAATCAAAATCTTAACTTGGGCGCTCAAGCAAACGTCAAAGAAAACGTGCTTGCAGGTATCGTCGGCGCATTTTTGTTTGCCCTTGCGGGCGGTGCGCTGTGGTTTGTGCTGTATCTGGTCGGTTTCATCGCCGCCATCAGCGGTCTGGTCGGCGTCATCTGCGCGATCAAGGGCTATAGCGTATTCGCAAAAAAAGAAAGTGTCAAGGGCATCGTCATCGCGGTCGTCATGACACTGCTCGTGATCGTCATCGCCTGGTACTTCTGTTTGTCCTACGACGCATATATCGCTCACCAGCAGTGGTTTGAAGAGGGTGAGATCGACTACACCATCACATTTATCGAGGCCGTTCGCGGCTCGCATATTTATCTCACCGATCCCGACATCGGCCCGAGCTATTGGGGCGATCTGGGTCTTGGTCTTTTGTTCTGTGTTATCGGCGGCGGTAGCTACGTTGTCAACAAGATCAGAAACGCCAAAGCAGCGGCGGCCTACAATGCCGCGGTAGCAGCACAGCCCGCCACGACCGAGCAAGACGATTTTGCCTACGCGCAAGAGGAACAGCCTAAAGCTGACGAGAACGAAACGCAAGAATAAGCGTCATCACATAAAAAAAGGAAACCCCGCAGGGTTTCCTTTTTTGTTTATTTGCCGTAATCCTCATACACTTCCTTGAGTCTATGCGGGTAGTCCGTCATGATGCCGTCAGCTCCGATCTCGATCAGATATTCCATATCCTCTTTTTCGTTGATCGTCCAGAAATGCACGGCCAGATTGTGCTTATGTACCGACTTGACAAATCCCCGCGTTGCCAGCTTGATGCCGTACTCCTCCATGGGAAGCTGGAACACGCACATCTCATCGCCAAAGAACACGTCCATCTTCAGCATCTGCAGCACAAAAAATTCAATGCTTGCGCCATAGGCAGGCGAGTACATAAACTCAGCGGGGACTTCCCCTGCTTTTTGCAGGCGTTGGAATTCGTCGTACAATTCCTCATGGAAGCTGGCAACGACCACGCGATCAAAGGCGTCGTGCTTCTCCAGCAGATCGATGACGGCCGCAAGCGCGCGCAAGCCCGTCTCGCCCGACTGCTTGATCTCCACGTTGATACGGTTATTCGGGAACGCAACGATCAGCTCCTCCAGCGTTGTGGCGAGGAAGACCGTTTCATGGCGAGGCGAAACGCCCTCGGGGTACTCGACGTCGGTGGGGTATTTCTCCTGCCCGTCGGGGCCCTTGAAATGCTTGCGCTCACCCGACAAGCAGTCGTTGCCGTCGGTGGGGTTAGTGTAACCAAAGTCGACCTCTTGGGCGATCAGATCGCTATAGTTCCAGTCGATGATCGCGCCCGTGACGTTGGTCTTGCGGTCCAGCGTCGTATCGTGCGACAAAATGACCACGCCATCCTTGGTGATGCTGACGTCGGTCTCCATCATCACGCGCGTGTCAACGCTGTAGGCATTGTAAAACGCTTCGAGCGTGTTGTCGGGAAATTCTTTATTTCCGCCGCCGTGGGCGATGAGAATGGGCAGCTCGCCCTCCTTTTGCATGGGATTGTCCAGCTTAAAATTGTCCCCGCGCGGAAGCAGGGCAATGATGCCCCAGACAACGATCACGCAGGCCAACACCAGCGCGGTAATTTTCAGTCCTTTTTTGTTGGATTTTCTTTTGCTCATAGGTGGTTCCTCTCCTTATGTACGTTCTTTTTTCTTTCCTTTGATAAATTGGGTGTATCCTTCGTTCTCCTTGAACAAAGAGATCAATTCTTCAGGGATCGTGCGCGTAGCCGGAACGTCCAAATATACCGTCACAGCGAAATGCGATCCCTCCAGGTAGTCTATCGTAGCGGGAACGTTCTTCAGCCATGATGACAAGAACAATGCCTGCGACGACGTTGGTACAAACAACGGATACCGCTCGCAATCACGGTCTACAAGGTGCGCGGAAAACGATCCTCTGTAACCAAGCTGATACCGTGCAACGGTCAGCGTGGTTTTCTTCGACATCAAACGATGATTTTTCAAATCGCACCGCGCGACACGCCACGTTTTGAGATCACGGAGGATAAAAACGTATGGCATTGCAAGCGCGCCAAGGTAGGCAAGAGCAAACAGCGCAAGATTCCATCCAATATCATCCGCAGAAGCAATTGCTACTGCCGCAACACAAATAGCCCAGAACGCCAACTCAAAAGCGATGAGCCTCTTGACGACACGGTACCGCCGCTTCACTATCTTTTTCGCCTGCGCCATATCCGGCATATCCTTCTCTCCTTCGCGGCAAAATTTCTTAAAACCATTATATCACACCACCATTTTGTTGTCAAGAAAAAGAGAAACAGGGGGCCTATCAAAGCCCCCTGCCCTTACAGAAACTGTCGAATATCCACCGCGAGCTGCTCTTCGAGATTGATCAGCCTCTTGGTGATGTCCTTGCTCCGCTCGTCGGCCGCCTCGTACTGATTGAGATAGCGGTTGAGCGACTTGACCCCCATATTACAGCCGTCCGTGATCAGATCGGCAATGGTCTTGTCCGACTCCTTGAGCCCCAGCTTGACGTTGGTCTTCATCCAGGACATGCCCTTGGCGACGGGGTTGGGGTCCTTACCCTCGTCCCCGAACTTGTCCAGCTGCTCCTGAATCTCACAGCCCAGTACGTTATGCTCACGCTTGCACTCGCGCAAATAGCCGTCCAGCTTGTCCGAGCGCACGTACGCCTGCACGTCGTCGATGGACTGCACCCCCATCTTGACACCCGCGTCACATTCGCGCAACAGCTTGATGGTATCTTGTTCTATCATACTTACCTCCTGATTGTTTGGTAGCAACAGTTTGTGCCGAAATGCACCGTGCCATACATAAACCGCCACATTTTCCTCATACTAACCCCAAACGAAAAAAGGAGAATCTCATGTGTACCGCCATCCGCGACCGCCATTTGTTCGGGCGCACGCTCGATCTGGAATGCTCGTACGGCGAGCAGATCACCCTCACCCCGCGTGCTTTCCCGTTTGATTTTCTGTACGAGCCGCCTACGGAGCGCCACCTTGCCATAATCGGCACGGCGCACGTGGCAAACGGCCGACCGCTTTATTACGACGCCGTCAACGAAGCGGGGCTTTGCGTCGCCGCCCTCAACTTTCCTGCCTGCGCCGCCTACCATCCGCCCCGCGCGGGCGCGCACAATCTCGCCTCGTTTGAGTTCATCCCCTGGCTGCTCAGTCAATGTCAAACGCTCGACGAGGCGAAGTGCCTGCTTCGCGATACCGTTATCACGTCCGACCGGGCGGCGGATGATCTCCCCGCCACGCCGCTCCATTGGATGGTTGCTGACGCGAGCGGTGCTATCACGGTCGAGTCGGTCGAGGACGGACTCAACATTTACGACAACAGCATCGGCGTGCTGACCAACAGCCCGGATTTTGCTTATCACATGACGCATCTGGCCGATTTCATGCATCTGGACAGTGCGCCGCCTCAAAATACCCTTTGCCCCGCGATCGATCTGCCCCACTATTCGCGCGGCATGGGCGCGATGGGGCTGCCCGGCGACGCATCCTCGGCCTCCCGCTTCGTTCGCGCCGTGTTTGCACAACATCACACCCGGTGCGAGACGGATGAGACGGCCGCGGTCAACCGCTTTTTCCACGTCATGGACACCGTTGCATGCCCCCGCGGCTTCGCCCTGAGTGACAGCGGCCGCCCCATCTATACCGTCTACACCTCCTGCGCCGACACCGCGCGCGGCATCTATTATTTCACCACCTACGCCTGCCGCCGCATCCGCGCGGTGCGATTGAATGATTTTGACCTCGACGCCGCCGCGCTGACGAGCTTTTCCATGGATAGCGGGGAGGACGTGGCGTTTTGGAGATAGAGAAAAGGACACCCTCGGTGTCCTTTTCGTTTTATGTTAAAGATTCAAATCTACCACCTTAGTTTTGGCCACCATATCGCCCAGTCGCTTACCGCGCAGGATCAGAACGACCACGCACTCGACCTGCACAATGAAGAAGGTGATATTTCTCAATATCAGCTGCTTATACGACACCTTGGCCTGCGACTGCGTGTCGATGATCCAAAGCCCCATGCACAGCTTTCCCAAGCTGCGACGGCCAAACAGACAGTCCTTGAAAATGCCATAGGCGTACAGCCATAAATATCCCAGCCAATACGCGCCCGTCATCCAGAGCTTCACCGTGGGATACATCAAATGTTCAGGGTTGCCGCCGGGGCCGAAGCACCACAGCGCAATCATACCGCCGTAGGCGATGATCATGTCGATCATAAATGCCAAAAACCGCCGGCGGATCATATCTTTCGTCATACTTTCACCTCAATTCCATCGTTTCGTTATGGATGCTTTACTCCAATATATTCGTCGTGATATAATCAACGCCCATGGCGACGAGTCGCTCGGCGTCCTCTTTTGCGTCAACCGTCCAGCAGTTAATCTTGCGGCCTGCGGCGTGCAGGGCCTTGACGGTCTGCTCGTTCAACGCGCGGAAATAGACGTCCGCGTCGATACCGTCCGCGATCAGCCGCTCGATGATCTGCTCCGTCACCTCAGAGAACAAAAACTGCACCGACTGGCGCGGCAAAAGCTGTCTCACCTTGACCAGATTATCATAGTGGAACGAAATAAACGTGACCTGCTCCAGATAACCCAGCCGTTCGATGATACGGATAAAACGCTCGGTCTCCTCCTCGGTAAAATCGGATTTGAGCTCAAGAATGCAATGCTTTTCGTATTTTTTGCAGATGCTGATATAGTTTTCCAGCGAGCAGGGACGCAGATCGGCGCGATCCTTGGATCCGTCCGTGTCGAACAGTACAACACCCTGAAGCGTGGCCAGCGTGACCTCCTCGACAGGGATATTCTCACCTGCAACGCGGGAAAGCGTCGCGTCGTGATTGACGACGAAGCGTCCGTCGGCTGTGCGGTGAATGTCGGTCTCGATGCCGTAATACGAGCGATTGCCCGCCGCCACAAACGCGGCATTGGTGTTCTCCCGCTCCAGCCCCGAAAGGCCTCGGTGGGCAACGACGCGCACGTTACCCTTATCAAATTTCATCGTGTTCATGCGATCCTCCCCTGCATGAGATACTCGTTATTTATCCTTTTTGCGAATGCAAACAGCCTTGGCATGCTCGTCCGTCGACGTCGCGCGGAGCGATCGGATGAACGAAACGATCAAAAAGGCGGTCACGACCATAGCGATAAAGTCGGAAATAGGCGCCGCGTAGAGAATGCCCTCCACACCCCCGACGAGGTCGGGAAGAATGAGGATGAGCGGCACGAAGCAGACGACGTCGCGGATCATGGAGGAAACAACGGCATATCCGGGCTTGCCGACCGCCAGGAAGAAGATGGAGTTCATCTTGATGATGCAGCTGATACTGATCAGCGACAGAAAAATGCGCATGGTCTTCTCGCCGAACTCCCAGTAATCCTCAGGGTTTGGAATGTTGCTGGGAGTGCCGAACAGGCCCACGACAAAGCGAGGCGCCAGCAGGAAGAGTGCGGTAAAGGCAACGCCGATGACGATCGCGCAAACCGCGCACTTGCGGTACAGCTCCTTGACTCTGTCATACTTTTTCGCGCCCATATTGAAGCTGATGATTGGCTGACAGCCCAGCACGATACCAACGACAAGGTTGATAACAACAGTAAAGATCTTACTTTGAATGCCGATAATGGCAATAGGAATATCCGCGCCGTACTTGGACATTTCGCCGTACTTCGCCAGCTGGACGTTGCAAAGGATGGCAACGACGACGATGGCAAGCTGGGTGATGAAAGTCGAAACGCCCAGGCGAACAACAACCCCGACCGATTGGAGCTTGGGAATAAAGCTCGTTTTGGCAAGCTTAAACGTCTTGGTATTCATAAAATAGATCAGCGCCATGACAAAGGTCACGCCCTGACCGATCACGGTAGCCAACGCCGCACCCGTCATGCCCATCTTCAAGCCAAAAATGAACACGGGGTCGAAAATGAGGTTGGTGACCGCTCCTGCGAGCATGGAGACCATGGCCCAAGCGGGACTGCCATCAGCGCGAATAATCGAATTCATCATGTTGCAAAGAATATACACGGGGATCATGGCCAGGACCACGTCCAGATACTCGATGGCATACGCCAGCGTGTTGTCCGACGCGCCGAACAGCGTCAGGATCGGCACCTTAAACGGATAGATAACCGCCATCATCAAAAGCCCCGAAAGAAGCGAGGCTGTGATGCTCGCGCCGATGGCCTTGTGGGCGTGTTGCGCGTCGTTGCGTCCCTGACAGATATTCAGGTAGGCCGCGCAGCCGTCACCGAAGCACCAGGCAAACGCCTGCGCGATGATGAACACGGGAAAGACCACACCGGTCGCGGCGTTACCCAGCGTACTCAGCTCGCTGTTGCCGATGAACATCTGATCGACGATATTATATAGAGAGCTGACGAGAAGCGACAGGATACACGGAATGGAAAACTTCAGCATCAGCTTGTTGATCTTACCTTCCCCCAGCGTCAGAGGGGTTGCTTTTTGACTCATGGACTCTCCTTTTTTTGTGAACCGACGTTCACATTGATCTGCCTTTAGTATACCACAAAACCACCCCAATGTCAATCCGTCGTAGGGAAGGGGCTTGCTCCTCCCGCTTTTTTGGGATCTCGCCTGTGCCTCGTAGGGACCGGCGTCCCCGACGGTCCGCTAAAAAAGGCCACCCGAGGGTGGCCTTCTTCATTATATCCCCTCACAGCGACAGCAATACCACCGCGATCGCGCCGATCGCCACGCCAAGCCACTGTCGGCGGCTCATTTTTTCCTTGAAAACCAAGAGCGAGAACACCGTCACGATGCTCAATCCGCCCACGCCGATCAAGGGGTAGATCAAGCTGGGCGACAGGTCGGTCGAGGCCATCAAAATCGCCATCAGATTGAGAATCAGATTGCAAACGCCCGCGCACACAGGGATCCATCCCGAGCGCTTGAGCATTGGTTTTGTATCGCTTTTGTCGCTTCTCAAATAGATGACCAGATACAGCAGCGCGCACAGCCCCATGGCAAACAGCATCAGCATATTGCCGTGCTGACCGCTGTATTGCATCTGCTGCGTCCGCTGGACGATCGAGCAGCCCGCGTTGCCAAGAAAGGCCAGTGTCACGTAAAAAAGCCACTTGGCAGAGATGGATTTTTCCTCATTGCTCTTGGTATACACGCAAAGCGTGATGGAGCAGACCACCAAAACCAATCCCGCCACGACCAAAAAAGTCAGCGGGGCATCCCAGAAAATCAGTCCCCAGATGGCAGTCAAAATCAAAGAGAGGCTGTTAAACAGCGCGGTCAGCGTCGCAGGACCGTGCTCCAAGGCTCGAATCGTGCCAAACTGGCAGGCCGCATAGCAAGCGGCAAACAGGGCGGAATAGATCAGAACCCCCGATTCAAAGGACGGGTTCACTGCGAACAGCACGCCCCAGCCGATAAACACGCTGACCAGCAGCATGAAATTATAAAATATACCGCTGTCTCGGCGCTCGCCGACCTGCTTATGAAACAGCTTCCCGCAAATGCTGGACGACGAACAGGTCACCACAGCCAAAATCAAATAAATATAAGGCATTTTGTTTTCTCCTCAAATCGCATCGACGCGTCAATACCAATTTCCAAACAGAAGGTTGCACAGCAAAAACAACCCTCCGCAGAAAAAAAGGTGGACAAAATAGTACAAAAGCTTTTTGCGCACGGGAACACGAGGCCTCAAAGGCAACCAGCAAATTACCGTAACGGTCAGAGGCGTCAGCCACAAGCTCAAACGATAAAACACGATCAGGAAGATGCCGAGCATAATATTTCCACTCTGTCCGCACAACCAAAGGGCCAGTGCGAAAAACAGATGGAGACCGTAGACCGAGGCTAACAGTATCGTTTTGATCTTTTGGGAAGTACTCATATCATTACCGGCTTTCTGTACAACACGCCCCGTACATCACATCACGTTCGCGTAGGCCATTACCATCATTTTTGTCAACGCCTTGGCTTCCCTGATCGCGCAGCCCGGCAAAACGTTGCCCGCCAAGAACTGGCGAATAGGCGAAGGCAAGGATGAAGGCAGCGTCACCTCGACCGTGGTATGGTTCGTGCTTCGCGTGCATTTGACAACACGATCGCTCTCCATGCGGACATAGCCGTGCTCTCCGTGAACCTCAAGAACGACGGGCGAGCAGTCCGAAACAAAGCCCGTTTCGTTGATGGCAATCGCGCCGTTCTCGAAGCGCATGACCGTCACCGCGTTGTCCTCGACCATGTCCGCATTTTTTGCAAGCGCACCGCCCGCCTCACAGCAAACGGTAAAGGTAGAGACAGCCGACGTCGGCATGCCCAACAGCCATTCCGTCAGGTACATACCGTGCGCGCCGAGATCGATCATCGCACCGCCGCCACACTGTTCGCGGTTGTAAAAATGGGTGGGAAGCCAATCTCTCGTACTGCCCGAATGGCAGTTGCGAAATCTCATATAGTTGATTTTTCCAAGCTCGCCGCTGTCCACAACCTCTTTGACAGCCATGCGCGAGCCAATATATTTCTGGAACAGCGAGATAGTCAGCGCAACGCCGTTTTGAGAAAGCGTAGCCTCGATCTTGTCGCAGTCCTCCTCGGTCAGCGCCAGCACCTTCTCGGTAAAAATCTGCTTTTTGGCATTGGCAACCGCTAAAATATCCTCGGTGTGATCGCTCGAAGCGGAGCACACGATCACGCCCTCGGCGTCACTTTCAAGCAGCTCTTCCCTCGTAGCAAAACGAGGAACGTTAAAGCTTCTTTGATATTGCTGCGCCAGTGCGTCGTCCTTTTCGTAAAAACCGATCAGCTCGCCGTGCGCAAGCGCCTCTTTGGAATAATCTGCAGCGTGGACGTGCCACGCGCCAAGCAATGCTACCTTCATTGAAACAAAACCGCCTTTCTTGCGAGATTCTTTGCGTTCAGTATAGCACAAAAACGTCCATCTGTCAACTTGGAAGAATAGCAAAAAGGACACCCGAGGGTGTCCTTTTTCAATGGGCAAGAGAATCCAACTCAATTTCGCTCGCGTTGTTCTTTCCCACAAACCGTACAGATTTCGTTTTGAAATTGATGGGTCGGCATTCCATCCGTCACGTGTATCCGCAAAATCTCCTTGCCGCACTCTTCGCAATACAGAACTTCGTCGTACGAGCCCTCCGTCGTGCAGGTGGGAGCGACCTGGTTCTCGATGACACGAATTATTCCGGGGTGAGTATGTGCGTCAGCCTTACTTTTCATTACCTGTAGGATGGCAAATGCAGAAAAACACAGTATCAGGCAAACCGTCGGTATCAAATACCAACCCCACCGCTTCTTTTTGGGGAGTGCAGGCGTGGCTTCTTCTACGGCCGTTTCCATCGAAGAATAATCCAACTCGCTTTCATAATCATCATTCAGCAGATAATCCGCAGACACACCGAACAGCTTACTGATTTGCAAGATGTTCTGTGCATCCGGCAGCGCGGTTCCGTTTTCCCAACGACTGATTGCTTGTCGCGATACGTCCAGCTTTTCTGCAAAATCCTCTTGCGACCAGCCCCTCGTTTTTCTAAGCTCGATTAGTTTGTCTGACAATTTCATAAGAATACCTCCTTAATTTGGTGAGGTTATTATAGCAAAACAAGCCCCAAAACACCACCGCTCCAACGTTACAATTTCGCAACAAGACTTTACAAATCTCATTTTTCGAAGGCATTGGGGATTGTTTTACGTCCTTCTCTTTGGGGGGTGACAGAAAAGATGCCTCTTATTTCTTTACCCGTTTTGCCCCCCAAATTGCCAAATACAACAGCATCTCAACGGCAAAGAACAACACGATATTCAATATCGGCATGACAAACGGCGCGACGGCTTCCGGAATCGCGTAAAACGGATCGCGCACGACGAAAAACCAATTGAAAAAGTGAGAATATCCGTCCGATTCACCGTTGTATGCATAATTGCCAAGCAACGCCCAAAGCGTCATGCCAACGATCACAAGCAATCCTCTGTACCACTTTTTGATATCAATGTTATCGTGCTCATATACGAGCGTTATCAAACCATAGACAGACATCACGCTATGGAATATCAAGGTCTGTACGACGCGATACGACAGCGGATGCACCGCGTGCCACATCACCCCTGCGGGATAAATGAGATAGATAACGTTGGAAAGAAACCCGAGCAGCACGAACGATTCGCGATATTTTTCCAAGCATTTGATGCAGCAACTCAAAAAGCACATGACGCACATCGCGGTGCAGGCGTGAAACGGTAGCTTTTCTATATCGATCTCGCCATAAGCAAGAGGCATCAGGAAAAAATCTGCCACGTACAGTCCAAATGCAATGCAAATAAGCAATGATGAGACCTTCTTTTTGACCTGCTTTTCTTTTCCTTTGAGCGCAAAAAGAATCGTTATTACAGATAGGATCGTAAGCGCAATATAGAAAAAGTGCCATGCGCCAAACAGCGAGAAAACCTCGCCGCCCTTTTTATCGGATAAAAGATCGTGTAAAAAATCGTACATCTCTCTACCGCCTTTCCGCCATTTGAGGTTTGCGTCAAATGTATTATAGCATACTTTAGGGCGGATTGCAATATTTTTGCGCCACCCGGACGGCGGCAAGCCGCCTATCGGTACGTCCGATTCCGCACAATGTGTCCAAAACAAAAATGGTCACGCTGTTGCGTGGGCATTTTTATTTTGGAGGCGCCACCCGGAATCTCACAGTGCCACCGGCACTGTGAGTGTTGCGCCCCGGATTCTGCCGCCGCAGGCGGCAGAGCCCGATCCGATGTAGGGTGAGTGAGGCCAAAAAGAAAAACCAGTCCATCGGACTGGTTTTTCTTTTTGGAGGCGCCACCCGGAATCGGACCGGGGATAGAGGTGTTGCAGACCTTTGCCTTACCGCTTGGCTATGGCGCCTTATTTAGAACAGAAGTATTATACCACGCAAAGTCTCTTTTGTCAATGCTTTTTACAAAATTCTTTTTTCTTTTGCTGAAAGGTCGCTTCGTTATCATTTTATGCGGTGAGTTGTGAAAGGTGAAAGATTGTGTAGATGCCGCTTCGCGGCATGGGGCAAAAAAGAACAGCAAAACCCTTAGTTGCGAGGGCTCGATAGGTTTGCCGCTGACGCGTCAAACCACGAGATTGCTTTTGCGGCTTGCGCCGAAAAAGCAATCTCTGACCCGCCCGCGCTTCGCGCGGATCGGGTCCGTATGCCCCGTAATCTGCGAGCGAGATGCCGCTTCGCGGCATGGGGCTCGAACCCAAAACTCGTCTCGCGAGACGAGTTTACAAAGAATATCTCGCGGGCTGGATACCCGCGCCTTGCGTGGCAAGGACGATATTCTTTCAGGCGGTTCTCGCCCCGTAAGACGCGAAAAAAGAACAGCAGACCGATTGGTCTGCTGTTCTTTTTTGGAGCGGATTACGGGGCTCGAACCCGCCACCTTCGCCTTGGCAAGGCGACGCTCTACCAAATGAGCTAAATCCGCATATAATGGTGCCTCCGGTCGGAATCGAACCAACGACACGGGGATTTTCAGTCCCCTGCTCTACCAACTGAGCTACAGAGGCATCAGGGGAGTGATGGCTGTAAAAAAGTGGCGACCCGGATGGGGCTCGAACCCACGACCTCTAGCGTGACAGGCTAGCGCTCTAACCAACTGAGCTACCAGGCCATCTTTTTCACAACGGGGATATTATAGCATACGAAGGCATAATTGTCAAGTCTTTTTTTCGCTTTTTCAAAAAAATTTCGCTTTTCGCTCGCCTTAAACAATTAATAATCAAAACACCCCTTTTCTTTTTATCATTTTTGTGGTAAGATATATATACTTCAAGATTGCGAGGTGTTTTTATGAACATACTGATCTGTGATGACGAGCGCGACATCGTTGCCGCGCTGGAAATATATCTGCGAGCCGAGGGCTACAACACCTACGTCGCCTACGACGGCCGTCAAGCCCTTGAGATCGCCGCGCGCGAGGACGTTCAGCTGATTCTTCTGGGCATCATGATGCCTGTCATGGACGGCATTGCTACCATGACCGAGCTGCGCAAAACGAGTAACGTGCCCGTTATTTTGTTGACGGCCAAGAGCGAGGAGACGGACATTGTTCTCGGGCTCAATCTGGGCGCAGATGATTACGTGACCAAGCCCTTCCGCCCCGTTGAGCTGTTGGCGCGGGTACGCTCGCAGCTTCGCCGCTACACTCAGCTGGGCAGCTCGTCCTCAGATGATGTGCGCGACGACTCGCGTCTGTCGGTCGGCAGCATCCATCTGGACGACAAGCAAAAGATTGTCACCGTCGACGGTGATCAGGTCACGCTGACCCCAACAGAATACGACATTCTCCGCTTTTTAATGCAGCATCCGGGCGAGGTCTTCTCCCCCAAGGAGCTGTACCGCCGCGTTTGGGGAGACGATCCCTTTGGCGCGGAGAACACGGTGGCCGTTCACATCCGCCATCTGCGAGAAAAGCTGGAGATCAACCCTTCCGAGCCTCGCTGGCTCAAAGTCGTCTGGGGCCAGGGCTATAAAATGGAAAAGACCCCAACGCCAAAGAAAGGAGTGCCCAAGGCATGACGGATCACCCCGAAGCATCCCCCAAGCAAAGAAACTCGTCGTTTCTATACCACGACAGCATCAAGGCCATCTCTCTTCTTTTGGCCTGCTTTTTGCTGATTTCCTCGCTGTTCAGCATTATTTCCGTTGTTCTTCTGGCTGAATTTGGCTTTTATACGGGCACGTTTGAGGCCACGCAGCGTGAAGTTTACACCCACTTTGGCAAGACCACGGCCGAGCAAACGCTCATTGACGTCTATCAGGAAGTCTACGATCCCGTCGATCCCAACTATTCCAAGATCGATGAATACGATGCCGCGCTCAATGCCGAGCTGCTCCGTCGTTTTGCCACGGACAACGTCCTTTTGACCATAACCGATCCGGGCGGGCGCGTTCTCGCCTCCACCTACCGCGGTGAGGAGGTGCAATATGAGGGTGAAACCTCCGTCATCTTGTATGACGGCGTAGAGAAAAGCGCCATTGAGCGCTTCGTCCATTTTGTCATTCCCGTTGAAAAGGAAGGCTCGGGACTGTTCTATGTCATGGACCTTTGGCTGGCGCAGGTGTACGATCAGCGCTTTGCCCTCATTGTCATTGGTTTTATTTCCTTCGTGTTGTTCTCTGTTTTATTCGTTCTTCTTTTGGGTACGGCGGGGCGCCATCCCCGGGAAGCCGAGCCGCGTCTGAGCGTGTTTGACCGCCTGCCGACCGATCTCATGATCGCCTTCTACGGCGTTTACGCCTGGCTGCTGGCCGAGCTGATCCTGCACGTAACGGAATCCTGGAAGCCCGTATTGATCGTTCCTGCGGCGTTGTTGATCTTAATTTCTTCCCCTCTGTTCTTGCTGTTCTGTTGCAGCTTTGCCACTCGCTGCAAGTGTGGTACGCTGATCCAAAACACGGTCTGCTTTCAAATTCTGTACTGGTTTTGGCGAGGAATCGAATGGTTTTGGAGACACGCGCTGTGTCCGATTGGGCGCACGATTCATCAAGTCATCGCAGGCATGCCCGTTGTTTGGAAGACCGCGCTGATTTTGTTTATCGTTTCCTTCGTCGAGTTTTTCGCGCTGTGGTTTATTCCCACCCGTTCCGCCCTGCTCATTTGCTGGCTGGCCGAAACGCTGGTCTTTGCCGTGATCATTCTTTCCATGGCGCTGATCATGCGGCGCTTGCAAGCGGGCAGCCGCGCGTTGGCTAAGGGCGATCTGCAATACAAGATCGACGAGAACCACATGCCGAGTGATTTCAAGGAGCACGCCAGGGATTTGAACAGCATCAGCGAGGGTATGAGCCACGCGGTGGAGGAGCGCATGAAGAGCGAGCACTTCCGAACCGAGCTGATCTCCAACGTATCTCACGACATCAAAACGCCGCTGACGACCATCATCAGCTATATCAATCTGCTTCAGCAAGAAAAGTTTGAGAGCGAGGCCGCGCAAAAATATCTGGCAACGCTGGATCGTCAATCGACCCGACTCAAAAAGCTGATGGAGGATCTGCTCGAGATCTCCAAAGCATCGACGGGAAATATGACCATCGTCCCCACGCCCTGCGAGCTGGAGGTTTTGCTCTCACAAGCGCTGGGCGAATACGAGGAGCGCATGGCCAAGGCCGATCTGATTCCCGTTTTGCACATCGCATCCCCTTCGCCCGTGATCTTGGCGGACGGGCAGCTGCTCTGGCGTGTATTTGACAACCTCTTGAGCAACGCGGTGAAATACGCAATGCCCGGCACGCGCGTGTATTTGGATCTGACGCAGGAGGACGGCTACGCAACGCTGTTGTTCCGCAACATTTCCAAGGAGGAGCTCAACGTTCCTGCGGCGGATCTTTTGGAGAGATTCGTGCGCGGTGACCGTTCACGGCACAGTGAGGGGAGCGGTTTGGGCCTTTCCATTGCGCAGAGCCTGACCGAGCTGATGGGCGGAGAATTGTCGCTGGATATTGATGGCGACTTATTTAAGGTTTCGTTACGGTTTCCGCTATACGTTGAAAAATGATGATAGGGAGCTTCTTTGGAAGCTCCCTTTTTGTTTGGCTGAACTTCAAACCACTTCTCCTTTTGACGCTCACCCTGTGCCTGCGGCAGCCTTTGGAAACTGCTCTTGTGCCGCGCTTCAAAGCAGGCTGAGGAGAAAGACATCTTTGATTTAATGTATCTCTCGCTGCTTTGCCACCACGCGCGGCAGACGAAGATAACAACAGAGTTTTGCTTGATTTCCCCTCTTGAGCGTGCGCTTATGCGCCAAGAGGGAGGATTTTGGCAAAACAAAAAGCCCCGGCGGCTCTTGAAAAGCCGTCGGGAGGTAGGGGGTTCCAAGGGGGAACGCCTTGGTGTCCTTTCTTCGCCTATTCTTTGCGACAAGGCAAAGAATAGGCATACAGAGCACACCGAGCGCGCCTCAGCTCGACAGAGTCGAGGTGGGCTGGGCGAGACTGTAGAAACTATCACAAAAAACTCAGAGATTTCTCTCTCCGCTCAAAACCACGCGTCAAACACCGCCACGGTCCCATAAGAAACTACTGTCATAATCACACCGGCCAAAACAACGCCCAGCACGATCGACAACAGCGCCTTCCAAAATCGAATGCCCGTCAGCGAAGAGAGCAAGCTTCCTGTCCACGCCCCCGTGCCCGGAAGCGGAATCGCTACAAAAATCAGCAATCCCCAGAACGCACGGTTCTCCACTCGCTCACGCGAGCGAAGCGCCCGACGCTCCAGCCAGTCAGCAATGCCGGTCGTCCATTTGAAATGGCGCAACCCGCGCAAAATCGCCTGCCAAAGCAATAGTAAGATCGGAACGGGCAATGTATTCCCCAGCAAGCTCAAAGCAAAGCTCTGCCACCACGGCAGTCCCAGACCCGCACCAAGCGGTATGGCGCCGCGCAGCTCAATGATGGGCAGCATGGCACAGAAAAACACGCACAGCTCTCGCCCGACCGTTTCGAGAAAGAATGACTCAATGGCGTCGATCACGTTGCCACACCTCCTTGCTTTTTCTTGAGAATACAGATCAGATCGTGCCGTGTAGTACGATCAAAAAGATTGCGACGCAAATCGCGATCAACACAAGGCCTCCGATGAGCGCGGCCAGCGTTTTTTTATCAAAGGCAAAGCTGTCGGGGCCGCCTTTGAGGATGCGCGCCTTTTTCAGCGAAACCGAAACGGGCTTGTAAAGCACCAGCACCAGTGCCGCGTTCATCAGCGTTTTGGTCAGATTGAAGGGCAACAGCAGCGTGGGAAGGATCTTCACCACCGCCTCGACCGAGCCACCCGTCATATAGTAAGGTGTTACCACCAGATTCATCACCATCATAATGGCCGTCGTTCCAAGTACGGCCGCCGCCAGTGCAACGATAGCACGCGTCATGGTGCGATTGCGCTGATACACGCTCGCACAAATGGCGCAAAACGATGCGCTGGAAGCAAAATTCATGATCAAGCCATACATGCCCGTGCCGCTGATGCTCACAAACTCCAGCAGTGCAACGATCAGAGCCATGACCACGCCCCATACGGGGCCGAAAATCATCGCGCCGATCGCCATAACGGCGTCCTTGGCGTCAAACGTCAAAAATGAGACGTGGATACGAAATACGAATTGGCAAGCATATGCCATGGCGCAAAAGACCGCCACAACGGCCATGCGCAGCAGTTTTTCTCTACGGCTTAACGTTTTATTCATGTTACATCATTCCTTTCTCAATAAAAAGATACAAATGAAAGGTCTGATATCCAAAGGCAACGCCTTTGCTATCTTTTCCCATCCGGACTATACTCGCTCGCATCCGCGCGGGATTGCAGGCTTGCGAATTCGGCCCCGCCGAATTCTACCGTCGGTTCGGGAATTTCACCCGATCGGCTCCGTTTGTGGAGTTCGCAGACTATCACTGCCGGTATGGAATTTCACCAATTCCCAAAGTTATGTGTGACACTCCGCCGCGTGCGGCGGAGTGTCGGCAGGTCAATCGAATGACCTTGAAAATTAATTTTATTCTTGCTGGTTTTCCAGCATTTTTTCGAAGGCCTCCGTCACCTTATTAACGCGGTCCTCCGCGCCGGGGAGTGCCTTCTGGTAGTAAGACGCATAGTCGCTGTTCGGCTGATTGCCGGTCAGCAGATCGCGCATGGTGTCGGTCCACCATCTGTTTCCGCCGTAGACGTAGGCGAAGTCAAGGATCATGCTCTGACGGATCAGGTCAACCATCTCCTTGGACACTGCATCCTTGGTATAGCGGTTCTTGAGTGCGACTTCAAAGTAGGCAGGAGTAACCTGACGGTAGCCCTCCGCGCTCATGGATTCCATGATCGTACCTACGTAATCGGGATCGGAACAAGTGTGGGGAATCACAAAGTAACGGTCGGTATAGCCGGCGTAATACTCTTCCTGCGACTCATCCAGCTTGGGATAAGGCACAATACCGTAGTCTACATCATAGTCCAAGAAGACCTGAACGGCACTACCGATATGGACCGGAATGTAGACCGCCTGGTTCTGGCCAAACATTGCCTGTGCCGAGGGACGGGTGATAACGTAGCCACCGTCACTTTCCCACAGAATGTTGTACATTTTCTCTACCAGATCGTACATACGCTCGTCATGACCATTGAGAACCAGTTCGCCGGTATCAGCGTCCTTTTGAACCAGCTCAATGCCAAACGATTCCGGCCAGCAATACAGCTGAGAAGGAATGACAATACCGAAAATATCGTCCTCGGTCTTGCCCTCGATACCCATGTCGCCTTCCTCGTGGAAGTCCTCAATCGAGGTGAACATATCCTCCAGATACCATTCGCCGCTCTGCACCTGCTCGTATGGCAGATCCATGCCGTAATCCTCCATCAACGACTTGTTGAAGAAGACCGAGCTGGTGGAGATCAGACCACGGTAGGAGATAGAGGAGGACATCAGATACATCTGTCCCATAAACGAGAGCGACTCCATATTTTTCTGAGGCCACCAGGGCTTAGAAAAATCGAACTGCTCGATCTTATTCAGATCATACAGCACGCCCTCCAGCGACAAGTTGGCGCCGTGGACGTCGTGCGTGCGGGCTACGTCAAAATCGGTGAGGCCGGCGCCGATCTGGTTCTTAATGTATGTAACGTGCTCACCCTCCGAGCCCGTGCCGGAGTGAAGGGCCACAATGTCAACGCCAAAGCGCTCCTCCGTCGAGGAAATTGCGCTGAACACGGCATTGTCAATGACGCCGCCCGTGCCTTCATCCACCCAGAAGTCATTCAAATACTGCTCGAGAAAATACAGAATGGTAAACGTCGTTCCATAATTCTCGGACTCGGGAAGGTTATCCTCCACGTCGTAAATGTCGGGCTGCTGAGGCTCTTTCCCTTCCTCTTCCTTCTCGTCTCCACCGTCCTGAACCGGAGGCTTTTCATCCGGCTTGACAGGCTCGGAAGGCGTTTCGGGCTGATGGCAAGCAGCGAGCAACGAAACCACCAGGCACAGCGCCAGCAGAAGAAATACAACTCGCTTAAAAGTGTTTCGCATTTTCATTGATACTCCTTATTTCAGTCGAAGATTCGATCATAGTCATCAAGCGGAGAACAGATATTCATCACGTCTCCGCTTGATTTATTCAATATTGATTACTGATCTTTCTTTGCCAGCATTTCTTCAAATGCAGAAGTTACCTTGTCAACACGTGCCTCTGCCTCGGGAAGCATCGACTGGTAGTAAGAAGCATAGTCCTTGCTTGCATCCTTATCCTTACCGCTGAGCAGGTGGTACAGCGAACGGCTCCACCACTTGTCTGCGCCGTAAACGTAAGCAAAGTCAAGGATCATGCTCTGCTTGATCAGGTCAACCATTTCCTTGGACGTCTGGTCCTTGGTATAACGGTTCTTGAGTGCAACCTCAAAGTAAGCAGGCGTTACCTGACGGTAACCCTCAGCACTCATGGACTCCAGAATGGTGCCCACGTACGCGGGATCCGAGCAGGTATTGGGAATGACGAAATAACGATCGGTATAACCGGCATAGTACTGATCCTGAGACTCATCCAGCTTGGGATAAGGAACGATACCGTACTCGATATCATAATTCAGGAAGTTAGCAACGGCAGCACCAAGGTCAACGGGAATGTAGACCGCGCGGCCCTCACCGAAAATAACCTTAGCGTCTTCTCTCGGAATCATATATCCGCCGAAGTTTTCCCAGCAAACGCTGTACATTTCGTCAAACAGCGTGATCAGGCGCTCATCGTCACCATTGAGAATGAGCTCGCCCGTTTCTTCATCCTTCTGAACCAGTTCGATGCCAAAAGACTCCTGCCAAGCGTACAGCTGGTAAGGAACAACGATGCCAAAGATGTCGTCAGGGCTCTTGCCTTCGTAACCGTCATCGCCCTCTTCCCAGAAGTCCTCGATGGAAGCGAACATATCACTCAGATACCAATCGCCGCTCTTAACAGCCTCATAAGGCTCCTCGATGCCATAATCCTCCATCATCGTCTTATTGAAGAAAACGGAGCTGGTCGAAGACAGACCCTGATACGAAATAGACGAAGAGATCAGGTACATCTGACCCATGAAGGTCAGAGACTTCATGGTATTCGCAGGCCACCAGGGCTTGGAGAAGTCCAGGTTGGGAATTTCGTACAGATCCATGAGCGCGCCTTCCAGAGAAAGGTTGGCGCCCTGAACGTCGTGTCCACGAGCCATTTCAAAGTCGGGCTTACCGCCGGCGATCTGGTTTCTGATCTGCGAAATGTGGTCGATCTCACTACCGGCAGAAGACTTGATAGCAACGATATCAACGCCAAAGCGCTCCTCGGTTCTGGAAATTGCATCGTAAACAGCGTTGTCAATGACACCGCCGGTACGGTCGTCAACCCAGAAGTTAACAGCCAGCTTTTCCTGGAAGTACAGGATGTTGAAGGTCGTGCCATAGTCAGCAGACTCGGGCAGACTATCCGCTACGTCGTAAATATCGGGCATTTCGGGATCGGGCGTAGTGCCGGGATTTTCGGGGTTATTGGGCTTTTCAGGATCCGTAGTAGTATCATCAGGCGTCGGATTAGGATCCGGCTCAGGCGGATTACATGCCGTGAAAGCAGGAATCATCATGCACAGTGCCAAAACGAGAACGAGAAAACGGACAAGATTCGTATGTACTGTCTTTTTCATTAATCTTTATCCTCCTTAAGTATCGTATATATCGCAAAGATATATAATGCTGAATAAGCGGAGAAAATGTACAACAAATTCTCCGCTTATAAAGTCCTTGCTCGGGCAGGCAGAGCCTGCCCGGACAATGTTCTAAATTAGATTTTCGGTCTTTGACTTCCGATCGAATTATTCGATGATGGAAGAAACGACGCCGGAACCAACGGTTCTACCACCCTCACGGATAGCGAAACGCAGACCCTGCTCGCAAGCGATGGGGGTGATCAGCTCGACAGTCATGTCAACGTTGTCGCCGGGGCGGCACATCTCAACGTCTGCAGGCAGCTCGATGTTACCGGTAACGTCGGTGGTTCTGAAGTAGAACTGAGGACGGTAGCCAGAGAAGAAGGGCTTCTTACGGCCGCCTTCCTTCTCAGTCAGAACGTATACACGGCCAACGAACTTGGTGTGAGGATGAACGGAACCGGGCTTAGCCAGAACCTGACCTCTTTCGATCTCTTCCTTGCCGATACCACGCAACAGAGCACCGATGTTATCACCGGCCTGAGCCTGGTCAAGCAGCTTGTGGAACATCTCAACACCGGTAACGGTGGTGGACTTCTTCTCGTCGGACAGACCAACGATTTCGATAACGTCGCCTACCTTAACGGTACCTCTCTCAACACGACCGGTAGCAACGGTACCACGGCCGGAGATGGAGAAGACGTCCTCGACGGGCATCAGGAAGTCAAGGTCAGCCTGACGCTCGGGGGTGGGGATATAAGCATCAACCTGCTCCATCAGCTCGAGGATGCAAGCATACTCGGGAGAGGACAGATCGGTGGAAGCGGACTCCAGAGCCTCACGAGCGGAACCGCGAACGATGGGAAGATCGTCGCCGGGGAACTCGTAGCTGGACAGCAGATCACGGATCTCCATCTCAACGAGGTCGAGCAGCTCATCGTCGTCAACCAGGTCGGTCTTGTTCATGAATACAACGATTGCGGGAACGCCAACCTGACGAGCGAGCAGAACGTGCTCGGGGGTCTGCTGGAGAGGACCGTCGGTACCTGCAACGACGAGGATTGCGCCGTCCATCTGTGCAGCACCGGTGATCATGTTCTTAACGTAGTCAGCGTGGCCGGGGCAGTCAACGTGAGCGTAGTGACGGTTGTCGGTCTCGTACTCAACGTGACGGGTGTTAATTGTGATACCACGTGCCTTCTCTTCGGGAGCGTTGTCGATCTGGTCATAACGCAGGAACTCGACGTTACCCTGTCTCAGAGAGAGGGTCTTGGTGATAGCAGCGGTCAGAGTGGTCTTACCGTGGTCAACGTGACCAACCGTACCGATGTTTACGTGGGGCTTGTTTCTTTCAAATGTAGCCTTAGACATTTTGAAAATCCTCCGTTTAGTTCAATTTTTTTGATTTTATTTTTATTTTTTAGCGCTTATTTTCACTGTCGCGTCCGACAGTTGAGAGATTAAGTTACAGAAGAATATTAGTTGTTCTTGCTGCGAGCGGAAATGACCTGCTCCTGGATGGACTTGGGAACCTGAGCGAAGTGGCTGGGCTCCATGGAGTACTGCGCACGACCCTGAGTCTTGGAACGCAGGTCGGTTGCGTAACCGAACATCTCGGACAGGGGAACGAATGCGACAACGTCAGCGCTGCCGTTGCTCATTTCCTGGGACTGGATCTCACCGCGGCGAGAGTTGAAGTCGCCGATAACGGCACCGATATAGTCCTCGGGGGTAACGGTGGTGACCTTCATGATCGGCTCGGTCAGAACGGGGTCTGCCTTGCGCATTGCTTCCTTGAATGCCATCGAACCACAGATCTTGAACGCCATTTCAGACGAGTCAACTTCGTGGTAAGAACCATCGTACAGAGTAACCTTAACGTCAACGACGTTGTAGCCTGCCAGAACACCATTCTGCATAGCGCTCTGAATACCAGCGTTGGTAGGCTCGATGTATTCCTTAGGAATTGCACCGCCGGTAACGGCATTGACAAAGGTGTAACCGGCACCCGGCTCGTTGGGCTCAACCGTCATCTTGACGTGAGCGTACTGACCGGAACCACCGGACTGCTTCTTGTACATGCACTCGTGTTCAACCTGCTTGCGGATGGTCTCCTTGTAAGCAACCTGAGGTCTACCGATGTTTGCCTCAACCTTGAACTCACGCAGCAGACGGTCAACGATGATCTCCAGGTGGAGCTCACCCATACCGGCGATAATGGTCTGGCCGGTTTCCTCGTCAGTGTAAGTGCGGAAGGTGGGGTCTTCTTCAGCCAGCTTAACAAGCGCGATGCTCATCTTTTCCTGGCCGGCGCGAGTCTTGGGCTCAACGGCCTGACGAATAACAGGCTCGGGGAATTCCATCGACTCGAGAACGATGGGATGATCCTCATCGCAGAAGGTATCACCAGTGGTGGTGTACTTAGTAGAAACGACAGCAGCGATGTCACCTGCGTAGCAGACTTCCAGATCGCTTCTCTCGTTTGCGTGCATCTGCAGGATACGACCGAATCTTTCCTTCTTATCCTTGGTGGAGTTCCAGACGTTGGTACCGGTAGATACCGAGCCGGAGTACACGCGGAAGAAGCAAAGCTTACCAACGTAGGGGTCGGTCATGATCTTGAATGCGAGAGCCGCAAAGGGCTCAGTATCGGACGAAGGACGCTCCTCCTCGTCGCCCGTTTCGGGGTTGGTACCCTTAATTGCGGGGACATCAACAGGGGAAGGCATGAAGTCGACGACTGCGTCGATCATCTTCTGAACGCCCTTGTTCTTATAGGAAGAACCACAGACAACGGGAACGATCTTATTATCGATGCATGCCTTACGCAGTGCAACCTTCAGCTCGTCGATCGTGATCTCTTCTTCCATGCAGTAACGCTCGAACAGATCCTCGTCGGTCTCACAAATAGACTCGACCATCGCTGCGCGATATTCCTTCGCCTTTTCCAGCATATCGGCAGGGATCTCCTCAACGCGGACATCCTTACCCAGCTCATCGTAGTAGATATCAGCTTCCATGGTCATCAAGTCGATGATGCCGCGGAAATCGGACTCGCAGCCGATGGGCAGCTGGATCGGAACTGCATTTGCATGCAGTCTGTCTTTCAACATACCAACGACGCGATAGAAGTTCGCGCCCATGATATCCATTTTGTTAACGTAGCACATACGGGGAACCTTGTACTTATCAGCCTGACGCCAAACGGTCTCAGACTGGGGCTCTACGCCACCCTTTGCGCAAAGAACGGTAACTGCACCGTCCAGAACGCGCAAGGAACGCTCAACCTCGACAGTAAAGTCAACGTGACCGGGGGTGTCGATGATGTTGATACGGTTGCCCTTCCAGTAGCAAGTGGTTGCTGCGGAGGTAATGGTAATACCTCTCTCCTGTTCCTGTGCCATCCAGTCCATGGTAGCTGCACCGTCATGGGTTTCACCGATCTTGTGCGTCTTACCGGTATAGAACAGGATACGCTCAGTCGTCGTAGTGTTACCTGCGGCGATGTGCGCCATGATACCGATATTTCTGGTGTTTTCAAGGGAATATTCTCTTGCCATTTTAACTCTCCTCTAATATCAATATCTGTAGTGTGCGAACGCCTTGTTGGCTTCTGCCATTCTGTGCGTTTCTTCTTTCTTCTTGAATGCTGCGCCGGCGCTGTTCTTAGCGTCGATGATTTCAGCAGCAAGTCTCTCTGCCATGGTGCGTTCGCCGCGCTTTCTTGCAGCAGCGATCAGCCAACGCAGACCCAGCGTCTGACGACGCTCGGCGCGGACTTCCATGGGAACCTGGTAGGTGGAACCGCCTACACGGCGAGCCTTAACCTCCAACACAGGCATAATATTTTCGAGGCATGCCTGGAACACCTCAAGGGGATTCTGACCCAGCTTTGCTTCAATCTCTGCGAACGCGTCGTAGACGATCTTCTGAGCCACGCCCTTCTTGCCGTCATACATCACGTTGTTGACCAGCTTGGTGACCAGCTTGGAACCATACAACGGATCCGGCAATACGTCTCTTTTGGATATACGACCTCTTCTCGGCACTGTACTTCCCTCCTTCATTAATTATAGATGAATTCACAGGTACTCAAAAGCTTTCTTCTGTTAGCACTCGTCAGAAGTTAGGCGAAGAACATAAACATTAAATTTATTTCAACTTGTCTAACACGGACGAATAAACGAACGGTTGCTTGATACCTTTCGACCTTGGCTTATTACTTCTTAGCCTTAGGTCTCTTAGCGCCGTACTTGGAACGGCTCTGGTTACGGTTTGCCACGCCTTGTGCGTCGAGCGTACCGCGAATGATGTGGTAACGAACACCGGGCAGGTCACGTACACGACCGCCGCGAATCAGAACGACGGAGTGCTCCTGCAGGTTGTGTCCGATGCCGGGGATATAGGTCGTAGCCTCGATGCCGTTGGTCAGTCTGACTCTTGCAATCTTACGAAGTGCGGAGTTAGGCTTCTTAGGCGTCGTGGTGGAAACCTTCGTGCAAACGCCTCTCTTCTGAGGGCTGCTCTGGTTGGTTGCCTTGTTGGACAGCGTGTTAAATCCATGCTGCAGAACGGGAGCTTTGGACTTGCTCTGCTTATCCTGACGACCCTGCTTGACAAGCTGGTTGAAAGTTGGCATTTTCCTTTTTGTTCCTCCTTCTTTCAAATTTAATGTTTATATACAGTCACCCAAGCGTCACCTCCGGGTGCAACTGTCGCGTTTGGTGTCTGAAATCTACACACAGACACATGATATTATATCATTTTTCCTTTGCTTTGTCAAGGGAAACTTAAATTTCTACGTTTTACACAAATGGAGAAGTTTTACATAAAATTATCGTCAGGTTTTGGACAGAATATACAAAAGAAAGAGGAAAAGTTCAGCTAAAGTTCCTGCTGTTTCTTCTTTTGACGATCATACTGCCTTGCGCGTTAAAAAGAATAATTGTAACGGTTTCGCTGAACGCTGTGCAACTTCTCCTTGGGCCTCGCACAGCTTCGCGCGCTCGGTGTGCGGCCTTGGTGTTACTTCTTGTCTCGTGACAAGAAGTAACCAAGAAACACGCCAAGACGTTCCCTCTTGGATCTCCCTGCGATTGCCGCTCTTCAAGGCAAATCAAGAGATAGACATAACCGTCTTTTGTGTCGTGCTTCAAGGTAGCCACCACGAGCGGCAGATATGGGAAGCGAAAAGTCTTGCGGGGTTCCAAGGGGTATTAGGCCCCTTGGTTCGTTTCTTGGCTACTTCTTGGGGAATACCAAGAAGTAGCATAAAATGCTTTTACCGAGCGCGCGAAGCTGGGCGAGGCTGTAGGAGAAGAAGCAAAAATTTCAGTTGCCTTTTTTCGTAGGGCTTCTCATTCCCCTACAGTGCCAAAACGAAAAGGCAATCACTTTCGTGATTGTTTCCTATGGCAATATTCCGTTTCCTACAGAAACGGAATATTGGGTGCGGCGTAACGGATCTACAAAATCAATACCTATTTCAAACGCCGCGTGGATTCGAACCCAGACCTCACGTCGCACGCGCCGTGAGCTCCAAAAGAATCCCTCGCGGGCTCAACACCCGCGCCTTGCAAGCAAGGACGGGATTCTTTCGTAGGGGTTCTCATTCCCCTGCTGGACCAAAACAAAAAGGCAATCACTTTCGTGATTGCCTTTTTGTTTTGGTGCGGCGTAAGGGATTCGAACCCCCGACCTTTTGGTTCGTAGCCAAACACTCTATCCAGCTGAGCTAACGCCACACACGTCGGTTTTCCCGACAGCCTAATTATTATAGTCTGTTTGTTTGCATTTGTCAAGTGGTTTTTGAAAAATTTTTATTTTTTCTTCAAAATAGCGGTTTTGAGAGTGTGGGGGAGCTTCTTTTTAGAAGTTCCCCCACGCGTTTTTTACAATTCTCTCTTAATATAATGTAACTTAAATCTATCCCTCGCCTTGACGAAGGTCTTGGCGTGCTCGCGCATGGTCAGGTAGAATTCAGCCAATCGCTTCATCTGCTCGGGCGTCATACCGTAGCCGAACTCCTCGGCGGCAATGGCGTCAAGCAGCGAGCCGATGTTGGTCTTGCTGACATTCTCACGCGGCATGGCGTTTTCCAGCTCGGCGCTGTACTCCATGGGATAGCCCAGCACACTCTCGTAAGCGAAGGAGAGTCGATGGGCGTATTCGTCCTTGAGCTCGCCCGCCTCGGGGGGCGTGCCGTACATCGAAAGCAGCGACATGGTTTGGCGAATCAGCGCATGCGAAGCATCAGCTCGCGCCGTTTCGTCGCCAAAGATGGCCTCATCACCGCCCAGGATATCCTCTGCCAGCTTGCGCCGCTTGTTCTCGGCGCGCTTGGCCAGCACGATCATGCGAACCATCCACCAGACGATCAATCCGATCACGGCCAAAACAGCCAAACCGATCAGCACCGCGCGAAGGATAACGTCCCAGTCAATGCTCGGTCCCACGGGTCCCGTCACAGGAGGTACGATCACGGGCGGCACAATAGGCTCGTCGGGATCGACCACGGGAGGATCGGGCTCGGTGACGGGAGGCTTAGGATCAGGCTTGTCGGGGTGCTCTGCCGCACCGCTATCGATCAGATCGCCTGCCGTGTCCGATTCCTCGCCGTACATATCCACATAATATGGCGGGGTCGTTTCGTAGGTGATCCAACCCATACCATCATACCATACCTCCACCCACGCGTGAGCGTCGCTGTCGCGCAGATCGGTATGATAGCGGCTGCCGTAAACGTCATAAATATCCAGCTCGAAGTCGCTGGCCAAATAGCCCTCGACGTAACGGGCAGGAATGCCAAATTCACGCAAAATCAGCGTAGCGGCAGAAGCAAACTGCACGCAATAGCCCTCATTGGTCACGCCAAGGAAGTTTTCCACACCGTCAAGGGAGGCGTCGGTCGGCTTGGAGGGTTCACGGGTGTAGGTGTTTTCCAGCACCAGCTTGTCGATGATAGCCATTGCCAGCTGATGGCGCGCCTCGTAGGTCGCGGGCAGAAGCGAGTTGCGATCGGCCGCACCCGTGACGTCCAGCTTTTCCGCCGCCATCTCTTGCATCAGCTCGGTAATAAAGGCGTCGATCACAGGGCTGTTCACGTCGCCAAGATAGGTGTCGTAAACGAAATTCGCATACGTCTGGGCATTCTTATAGCCCTCGGTGTGACTGTAGAGCTCGTTGTACTTGGCGATCATCTGGGCGCGGTTCATATACGCATTGGGATTGGTCTGAACGGGCACGTAGGCGATCAGCGAATAGGAAACGTCCTCCTCTTCAAAGCCGCGGCCGACACAAAGACCGTCGTACACGTTGCCGAATTTCAGATCGAGCGCCTCATTCGTGCGATGTTGCAAAAGGCCGTAGTTGCTCGAATAGACACGGGGCAGCAGCGCCTCGTTCGTGCTGATATTCTTTCGATCGAAGCTGACCATGTACGACACGATGCCGTACTGGACACGATTTCGATATTGCTTGACGTAGTCGACGGGCGCGGTTTCCGTCTCGTAATCCATCAAAAGCAGAAAATCAAGCAGCATACGCTCGGAGGGCATGGCCTCCTTGCCGTACAGCGTGCGCCAGTCGTCGTATTGCTTGTCGCTGAAATGCTGCCATGCACCGTTGCTGTAATCCACACCAATGTAATTTGGCAAATAGAGATTGGAATAGAACTGTGAGCCGACACGCATGAGCAGGATCTCGTCAAATGACAGCGGCTCGGCCATCGTCGAGTGAGGGGTTTCCTTGCGCATTGCCTCCAGATATTCATACATCTCCACCGAAACCTCATCGCCCTGCAGAAGGGCTGTCACGTACTCGCGGTAGATCTCGACACGGCGGTCAATGCTGTCGATCGTGCGGAAGGAGCCGTCAACCGTCAGTGTGGGAATGAGCAGAATGATGGTCGCAAGCAAGGTCATGGCCGCGCCCGCAAAACCACCCATAGCGGCACGTGTTTGCGCGGTGACACGGTCGTAGCGACGAACCGCCTTCATTTGCTCTGCTCTTTTTTTATGTTCCGTTAGGGATTCCTTTTCTTTTTTCGCCGTTTTCTTGGGCGGGCGACGCTTGGACGTTCTGAAATAGTCGTCCAGCTCCTGCTCAACCGTCATCATCGAAGCGTTTTCGCGTTTCTCGATGCGCGCCAGACGGCGCAGCTCGCGGCGCTCGCGACGCAACTGACGCGCGTCCGTCATTCCCTCGGGCAAGGGAGGTCGATGGTCGGGAAACAGCATAGTGCTCGTCGTGTCTCGCTCATCCACGCGACGATAGCAACGATCATAGGCCAACAGGATCAAGACGCCCGAAATACCCACGATCAAAAACAGCACGGGACCGTTTTGTACCGTCAGGTTATACACGAACAGCGGAACCAGAAGCAGCACGCTGATCAGCGAGGGCCACAGCGCACGTACGCGGCGGATCAGGCAAAGAACGAAAAGCAGCGCGATCACCGTCGCCACCAGCACGCAAAACGCCTGCACAAACTCCGCCTGGCTTCCGCCCGATGGCACCGCCACCTTGTAACGGAGGAGACCATAGCTTCCCCGCTTATACAAGCGATCGATCATGGCATTGTAGCCGTGTCCAAATACGCGGCGCAGGTATCCAAGCGCGCCGTACGGCCGAGATATCAGATAATACACAGCACCGCTTGCCATCAAAACTCCGCCAACAGCCGTCGTGATGGGATGCTGACGCATCGCACCCACGAGCATGACCACCACGAAGGTGACGAGCAGTACGGGCTCCATGTCCGCGGATGGGAAAAAGGCGGACAGCACCAGCGAGGAAAGTCCGTACGCAGCGCAGAATATGGTCACGAGTCGGCAGATCGTGCCAAGAATACGCAAAATGGGAGAGCGTCCCGCCGCATCAGGCGGACAAAAGACAGGGCGATCGACGCGCCGACGGGCGGCCTTACGCCGTTTTTTCTGTTCCGTCATGCTTGCCCCTCCCTTCTGCCGATGCCACCAGCCGACAAGCGCGCACTGCCGTCGACCATCAGGATGCCGTTGGCACCCAGCATCTGGCGACAGCCCTCCAGATAGGCCCGATGAGCCTCGGGATCAAGGAAGCGCTCCTCCGGGCTGTAATAGATCAATTCAACCGAGCCAAACTCGGCACCGCCCGTCATACCGGGCAGTTCGGACAGCGCCGTGACCGATTGACGGTCCAGCGCCGCGCTGACAAATACCTGCTTGACGCCCTGCGTGTCACCCAGCATGGAGCGCAGCTTGCCAACGCTATGGTCGGCCGGTGAACACAAAGGGGCGGTGGAAAACAGGCGGTAAATAGCATCGAAATCGCTCTCCTCGTCCAGCTCAAAGCCAAACGCGCCAAGCTCCGCACGGGCATCGAACCACATCAGCATACAGCGGTTGCCCGAACGCAGCTCGCGCAAGACGATCGAAATGGCCAGCTCAACCACACCGTCTGCACAGTATTCATTCATATCGGTATAATAGGACGCGTCTGCCAGGGCCATTGGATCGACCAAGGGCGCTTCCTTCGTTTCGGGCACATTCTCCTCGCGCTCGAACAGCTCGGTCGCCTCGTGACGTTTGCGGCGGGTGGCTCTTTGAAGGCGCTTTTGTGCGTTAGAGGTCGTATCCTCTGCCGCCTCACTCACCACGGCGCCCTCGCTGTCCATTTCATATTTCAATTGACGAAGGTGCTGATTTTCGCGGCGTTGCTCCTCTTGACGAAGCAATGCCTCCTCCAGCTCCTTCTTTTTTTGTCTGCGCGAGCGGCGCTTCTCCTCCCGCTCAGGCTCAACCTTCTTGGGCGGTGCAAGCGGATAGCAGGCCGACAGATCGCAGTAAATGATGGTTCTGCTCGACGCACCACTGGAATAGTCGCGCACCAAAAGCTCCTCCGCCTTGGAGGACAGCTTCCAGTGGACGTCCTTGAGGGCGTCGCCCATGCGGTAGTCGCGCACGTCGAGCACCTCGACGCGGTCGAAGGCGTAGGGCGAGCGCGTTTGCTTTTGCGCCGTATCCGAAACCGCAACGGCTCCCTCCCCCTGCAGCATCTGCTTGCGGGGCAGGACGAGGACGTTGTGATATTCCTCTACGTCAACACGCATACGGACAATGCGGAAAAAGTCGTACACGTAAAAGCAGGAAACGCCGATCTCATACGTTCCGCGGAAGCGGAAGGTCACGTCGTTGGCAATGGAATAGGAGGCCAGCGGCGGCAGCGACATGCGCACGCGGCGCAGCGAGGTACGAACCGCATCGTCGCGCGGTACGCGCACGATCGCATCGACAAACGGATAGCTGAAAATGCCACCGTTGATGATGCGAAACTCGTACGGGCAAGGCTGCAGCTTTTCCACCGTGGAATATTCTGTATACAGATACACCTTAAGTGTCCGACGCGCCGTCAGAGTATACAAGAGCAGGCCGGGCAGCAACAGGAGCATAAACCAGAAAAATAGATTGGATGCGCGCGAGCGCAGAATCTGGGTAAACAAGAGCGCCGCGACGAACAGCACCGCGTACCAGACAAAGCCGCGGGAGAAGGAAAGCAACGGCAGCTTCTTGTCCTTCTTTTGCTCGGTCCAGTCCAGCTCGGTGTGTTGCGGCCGCTTTGAAAGACGTTCCGACAGCGACTGACGGAGGTCCTTGATCCGTTGCCGAGCATGACGGGTTGTTTTCTTTGCATTATACCACGCGCGCGCCAAAAATTCAGATCGAGGGGGATGTTTCATGTCATATCCTCTCTGTGATTGGTATAGGAAACGCGGGCGAATCAATGCGCACCGAGATAGGGCACGTCGGTCGCGCGAAGGATTTCTCTGAGAATGTCGGCAACAGAGCTGCCTGCCAGCTTGCTCTCCTGCGTGAGCATCACACGGTGGCTGACGGTAGGAGCGTAAAGCGCAGCGATATCGTCGGGAATGACGTAGTCGCGGCCGCGCAGGTAGGCATACGCCTGCGCCAGGTGCATCAGAGCAACCGACGCACGGGGGCTGGCGCCCAGCGAGAACGCTTTATTGGTTCGAGTCGCGCCAATGAGCGAAACGATATAGCCAAACAGCGCCTCGTCGACACGAACCTTGCGAACCTCCTCGCGTGCTTGCTTCAGCTCGTCCGCGCTGACGACAGCGCCAAGAGCATCCATGGGATTTTCGCCGCGGCGAGCTCGAAGAATACCGATCTCCTCCTGCTCATTGGGGTAACCCATGCTGAGCTTGAAGGCGAAACGGTCCAACTGTGCCTCGGGCAGAGGATAGGTACCGACGTAGCCCGTGGGATTCTGAGTCGCGATGACCATAAAGGGATCGGGAACGTCATAGGTCACGCCATCAACCGTGACTTTGTTTTCTTCCATTGCCTCAAGCAAAGCCGACTGAGTCTTGGGTGAGGCGCGGTTGATCTCATCGGCGAGTAACAGATTGCACATAACAAGGCCCTCACGGAACTCGAACGCCTCCTTCTGACGGTTATAAATATTAAAGCCGGTGATGTCGGAGGCCATAACGTCAGGGGTAAACTGCGCGCGGTTGAAGGACAGACCGCTGACGCGGGAGAGGGCCGAGGCGAGGGAGGTTTTGCCTGTGCCGGGGACGTCCTCGATCAGCACGTGGGCGCCGGCCAGAAGAGCAGTCATCAGCAAAATGACTTCGTTGTGCTTGCCGACGATGACACCGTCGATGGCAGAAACGGCCTGCATGACCTTATCGTGGAGCTGGGCATTGGAAGACTGTTGACTCATAGGATTGCCTCTTTCTTTTTTTGTTGATTTTTTCGCATCGCACAGATGCGGTTGCAGCTGAAAACATTATATCATATTTATATATAGTGTGGTTGAACTTTTTTTAGATATTTACAAATAAGATACAACTTGTGCAGGATGAACAAAAAGCGGGACAGCTGTATTTTTTGCAACTACTCCTTGGGCCTCGCCCAGCTGCGCGCGCTCGGTGTACCGGCGTTTTGTGTTACTTCTTGCCGCGCGGCAAGAAGTAACCAAGAAACGCGCCCGGACGTTCCCTCCGGGCCCTCCCTGCGATTGCCGCGCTACATAGAGCAACAAGAGAGATCACATATTACACTTAAATGCTGTGCTTCAAGTGTTGCCACCACGCGCGGCAGGCGAAGAAAGCGAGAGTGTTTTTGTTTAAATTTAGTTGGGCTGGGGTGCGTTGCAGATGGCAAAAGCTTTTGCCGTTTTGCTTACGTGCGACTTCCGTGTTTGCTGCAATGTTTGCGCCCGCGCTTGCGCGATGTTCGCGTTTAGCGAACAAGCAAACTTGCGATTTCGGCTTGCCGAAATCTATTTTCTTTAACTTGCAAACGCAAAAGCTGAAGATGTAAACCTTCGCGCAAACATGAGCGGAGTGACAACGCAGCGACGTTTGCGCGTTGCGGGTATCCAAAGGGCATTAGGCCCTTTGGTTCCTTTTCTTTCGCCATTTCTTTGTGGAACGACAAAGAAATGGCATTCGTGCCGTACAGCGCGGCGCGTCAGCTGTACGCGCGTCCGTAAGAGAAGTCGTGGAATTTTTGGTTTTTCTCATCTCCTCCGCCTTGCAACCACGCGCGGCAGGCGAAGGAAGCAAAAGCATTTTTGTAAAAAAGTTAGTTGAACCGGGGTGCGTCGCAGATGGCAAAAACTTTTGCTGTGTCGCTTGCGTGCGACTTTTGTGTTTGCAAGTTTATTTAACTTGCAAACGCAAAGGCTGAAGATGCATCTTTTCGCGAAAAAATGAGTGGAGCGATAGCGAAACGACTTTTCGCGCTCGGGGGTCCCAAGGGGTATTAGACCCCTTGGTGCCTTTTCTTCGCCTATTCTTTGCGGCAAGGCAAAGAATAGGCACAAATCCGTACAGCGCACGCGCGGAGCTGTGTGCGCGTAAAGAGAAGAAGTCGTTTAAAAGCCAGCTATCTCTCACACAAAAAGAGATCCCCCGATGTTCATCGGGGGACCCCTGCCCTTGCGGGCTTATTCATCTTTTGCTTGTTCCGTCAATCAGAACATCTTCTTCTTGTACAGGAAGTAGAAGGCTGCTCCGCCGCCGCCAAGCACCAGAACGATGATTGCGATGACTGCAACAACGGTACCGCCGTTGCCCTTGTCGTCGTCACCACCTTGGTTACCCTGGTTACCTTCATTGCCCTGGTTACCTTCATTGCCCTGGTTACCTTCATTGCCTTGGTTGCCTTGGTTACCTTCGTTACCCTGGTTGCCTTCGTTACCCTCGTTACCGGGGATCTTGTCCTCAGCCACCAGCGTCACAACGATGGTCTTATCCTCAACACCGATGTTACCCGTCTGAGCGGCTGCTTCTACGTAACCCTCCAGCTTCTTTGCGGGAACGTTGTAGGTTCTGCCTGCCAGAACGGTCTGGGTCACGGTCGCGATGACCTCGCCCTTGTCGTTCTTGTACTCAACCGTCAGCGTCAGGGACTTGGGCGTGTAGATGATGGTCTGCTCAGCATCGCCCGTTACCGTACCGAAGTCCAGCGTAGCCACGTCGGTCGTGTAGGCCGCATTGATATACTCGGGATGATCAGCCAGCACGAAGGAGTAGGTCTCGCCGTACTTAACCATAACGGTGAAGTCCTCGAATACTCTGTAGTCGTGCGTGTTGACTTCCTTGAAGTGAACGGTAATCTTGTAGGTTGCACGGCTGTACTTGACCGTGATCTCGGCGTTATCGGTCAGCGCGGCTACCGTATAAGCTGCCAGCTCGGGAACCATGCCCGTAACGCTGGGCGACATGACCGTAACCTTTTCACCGTAAGGAACGGTTGCCAAATAATCCTCGGCAAGCGTTTCGCCGTTTTCACCCACGTAGTGGATGATCAGCGACAGCTGACGCAACGTATAAACAACGTTCAGCTCGCCGTCCTCGGTTACAGACTCGATGGTCAGAACAGGCGTCTTGACCTCGTAACCCGTGTTGGGAGCGTAGGTCGTACCGTAGCTTGCCATATCAAAGACCAGCTTATCGCCGTGCTTTGCCGTCAGCGTCAAAGCCTCGTAGATCGCCTTATCATCCTGCAGGAAGTTAACGGTAATCTTATATTCCTTGCGCTCGTACTTGACCGTGTACTCGGTAGGATCGCCCGTGTAGGCATCAAACTCAACGGTAGGTGCCAGCTTCATACCCTCAACCTCGGGAGAGACGACACTGATCTTGTCACCGTATTGAACGGTAACGACCTTATCAGGCAGCAACTGCTTGCCGTTTTCGTCCACGTAGTGGATGGTCAGGGATACGTTGTAACGGGTGTAGATGACGTTGAGCGTTTCATCAGCCGTAACGGCGTTGATGGTCAGGACGGGAGCCTTGACCTCGTAGCCTGCCATAGGCGCGAAAATCGTGCCGTAGTTAGCCAGATCAAAAACGTACTTATCGCCGTGCTTAACCGTAGCGGTCAGGGACTCATAAACCTTTTCGCCATTGATGGAATCCTTGACGAAGTTGATGGTGATCTTGTATTCCTTGCGCTCGTACTTGACCGTGATCTCGGTCTGCTCGCCCGTGTAAGACTCAATCTCAACGGGAGCGGCAAGCTTCATACCGTCGATGACGGGAGATGCGACGTTGACAGCGTCACCGTACAGAACGGTAACCGTCTTGTCGGGCGCGATCGTCTTGCCGTTTTCGTCCACGTAATGAACGGTCAGCGTCAGCTGACGCTTGGTGTAAACCACGTTCAGCTCGCGGTCGTCGGTCACAGACGCGATGGTCAGAACGGTCGACTTGACCTCATAACCGGTCATGGGAGCCTTGTCTGCATAGTCGGCAAGATCGAAGACGAACTTGTCACCGTGCTTGGCCGTCAGCGTCAGAGCCTCGTAAACCGCCTCACCGTCAAGCTTGTCCTTGAGGAAGTTGATGGTGATGGTGTATTCCTTGCGCTCGTACTGAACGGTAAATTCATTTTGCTCGCCGTTGTAGATCTCGACTTCAACCGCAGCTGCGGGCTTCATGCCGTGAACAGCAGGAGATTCAACGAGCACCTTATCGCCGTAATAAACGGTAACGATCTTATCGGCAACCAAAGTCTTGCCGTTTTCATCCACGTAGTGAATGGTGATCTTTTCACTATTGGGAGAGTAGTTGACCGTGATCACTGCGGAGTTGTCCTTGATATCAAGGATCTCGTAGGTCTTGTCGGGGTTGGAAAGCGTATAGCCCTTGAAGGAAGGCATGTCTGCCGTAGTCAACAGAACGTCGGTCATGTAATCGACGCTGACGACCTTGGAGCCCAGCAGTGCACCGGTTCTTTCGTTGCGGTACTCGATCAAGTAGCTGTACTGGTTGATCACGTACTCGAATACAACGGTGGTGTTGCCGTGGTCAACGTTAACCGTCATGCTCTCCATCTTGGGAGAGTGGCCGGGGATGGTCACAGCGGGGATATCCTTGTACTCGCCGTAGAACAACGTAACGAAACCGTCGGGCGCCAGCTTATTGCCGTTGCCGTCAACGTACTCGATGGTTACGGTGTACTCATTGGGAACGTACTCAACCGTGATCTCCTGGTTATCTACACCAAAGGTGCACTCCAGAATGGTCGCCTTGGGGGTGTAGTAGTTGATCTCGGGAACGACGATGGTAAATCTTTCACCCGTCTTGCCCAGATACTTCTGCGCCTCGGCTACGATCTGGCCGTGCAGAGGACCGCCGTTATAAACGAAGTTGATGGTAACGGTTACCATGAACTCAACGCGAGCCGAGGTCAGCTCTTCGTCTGCACTCGCAGTGAGCTTGTCCCACTGTGCCTGCGTTCCGTTGAATTCAACCGTTTCAATGGAAGAGCAGCCGTCGAAGATACCCTTGTTCAGCGGCTTGAGCTTGCCGTAGTACATGGTAACCTTTTCCAGCGATACGCAATCTCTGAACGCGCCGTCAGCGAGCGTGGTCACAGTTGCGGGAATTTCGATCTTCTTGAGAGATGCGCAGTTGTCAAATGCGTTCTTACCGATGGTCGTTACGTTCTTACCCAGCGTAACAGCCGTCATTGCCGTACAAGAGGTGAATGCACCCTCGGGAATGACCGTCAGCGAATCGGGAAGTACAACGTCCGTCAGCGAGGTGCAGCCAGCAAAGGCGTTCTTGCCAAGGCTGGTCAGATTCTTGGAGAAGATGACTCGCTGCAGATTTTCGCAACGCTGGAACGCGCCGTCGCCAATGGAGGTGACCGTGTTGGCCATTCTGACGTACTCGACGTTGTCGTCGTCCTTCAGAAGACCTGCCTCGATGCCGGTAATGCCATTGTCAAAGATCACGGTATCGACGAACATCATTTCGTCAAGCCATGCCTGCTCGCGGATGACCTCACCGTTGCCGAAGAAGGTCAGCGTACCGTCGATGCGGTCAACCTGCCACTGAACGCCGTTGGACAGCGTACCGGTAGCCTTGCTCTCGACGTAGTGGTCGGTCAGGCATTCGTTGCCCTCTTCAACCTCAGGAGGATTGCAGTCGTCAAGGATAACCTTAACGAGCGAGGTGCAGCCGGCAAAGGCGTCCTTGCCGATATACAAAGGCGAAGAAGAAATTACTACGCCTTCCAGACCCGAGCAGCCGCAGAATGCCTCATCGTCAATTTCCTGCAGCGTGGAGGGGAATTCGATAAACTTAAGGGACTTGCAGTTGTAGAATGCTCTGTAGCCGATGCGCTCCAGACCCTTGTTCAGCTTTACGGTTTCAAGAGCGACACAGTCACAGAAGGTGTAGTCGTCGATCTCGCGGATGCCTGCGGGGATCTCGATGCTCTTGAGCGAAGAGCAGTTGCGGAAAACGCCCTTACCCATCGAGGTCAGACCGTCGGGCAGCTTGACCGTCTTGATGGCGGTACAGCCGTTGAATGCGTTATCGCCGATGGAGGTCAGCGACTGAGGCAGATATACGTCGATCAGCGACGTCATATTACCAAAGGCGTTGTTACCAACGCGGGTAATGCCCTCCTGAACGGTGATTGCCGTAATAACGGAAGCGTATGCCGCCCAGGGAGCCGCCTTAGCGGTGGTGTAGTTGGGGATGGCACCCGTACCCTTGATGTTCAGAGCGTGCGTAGCAGCGCTGTAGGTCCAGGTCAACGAGGAGCCGGGAATCTCGCCACCGATCTCGGTGCCGGGAATGGAAGGATCGTCGGGCTGGCTGGGGGGATTGGGATCCACAGGAGTGGAAGCCTTATACAGCAGAACCAGCACCAGATAGGTGTTGCCGCCGCGGATGTCGACGGTTCCCTCTTCACGATCTACGTAAGCGTAGCCGATCTTGGTGCATCCTGCAAAGGCATTGAGCTTGATCTCTGCAAGAGAGGCGGGCATGGTAACCGTCTGCAGTGCAGTTGCGCCGTTGAGAGCGTTCGTACCGACCGAGGTTACACCATCGGAAACAATGACGGTCTCGATCTGAGTCATGTAGGAAGCCCAAGGAGTTGCGGCACCCGAGGTATAGTCAGTCATAGAACCGTTGCCCGAAATAATCAGGATCTTGGTTGCGGGATTGTATTCCCAGTTGACGCCCGTGCCGCAGGTACCCGAGGTGGGTGCCGATGCACTCGTCTTATATCTCAGATGATCAGTCAGATCGGTATTACCCAAAGCGATCATCAAATCACCCTCTTCTACGTCTACGTAAGCATCGGAGATGGAGGAGCAATTATTAAACGCGTCCGTACCGACACCGATCAGGGTAGCGGGCAGGGATACGTTTTTGAGCGACGTTGCGCCGTTCAGCGAATTGCTGCCAAGGATGGTGATGCTCTCGGTTACGATCAGCGTTTCGATCTCGCTCATGTAGGGAGCCCAGGGAGCCGCCGAGGGATCGGTATAGCTGGTCGTAGCACCGGCACCCGTAATGGTCAGCGTCTTGTTTGCCTTATCATACGTCCAGGTTGCGTTCTCACCGCAGGTACCCGAGGTGGGATTCGTTACGGGAGGCGTGGGAGGCGTAGGAGGCGTAACCGAGCCGCCATGGAGCAGCGCCCAGAGTCTTTCGTTACCCGTCTGGTCTACGATCATGTAGTTGTTGGCAGCCGAAGCCGAGGTCAAACCGTTGCAGTTATCAAATGCGTAAGCAAAGATCTTACCAACGGATGCGGGGAAGGAAACGGTCGTCAGAGAACCGTCGTTCTCAAATGCATGCTCATAGATATATTCCAGCGTTTCGGGGAAGGATACGTTGGTTACGTTGGGCAGATCGGCAAAGTTGTACTTACCGATCGCGGTAATGCCCTGCTGAATGAAGATCAGCGAGATCTCATCGTCATAAACGTCCCAAGGAGCATCCGAAGAAGCGCTCAGGCTGGGGATTACGACCGAGGATCCTGCCACAGCGGGCTCAAGGAACAGCATGCCCGAGCCGGGGATGAAGGTCCACTTGACCAGACCGTTCGAGGTCAGACCCGAGGTGGGCGTGGAGGGCGTGGAGGGCGTGCCGCTGCCGGCATCCTCTGCAAACTGATAGGTAACGCCGTTGTTACCAATCTTGGAGAAGGTTGCGCCGACCTCTGCCTTGGTGTTAGGCGTCTTGACAACGATAGGACCGGGACAGCCCATGAAGGCTTCGTCCTCGATCGTCGTGGTTGCCTCGGGCAGCACGATGGTCGTTTTCAGCGCCTTATCGCCGTTGAAGGCGTTCTTCTCGATGGTCTTGACGTGATCACCGATGGTCACCGACTTCAGAGCAGGCAGCTGGGCCAGGACGAACTGACCGATATTGGAAATACCCTTGGTAATGTATACGTTCTGGATCGAGTCCATGTAGCTGCTCCAAGGCCAAGGGGTGGGATTGGTAGCAGTCATCTTCAAATCGATCATCTCGTAGATGTTGGTATTGATGACACCATCGTACGCACTACTGAGCGTCAGCGTCTTGGACGTGCTGGAGTATCTCCACTCAATACCCTCGCAAAGCAGACCGGATGCCTCAACGATGATGTTGTCCTTGGATGCAAGATCCAGGTCGTTGATCAACTCGTAGTTGGTCGTGGTCGTGCCCATCTTCTCGTTGTCGATCGAGGGGAAGCCGGCACAGGTCGAGTTAGCACCGTCGCTGAGCAGCTGCGAGTTGAAAAATGCGAAGTGACGAACGCTCTTCAGCGTTGCAGGCAAATCAACTCTCTTCAGCGAGGTATGAGCAAATGCCCACTCGCCAATGCTGGTAACACCGATCGGGATCACGACCTCAGTGCACTTGGTCAGGTTGAAAAATGCAAACGAACCGATCGTCGTGACACCGGGCATAACAACGACCTTCTGAATGTCAAAACGGTAAGATGCATTAAACCAGGGGGTATTGACGACCATAGCGGAAATCTGTGTATAGTCCGTCATGGCACCGACGCCCTTGATGGTCAAAACGCCGCTGGGCTTATTGTCGCCCGGCGTTTCATCGCGGAATTCATACGTTACTCTGTCGCCGCACGAGCCGCTTGCGATAAGGGTGGGATCACTCGTCTCACCTACTTCGGCGGCTACACCAACTACCAGACCTGCCATCACCGAAAAGAGCATGGCAAGCGTCAGTAACCAGCACAGCGACTGTTTCATTCTCTTCATAGTTTGAACCTCCTTGTTTTGAGTGTCTTCACTCTGTTGTTTTTCACCACGGCGGAGAGGCCGCCGCGCTTATGTACGACTACGCGCACACGGTACCGATCCGTGCGCTTTTGCGCCGTACAGACAGTAATCCGGATACATTATACCATACCACTTTGCAAAAAGCAAGCGTTTTGAAAAAGATTATCGGGAGATTTTCCGCAGCAAAATTCTTCCTATTTTATTTTTATATATTTCACATCGTTTTTCGACTCAATACCGCTCTTTTCTTCCCCGCATGCGCCAGAGCCAACCGCGCAGCTTTTCCATTGGCAAAACGCTCAGCGCCAGCGCCGCTGTTAAGGTCAGTTCCCCTGCCGTCAGCGGCATGGTGCGAAGCACGCTGCCACCCAAATATACGAAAACGATCTGGACGATCAGCACGGCTGCCATAATGCCGAGAAAGGCACGGTTTTTCGACAGTCCCGCCAAGGGGCGCAGGCGGTCGGTGCGGGCGTTGAAGCAATTAAACACCGACGCAAAAATAAACAGAGCAAAGAAGGCGGTCAGGTGACACAGATCGTTCGGTGTTGCGCGAAAACGGGCGCAGATGGCAGGATGCTTCAAGAACAGCACACAAAGCCCTACGGTATAGCCGCCGAGAAACAGAATTTCATTGACCATATAGCGGCAAAGAATCGGCTCGTCGCGCCGTTTGGGGCGCTCTGCAAGGTAGGACAAAAGCGGTGGTTCGCCCGCGAAGGCAAGGCCGCCAAGCGTGTCCATGATGAGATTGATCCACAGCATTTGTACCACCGTCACAGGGGCATTGACTCCGATAAACGGCCCGATCATGGACACGCCGACCGCGCAAAAGTTCATGGTCAGCTGAAGCGTGATAAACTTGCGGATACTTTTGAAAATGGTGCGGCCATACAGCACAGCTTTGACAATAGAAGCAAGGTTATCATCGAGAATCAAAATATCCCCTGCCTCCTTGGCAACAGAGGCACCGCTGCCCATGGCAAAGCCGATATCCGCCCGACGCAAAGCAGGGGCATCGTTGATGCCGTCGCCCGTCATACCGACTACCCTCTCCAGCTCCTGCGACACGCGAACCAAGCGGCTTTTGTCGGTCGGCAAGGCACGCGCAACGACAGCCAATCGGGGAAGCAGTTGCTTAAGCTGATGGTCGGACAGCGACGATAGCTCACTTCCTGTTAGCACGACGTCGGTTCGATGATTGACGATGCCGCAGGAGCGGGCGATGCGCTCGGCCGTGTCGGGGCTATCGCCCGTGATCATAACGACCTGTACTCCTGCACCCTGCAGCTTTGCGACCGCATCGGCCGCCTCAGGACGCAGGCGGTCGGACAGCGTCAGCGCACAGACCAGCGACATTGTTCCAAAGCGACCCTCGGCCAGCGCCGATGCGTCTATGTCCCCCTCGCTCGCCGCCATCAGCACCACTCGCTCTCCCTGCGAAGCATGCTGCCGCAGGCGGGCCAAGAAGGCGCTTCGATCAAGAGAAAACGGCCGCCCTGATTCGTCCAGATAGGTCGCGATATGAGGCAGCAG
The DNA here is from genome assembly GCA_045614625.1 of Eubacteriales bacterium. Taxonomy (GTDB): domain Bacteria; phylum Bacillota; class Clostridia; order Oscillospirales; family CAG-272; genus SIG644. Next base: position 51,995 of record JAZLDE010000106.1, read on the forward strand.
CATCTCGGGCGCGCCGATGATGATCGTCGTTTGCTTGCCCTCAGCCTCCAGCGTGGCCGCGGCGTATTTGCGAGCGCTGTCAAAGGGCAGTCGGTCGATCACGCGAGCGCTTGGCGCGGCATGATCCAGCACGCTCGTCAACAGCGCGCGGTCAGTCGCGTTGCCTCCGATGGCACAGCGCTGCGGCACCTCACTCGTCTTGCTGCGTCGTCCTTCGACCGTCGCTTGCCGCACACCAACCGTCGCACCGACAGCATGATGCGCCCCCAACAGATAGTACAAAAATCGCGCTTGCCCTGCTCGTTTCATCGCATCGATGCTTTCATACGACCCGCCGTCGCCCGTCAGATAGCGGCCGACGCTGAGCTTGCCGTCGGTCAGTGTGCCTGTCTTGTCGGTAAACAAAAGGTCCATACTACCAGCCGCCTCAATACCTGCAGGCTTGCGCACCAGCACGTGATCGCGCACCATGCGCCGCATGTTAGACGATAACACGACGGCCACCATCATGGGCAATCCCTCCGGCACCGCAACGACCACGACGGTCAGCCCCAGCATGAGCGCGTTCAGTAGCGTGTCGAGCAGATAGGGCAGATCGCACAGCTTCATGCGTATGATCTCGCCCCGAAAGCCGCTGTCGATGACGAAGGCATGGAACAAAAAGGCAATCGCCACCAAAATAGCAGCCACGTAGCCCAGCACGCTGATCTGCCCTGCCAGCTTGGACAGGCGCAATTTCAAGGGGCTTTCGCGTGGTTGCTCCTGCACCTCCTGCGAGATGCCTCCCAGCACCGTCGCATCTCCCACGCACCGCACCACCATTTTGCCCGCGCCACCCAGCACAGCACAGCCGCGAAAGAGCGACACCTCATCGCTCGGCTCGCCCGTATCAGCGCCGCCCGATCGCTTGGACACCTCACGACTCTCGCCCGTCAGCGCGGCCTGATCGAGGGTTAATTCGCCCTCGAAAATCACCCCGTCGGCGGGGATATGCTCTCCCGCACCCAGCAAAACGACGTCACCGACGACAATATCCTCGCAGGGCAGCTCGCACACCTCACCATCGCGCAGCACGCGGCAATGCGCCGACACACCCTCGGCCTGCAGGCGAGCGAAGGCAGACTCCGAGCCCATCTGCGACACAGTTGAAATGAGTGTTGCGAGCAAAACGGAAGCGGCGATGCCGATGGTCTCCACCCAATCGGCACGACGGAACATAAGGAGCAGATGAAGCCCCAGCGCGATGAGCAAGATGCGAATGACGGGATCGTTGAGGTTGGACAAAAAATGCCGCCAAAAGCCAATTTTCCGTCGCTCGGTCAGGCGATTTTCACCGTGCGCGCGGCGCGAAGCCTCGGCCTGCGCGGTGGTCAGTCCGCGAAAGGTGGCGGGATAGCTCGTTTTTGCGCTCTTGTCCTTCTCCTTACCAGTTTTTGGCAGTTTGGGCTTGTTTATGCAGATCATGGGGGTTCCTCCGGTGTTTTTCCTTTTAGATTACTATATGAAACCGTTGGAGGAGGTATTCAAAAATTCAAGCGTCTTCTGCTCGCGTCACGACAAACAAAAAAAGAAGGCCAAAAGCGGACTTCTCATAAGGAAGTTTGATATTATTTTGTAGGGGCGTTCATCGAACGCCCGCGGGCGACCGCCGAGCTTGCTCGGATATGATCGCCCCTACGTATAAACAAATTTGATACGCAGAAAACAAAGATTGACCCCGACAGATTTTTTAAAACGTCTGTCGGGGTTAGTTTTATTCTGTTCGACAAATTGAAATTTTACTGTGCATCTTTGTTGAATGAATTGCAATGGAAACTTCCATTGCTGTAGGTCAGTTCTTCGCCATCAATGTATATCGCTCCGTTTTTACATTCAAAGGAAAATCTTGGTTCGTTCAATATCATCCTTGATATAACTTGAATTTGTTCAAAAGAAGTCAAGTCAAAAATATCGACACTCAAAAAAGACAGACCAGAACCCGATGTGTTATAGGACACAAGGTCTTTTGTGCCGTTGTTGTCATAATCCCACAAGCATAATTGATGGTGATATCCACCAATAGTATCATATCTGTAAATCGTATGATTTACCATCAAAAAGCAATGTGCGTCACTCACCCAAAATACTTCAATATCAGATGTTTCATCAGAAATGCTTTTGGGGGTAATGTTCACAGTTCGGGTAATGTTATCCGTGTTGTAGTTATAATCCTTTTCACCGCCACGGATGTATCCATCGCTTTTCAAATTTTCCAGAAATTCATCACAGTGAAGATTATTCGTCGTATTATAATCCGGAATAAAATAGCCTGTTTCGCCGTGTGTGATTGGGCTTGGGTTGTTGGTTTCATTTGAAGTACTTGCCTCTGTTCTTCTATCCGAAGAGCAACCCGCCAATGCCAGCATAAATGTCATCGATAAAATAAATGCTATAAGTTTTTTCACTTTGAAAGCCTCCTTTATCAAATCCTTATTTATCGTTCTGTTTTATCACACCAGTTTCGCCTTTGTATTACGGCGTTGCAAGCAACGCGGGCATAGGGCAAAGCCCATACCCCTCTGGTTGCGCGCACCCAAAGGCTCTCCCCTTGGGAGAGCTCCCGCGATAGCGGGTGAGAGGGTAGTCGTTGCAACAATTTGCCCTCTCCGTCGGCTACGCCGCCACCGTCTCGCCGCGGCTCGGTCACGCTCGGGTTCTGACACCACACCGTGGTGTCATTCATTCCCCTCGCGCCGCTTCGCTACCCAAAGGGAGAGGCTTTTACGCTACCACCATTATAACACAAATCGGCAGAGAAAACAAGTTCTCTGCCGAAATTTATGTGTGTCCGTAGTTTTTGTTTTGCGTATTTCAGCGGGCGATTCGTGAATCCCCCCTACAAAATACAAACATCCTTATGAGAAGTAGCCCAAAGGCAGGTTTTTCGTTTGTTGGTGACCTGTACGGGAACATGCT
>JAZLDE010000107.1:0-2805 GCA_045614625.1 Eubacteriales bacterium
GGCGAGAGATGCACTTGAAAAATATATGTCTTTCTCCACTATTGCCCTTGTAGAGCGGCAATGCCAAGGGAGGTCCCGGAGGGAACGTCCGGGCGCGCTTCTTGGTCACTTCTTGCCGCGTAGCAAGAAGTGACATGAAAACCGGAAGTAGCGCGGCGCGAAGCTGTACGCGCGTCAAAAGGAACGGGAGCGGAAGATTTATGCCCAACCAATTTGATAAAAATCAATATCTCTCACCGGCGACCGAATTCAGGCAGGAATGCCTGAATTCACAAACTTTCCCTTGCGGTCTGAACGACCGCATTTTGCAAGCAAAACCGGAAAAGTTTCGCGCAGGCGCGTGAGTTCGGGTGTCGCAAAACGACTCGAGTTCGGGTGTGGCAAGAAATAAGGAACCTCGAACCGGCGACCGAACTCGCACTTCGTGCGAGTTCACGAAGTTTCACTTGCTTCGCAAGCAAAACTTCCATTGGGTGTCGCGAAACGACTCGAGTTCGGGTGTACCAAAAAAAGAAGGGATCGCTATGCGATCCCTTCTTTTTTTTGGTACACCAAGCCGGACTCGAACCGGCGACACCCAGCGTCGGAGGCTGGTGCTCTATCCATCTGAGCTACTGGTGCGTTCCTTGCAGTAGTATACCACATTTTCTCCCCCTTTTCAACCCCTTTGCCAAAATTTGTTCGGTCGAAATTGGAAATAATTGGAAAGTAAAGGGCGCGAGCGTTGAACCACCCGCACCCCGATGTATCGTTGCAAGATTATTTTCCCGAGGGAACACCCATCAGCAGCGTAGCCTTGTCAGCAGCTGCATAGTCCTCATCCGACATGCACAGGATCTTGATGCCCTGAATGATGCCCATGATCTCGTTGATGAAGCCAACGACGCCGAAGGTGATGCAACCCAGAACGATTCTGAGAACGCCTGCCTTGACCTTGCCCTGCATGAAGCAAGGAACGCCGATTGAGTTGAAGATGATGGTCATAATGCCGTAAAGAATCTTGTTGTCCATGATAGAACTCTCCTTATTGTTTTTTATATTATATGGTCACTTGCGTATCAATATAACGCTTCGCGTCAATATAACGATATTTTTGGGGGATTAACCCTTGAACACGCCGATAAAGTTATCGGCAAGCTGTATCATTTCGGGCAACAGGTAACAGACGAGCGAGGCAAACACCACGCAAATGATGACAGTAAAGACGAAAACCAGCGGGTTGCTTCCCTTTTTGTCGAAATGCACGTCCGCGCCGAACATCAGCTCGGAGGGAATGTAAAAGTGGTGATTGTAAAAATCGTACTGGAACGGAATGTCCTTCCACTTCTTGTCCTTGTTTTGCTCGTTTGCCTCAAACGCAGCCCTTTTCTCTGCCAAGGAGGCGAGATGTTCCTCCTCCTCGACACAGCGAACGACGCGGCGAAGGGCCGTTCCGTGGCGAAGGTCCTGCTTGATGGCCGTGTTGCGGATCAATCCGAGCTGCTCCAGCGTCATAGCTCGTGCGGGCTCGTTGGCGTTTTCTCTATCGAGCGCACGTACAAGATCGCCCAGCGTTCTCTTTTGGAACATGGAAACGCCTGCGGCGATGATCAGCCCCAGGAAAAAGGCGACGATCACGGCTTGCGCCGAGAGAAGTCCATTCGCTTTGACCGAAATGTTTTGATAATTGTATTCCTCAAATCGAACGGTGAAATATTTTTCGACAAAATAATTCCACAGCTCACGCAAAAGCGAGGGCTCGTCCGAGGAGGAAAGTGTTGCGTTGCAAAGTTGTCCCATTCGCATTGTCAACATGGAAAGAAATGACAGCATAACAGGGCTCCTTTCTTTGAATTGGGCGGTAAGATCAGCCCTTGCGGATGATATCGGTGCCAAGGTACTTGCGCAGAACCTCGGGAACGATGATGTCGCCATCCTTGGTCTGATTCTGCTCAACCAGTGCGGGCAGAATACGCGAGGTAGCCAGACCCGAGCCGTTGAGGGTGTGAACGTACTCGATGTGACCGTCGGCGCGCTTAACGCGGATGCCACCGCGGCGAGCCTGATAGTCGCGTGCGTTGGAAACGGAGGAAACCTCCTTGTAACCGTTCATGGACGGAATGTTGATCTCAATATCGTAGGTGCGGGCCATGGAAGCCGAGCAGTCCTCTGCCGCCAGCTTGACGGTGCGGAAGTGGAAGCCCAGACCGCTGACCAGCGCTTCTGCTTTGGTTACCAGCTCCTCGAACGCCTCGTCCGACTGCTCAGGCAGCGTGTACTGGAACATTTCAACTTTATTGAACTGGTGTCCGCGTACCATGCCGCGCTCGTCCGAACGGTAAGAGCCCGCTTCGCGACGGAAGCAGGGGGTGTAGCTGACCAGCTTTCGGGGCAGGTCTGCCTCGGTGAGCAGCTCGCCGCGATACAGCGAAGCCAGCGCCGCCTCGGCGGTGGGCAGCATGTAGAGCGAACGGTTGTCGGTGGGGTTGGCGATCTTGAAGACCTCATCGGCAAACTTGGGGAACTGACCTGCCGTCACGCCGCACTCGTACTCCAGCATGTGGGGAGGCAGAATGAGCTCGTAGCCATCGCCCAGGTGGGTGTCGATGAAGTAGTTGAGCAGAGCCCACTCCAGACGGGCGCCCATGCCTCTGTAGATCCAGAAGCCGGAGCCTGCCAGCTTGGTGCCGCGGTCATAGTCAATGAGACCCAGATCGGTGCAGAGATCCACGTGGTGCTTGGGCTCAAAATCGAATTTTCTGGGCTCGCCCCAGTAGCGGAGAGGCTGGTTGTTCTCCTTGCCGCCGGGAAGCAGGTCGGTATCGG
>JAZLDE010000108.1:0-4196 GCA_045614625.1 Eubacteriales bacterium
CCGACTTTTGCCAGCGGAACGTTTATTTCGTCCCTGACGGAAAATCAGCTCTCCGCGGCTGTCGTCACCATCGGCGTTCTTTGCGTTATGGTTCTGCTCAATATGGTCAACAACATCACCGACTCCGAGGGCAACCAGATCATCGGCGCCTACGCCATCCGCGCCGTCATCAACTGGCTGTCCGTGCTCAACCGCTTCTCTAACTTCAGCTACGGTATCTTTGACTTTGCGGCACTCCTTTATTACGTGTCGCTGACTGCCGTGTTCGTCTTTCTCACCATCCGCGTCTACGAAAAGAGACGTTGGGGCTGATCGAGTGCAAATTCAGTAAAGAGAAAGGGAACACCACACTATGAAACATCCAATGATTCGCAGTCGTCGCATGCGTTACGGCGGCATGACCGTCTATCTGACGGTCGCGCTGATCACGGCGCTGGTGCTGCTGAATGCCATTTTTTCCGCGCTTGCCAATTACAAGTCGTGGTACGTCGATATGACGGCCGAGCAGCTGTACTCGGTGTCGGATCTGTGCTACGAGCTGCTTGATGACGCCATCGAAGAGGCTGAGAGCGAAAGCGGCAAGAGCGTCAAGGCCGAGATCATTTTCTGCGAAGACTATCGCAAATACGAAAAGGGCTCGGTCGGCCATTATATCTACACCACCGCACACGAGCTGGAGCAGGCTTATCCTGACAACATCTCGGTCAGCTGGTTTGACTGCTGGGTCGAAAAGAGCCGCGCAGTCGAGCTGGGCGTAACCGCCTCGACCAACGTCGTCCTTTTGATGGAGGACGGCCAGAAGCGCGTGTTCGGTCAAAAGGAATTTTTTACGTTTGGCGCGAGCAGCACAACTGCCCCCATCGGCTACGACGGTGAGCGCATGTTCGCCACCACGCTGGCCTCGATGATCGGAGGCGACCGCCCGCTGGCGGTACTGACCACCAACCACGAGGAGCTGTATTACGACAATAGCCTCTTGCTCTCGTTGCGCGATGCGGGCTACAACATCCAGATGCTGGATCTGTACTACGATAACATCCCCGAGGAATGCGAGCTGCTCGTCTGCTACAACCCCAACAACGACTTTATCGTATCGGACGGTATTTCCGAGGTCGACGAGATCGACAAGCTGACCGCTTTTCTTGAAAACGGCGGCGACATGATGGTCTTTTTGTCCGCCTCCTCGCCCGAGCTTCCCGCCTTTGAGGGACTGCTCGCCGATTGGGGTGTGAGCATCGGCCGCACCTACGATAAGGAAACGGGACACCCCTTCAACGCCATGGTCAAGGATACCTCCGTCTCCCTGACCGCAGACGGCTTCACCATTTACGGTGAATACGTCAAGGAGGGCAACGGCGCTGCCATTACCTCCATCCTGCAGGAAAGTGACTACACCCCTCGCGTGGTATTCAGCGACGCGACCGTGCTTCTGCCCGCCAAGGGCTTTACCGCCAAGGACGGCTCGACCTACCAAAGCGGCGACCGCACCCGCTCGAACGTGTTCGTAGCCTCCTCGCGTGCAACTGCTTGGTCAAGCGGTACCGAGCTTGAGGGCTACGACGATCCGCTCGCTCTCATGTCCGTCACCACCGACGCCTCGAGCGGCAGCCGCGTGATGGTCTGCAGCTCGATTGATTTTGCGCGCGAGGCCTATCTCAAGTCCCCCGTCTTTGGCAACAACGACGTGCTGTTGTCCGTCGAAAAGGATATGGGCCTTGATAACGTACTCATCGGTCTGCGCCACAAACCCTTTGCAACCGACACCATTTCCAGTATCACCACCGCACAGATGCTTCGCTGGACGCTGGGACTGACGCTGACGCCCGCCATTCTCATTCTGGCCGTGGCTACCTTTGTTCTGGTAAGGAGGAAATATTCCTGATGAAATTCAATACTCCCGGAAGCGGGCGCCGTTTCGGCCGCGCCACGCGTTCCGTTGCTCTGACGGCTCTTGTCCTTGCCTGTGTCGCGCTGATCAACGTGCTGTTTACCGTGTTTGCTTCGAGCGGGCTGTGGTTCATTGACCTGACCACCTACTCTCGCAATAAGACCCAATACGACGCAAACGGCAACAAGATCACGGTCAAAGAGGACTATGAACTGTATACCCTGACGCCCGGTGCCGTCAATCTGCTCGACAACACCATCGCCGAGCTCAACGCCTCCCGCCGCAACAAGGGCGAGGAGGACGTCAAGGTCGAGCTGATCTTCTGCGACGACCCTGACAATCTCATGTCCAACAAATCCCGCCGCCTCATCTACATGACGGCGCTCTGCCTGCAAAAGGAATTCCCCGATACCATCGAGGTCAAGACGATCAACGTCCGCCGCGACCCCTCGCAGGTACAGAAATACAAGACCACGTCCTACACCACCATCTACCCCACCAGCGTGATCGTTGCCAGCGGCTCCGAGTATCGCCATCTGCGCATCAACTCCTTCTACATGGAGGACACCACGACGGGCGAGCTTTGGGCATACAGCGGTGAGAGACGCTTCCTGGCGACCATCTTTGAGGTCACCAAGGCCGCCTCTCCCAAGTGCGTTCTTCTGTCCAACCACGGTGAGTCGGGATACAGCGAGACCTTCATCTCGCTGCTCGAGGATGCAGGCTACGAGGTCATTCAGAATTTCGACCTTGAAAATCAAGAGCTTCCCGCGGACTGCCGACTGGTCGTCTGCGTCGATCCCACCAAGGATTTCAAGGGATACAACGACATTGTTCTCGGCAATGCGACCGTATCCGAGATCGAAAAGCTGGACAAGTTCCTTGACAACGAGAACTCCATGATGGTGTTCTTCAACGCAGACACGCCTCACCTGCCCACGCTGGAGGAATATCTGGAGAAGTGGGGCATTTCGATCATCCGCTCGACCGACGAGGCCGGTGACGCGCAAAACGCGCTGCTCAAGGACCCCTCCACCTCGCTGACGGCCGACGGCAAGACGCTGGTCGGCAGCTACGCGACGGTCGGTGGCGGTGCATCCATTACCTCGGATATGCAATCGATGGCCTATCCGCCTAAGGTTGTTTTCCGCAACGCGACCGCTTTTAAGCTCTCTCCCCGTTACGACCGTACCTACGTGGCGGAGAATGCCGAGGAGGGAACTCCCGAATTTTCGTACGGCGCTTACTACTCCAGCGGTGTTTACCGCCAGGCGTTTGACGTATTCACGGCCGGCGAGGGCGCGACCGCCTATATCGGCGACACAGCGCTGACAGCCGGTGAATATCCGTACATGCTGATGACCATTGCTTCCGAAACGCTCACCTCGGCAGGTGACCGCAACGGTTATACCACGGTATCGCACGACTCTTACGTCGTTGCTTGTGCTTCGTCCGAATTCTTGTGCGACGAGCTGCTCGCATCCAACTCCTACGGCAACGCCGACATGCTGGCCGGTACGTTACGCGCGCTGGGTAAGGATTCGATGGCGGCGATCATTGACCAGTATCTCAAGCCGTTCGTTGAGACGGACGTTGAGGATGGACGGATCAGCCAGTCGCAAAAGACGTCGTACATGGTACTGCTGGCGGTATTGCCTGCGGCATTGCTGTTTGGCTCGGGAATCTTTGTTATGACGAGAAGAAAGCATTCGTAATCGTTGAAATTTTTTGTGATTGCTTCTACGGACAGTCATACTGCGTGCCTTCGGCCCGCGCTGACCTGTACCGGTTTTTGATGCCACTTCTTGGCACGCCCCAAGAAGTGGCGGAAGAAAGGCGCCAAAGGGCCTAATGCCCTTTGGATACCCGCAAGACTTTTTTCTTTCGCTATCTTTTGGTGGTTACCAAAAGGCGTTGTCACATCTGCAATTTTTGCGTCGGCAAATCCAAAGATTTGCCTCCTTGTGCAAGCAGGCTATTGTCTCTCGCTTCACTCCGCGCCGCGCTTCAAAGTAAATAGAGGAGAAAAACATATACGTTTTTTCTGCATCTCTCGCCATAAGCCATCACGCGCGGCGGGCGGAAAACTCAAAAAATTTTGCCCTGAGGTGTGTGCGAGTTTCTTTAACTCGCGCACGCAAAATCTGAATTTTTATAACTTCGCGAAAAGATGAGCAGAGCGCGAGCGCCGCGACCTTTTCGCGCTGCAAGGGAGATCCAAGAGGGAACGTCTTGGCGCGCTTTCTTGGTTCGTTCTTTGGCGCGTGCCAAAGAATGAACATCCAAACCGCACACCCAGCGCGCGAAG
>JAZLDE010000109.1:0-4286 GCA_045614625.1 Eubacteriales bacterium
AGTTGTTTACAAACAAATAAGTCAAACATGTAAAGTTTTCGGTCAAGCCTTTTTCAAAAGGCTTGCGGTTTCCAAAGGCAGCGCCTTTGGTCGCTCTCCGCAGAGAGCGAAATCCCTTAATGCTTCCAAAGCGCCCGAAAGGGGTGAATTTGAAATCGCTCGCGATTTCAAAGAGGGGAAAACCACAAGTGGGGTTTTCCCTTGAATATACTGTGAAATTTTCCTTTATGAAAGGAGAAAGCCATGAACAAATACGGATTTATCGGCGGCGGCAACATGGGCGGCGCCATGGCGCTCGCTTGCAAAAAGGCCGTGGGCGCGGACAACGTACTGTTGGTCGACCGCGACGAAGAGACCACCGCGCGGCTTGCCAATAGTCTTGGTGTCACCGCCTCGAGCTATGATGAAATCGCCAAAGAATGCCGCCTGATCTTTGTCGGCGTCAAGCCGAATCTGGTCGCGCAGGTACTACAGCAGCTTCGCCCTGCCCTGCAGGCAAGAGAGGACGACGTGGCGGTGGTCAGCATCGCGGCGGGCGTCAAAATTGAAGATATGTGCGCGGTGGCGGGCGAGAACATCCCCATCATCCGCATGATGCAAAACACCCCCGTGGCACTGGGCGAGGGCATGATGGTCTACGCCTGCTCCCCAGCGGCCGACGAGGACGGCGTGGCACAGCTCAAGACCGCCATGGCGCGCGCAGGGCGGCTGGACGCTATTGCCGAGGACAAGATCGACGCGGCAACGGCAGTCATGGGCTGCGGTCCCGCATTTGCCTATCAGTTCGTCGAGGCGCTGGCCGACGGCGGCGTGGCCTGTGGACTGTCCCGCGAGCAAGCCCAATTGTACGCGGCGCAAATGCTGGCGGGGGCAGCGCAGATGGTGTTGCAGACGGGCAAGCACCCGGGCGAGCTCAAGGACGCGGTGTGCAGCCCCGGGGGATCGACCATCGAGGGCGTTCGCGCCCTGGAGCAGGCGGGCTTCCGCTCGGCCGTCATGGACGCTGTCATCGCGTCGTATGAGAAAAACAAGCTGCTCGGAAAGAAGTGAGCATAACAAAGGGAGGACGGGTGTCCTCCCTTTTTTGTTATTACACCCTCTCCCACGTGCCGGCGCGGCCGCGGGAGATCAGATATTAAAATGTTTTTGAAAATCTTCTCTGCCTTGTAATTGATCAAAGGGGGCGCATTTTATCGTTTCGTAAAATGCTTCCACATATTTGCAACCACCCGTTCTCCAAAGATTGTCGGTGTCGTATTCATAATAATTCAAAAACGGGCTTGTAAAGCGATAAACGGTATGTTTCTTGTCAGCTTCATCGGAGGCAACTGCATACTCAAGAGATTTTTGCAAGCATTCAATAGCCATTTCGTAGTTTCCTTGCGTGACATATATCCTCGCGCGGCTTTGATAATTATGGGCAAGATAATCATTATAGAAGAGATAATTCCCGTCCGGAATAATCGCTTGAATGATTTTCTCCTGCGCTTCGCAAGCGATCATATCACTATCACCGATGTGATTCAAAATATCGGTCAGCATACATTTGAGCATTTTTTGAGAATGTATGATCTTTTCTTGGCCTTGTAAACAATCCAACAACACTCTATCTTTGCTTATCACTAAATTTTTCGGATAAAGCTCAGCATATTTCTTCGCCTCGTCATGACGTCCTCTGAAACACAAATATTGTACAATGCCCTGAATTGCACTTGTTCTGGTTTTTTCATCTGTCGTATTTTCTATCACCGTTGCAAAGTGCTTGATTGCCTTTTCCTGTTCGGCTCTATATTCATCATTATCCTCAAAATCAAAAGAACGCATAGCTTCACACCACGCAAGCCAATTAAGATATTTCATTTCTCCCGGATACTCCGAAACGGCGGTGCAGGCAATCTGATATCTTTTGGCGAGATCGCCGGTCTTCCAGGTTTCACGCTCTTCTTTTTCAAGCTCTTCCCTGCGCGCATCCGCACCGTCGTTTTTAAGTCCAAGCAATTCATCGGCCGAAACGTGAAGCAATTTTGTCAAAGGTCCGATCAACGATAGGTCGGGGCTCGATAATCCGCACTCCCATTTCGAGACTGCCTGGTAAGAAACGCACAGGTAGTCCGCAAGCTTTTCTTGAGTCAAATCATTGTTTTTCCGTAATTCTTTAATTCTTTCACCGATCGTCATAAAAAACTCCTTTTGAAAATAATGAAATCCGGTTTCTATTACCATTATAACACCTCGCAAACGCTAAAACAATAACTTGTTTTTTGAATCGCGATTCAACCCTTGGTTGAGTTTGCAAAAAAGAAAAGGCGCACCTGCTTCTTCACAGGCGCGCCAATGAATCGTTTTTTGAAGGTGGGGTGCGGGAGGAAACTTTTTTTCAAAAAAGTTTCCTCCCGCGTTCTCTACACCCTCTCCCACGTGCCGGCGCGGCCGCGCGGGGCGGCGGGGGTGAGGAAGTGCAGGTCGGTCAAAATGTGCAACAGGCTGTACGTCGCCTTGCCGCGAATACCCGTTGCTTTGGCGTACTCGGCGGCGGTAAAAGGAGCGGGCAACTCCTCGGGCAGCGGCAGAAAGACAGCCGCGTAGTCCTCGGGACATTCGAACACGATCTCCTTTTGCAAGGCCAGCGGAAAACGGTCGTAGCGCTCCGAGCCTCGTTTGCCGCCGTTGCCCCAGCCGTTTTGCAGGCGAAGCTCCTCCACGTCAATGAGAGCGATGATCAGCTTGAGTCGCGGCTCGGCCAGATAGGGCAACAGCCAGTACAGCTCCTTGGCCACGTCCTTGACACTTCCCTTTTTGGGAGATTTGTGTGCCGCCGAAATCTCACCCGTTTCGGGGTCCATCCAACGCAAATATTTGGCGGCGGGCAAGGGATGCACCACCGTTACGTCCAGATCGGTCGCGCACAGATAAAAGTGCAGTTTTTTGACGAGTGGGTAAAATCCGCCCGTCTGGATCTCGATAATCTCCCCCTCGTCCGTCAGTACGTCTGCGACGTAGCGGTCGCGCGCGCGGCGAGTGGCAGCGTCGGTCAGATCGGCGTAGCGCGAAGTCAACAGTGCATCGTCCAACCGCACCTCCTGACGAGCGTTCGGGGGCATATAAAAATCCTTGAGCAGCGCGTGAAGGCGCTTTTCTTTATAGGTGCCGATGCCCTCCCCTGCCGTCACGCCTGCCGCGGGGCGATCGGACAGCCGCTCTCGCTCGCAAAGGGCGGCAAAGCGGGCCTGACGCGCGGCAAATTCGGGATCGACGGGAGGGACCGACACGGTTTGTTTCTTTTTGGCCATCAAGTCACCTCGCCCGCAAACTGACTGCTATACAGCTTGGCGTACTCGCCGCCTGCCGAAAGAAGCGTCTCATGATCGCCCGACTCAACGATTACGCCGTCACGCAAAACGACAATAACGTCGGCATCGCGAATGGTGGACAGACGGTGAGCGATGATCAGCGAGGTGCGGTTTTTCATCAAATTGACCATGGCCTGCTGGATTCGCATTTCGGTGCGGGTGTCGACCGAGGAGGTCGCCTCGTCGAGGATAAGAATCTTGGGATCGGCCAGCACGGCACGGGCGATGGACAGCAGCTGACGCTGTCCCTGCGACAGATTGGAGCCCGCCTCGGCCAGTTGGGTATCATAGCCCTCGGGCAATCGCTCGATGAATACGTCGGCGTTGGCCGTGGCCGCCGCCCGTTTCATGTCCTCGTCGCTTGATTCGAGCTTACCGTATTTGATGTTGGCGCGGATGCTGTCGCAGAACAAGACGGTATCCTGAAGCACAATGGCAATCGAGCTGCGCAGCTGCTCCTTGGGGATATCTGCAACCGAAACACCGTCCACCGTGATCGAGCCGCTGTCGGGCTCGTAGAAGCGAGTGAGCAGATTGACGACGGTCGTCTTGCCGCTGCCCGTCGCACCGACGATGGCGACCTTCTGACCTGGCTTAACCGTCAGATCAAGGCCCTTAAGCACGGGCTCACCGGGAACGTAGGAGAAGTGCAGATCCTTGAATACGATCTCGCCCTTCATATCGTCATGCGAAAGCGTCGTCTCACCCTCATCGATCTCGTCGGGGCTGTCCATGATCTCAAAAATGCGCTCTGCGCCCGCCAGTGCGGTCAGAATGGCCGAGTACTGGTTGGCCACCTGATTGATGGGCATGGTGAATTTTTTCGAATACTGCAGCATGGCCTGAAGCGAGCCGATGCTCATATGTCCGCGGCCCGTCAGCATCATAAAGCCGCCCATGGCCGCGACGGCAACGTATTGCAAATTACCGATGAAG
>JAZLDE010000110.1:0-5872 GCA_045614625.1 Eubacteriales bacterium
CATGTAATAACAGCGAGCCCCCATCTGCCTTTAAGAGACTCAAGGGCACTCATTTTGAAATCCCTAGCTCTTTTCATTTTTTGCCACCTTTATATTGAAGATATTCATGAATGGCCTTTGCCGCGCACTTTCCCGCACCCATAGCGGAAATAACGGTTGCCGCACCAGTAACTGCATCGCCGCCTGCATAAACGCCTTCTTTGCTTGTTAAACCCGTGGACTCCTCCACGATAATACCGCCGCGGCTATTGACCTCCAGCCCCTGCGTGGTCGATTTGATCAGCGGATTGGGCGAGGTACCGATGGACATGATGACCGTGTCCACCTCCATCTCAAATGCGCTGTTCGGGATCTCGACGGGACGGCGACGGCCCTTGGCGTCGGGCTCGCCCAGCTCCATTCTCACGCAACGCATGCCGCGTACAAAGCCGTTTTTAGGATCGCGGGGATCGTCGGGATTTTGATAGCCCAGAATCTCCGTCGGGTTGCAAAGCAGGCAAAATTCAATGCCCTCCTCCTCGGCGTGCTCGACCTCCTCGCGGCGGGCGGGCAGCTCCTCCATCGAACGACGATAGACGATATACACCTTGTCCGCACCCAAGCGAAGCGCCGTTCTGGCCGCGTCCATAGCAACGTTACCGCCGCCGACCACAGCCACACGACCGCCCTTCATCATGGGGGTATCCGCGTCCGCGCGATAGCCCTTCATCAGATTGCTGCGCGTCAAAAATTCATTGGCCGAGTAAACGCCGCACAGCCCCTCGCCGGGAATACCCATGAAATTGGGAAGTCCCGCGCCCGAGCCGATGAACACGGCCTCATAGCCCATATCAAACAGTTCGTCGACGGTCAGCGTCTTGCCAATGACGACGTTGGTTTCGATTTTCACGCCAAGAGCTTTGAGTGTTTCGACCTCGCGCGCCACGATGGCCTTGGGCAGACGGAATTCGGGAATGCCGTACACCAGCACGCCACCCGCCGTGTGGAGCGCATCAAAATCGGTCACAGCATATCCCAGCTTGGCAAGATCGCCTGCGCATGTGAGTCCCGAAGGGCCCGAGCCGACGATCGCGACCTTATGGCCGTTGGGAGCCGGCGCCACCGGTTGCTCGGTGCTGAAGGTATTGTGCCAATCGGCAACGAAGCGCTCAAGGCGGCCGATGCCGACGCTCTCACCCTTGATACCGCGCACGCACTTGGATTCGCATTGCGTCTCCTGCGGGCAGACTCTGCCGCAAACGGCAGGCAGCGAGGACGAACGGTTGATGATCTGATACGCGCCCTCAAAATCGCCTTCTTTGATCTTGGCGATAAATTCGGGAATGTGGATATTGACAGGACAGCCCGTCACACATGGCATGGTCTTGCAGTTGAGACAACGGTTCGCCTCGTCAATGGCCGTTTTCTCGTCATAGCCCAGCGCGACCTCGTCAAAATTGCGGGCGCGAACCTTGGCGTCCTGGGTGGGTATAACGTTTCTTTTAAGTGTCATGTTGGCCATATCAGCGCACCTCCTTTTTGTAAAGGTTGCAAGTCACCTCATGGGCGTGTCGCTCAAAGCCGTAGTACATTCTGCCACGCGCCATCGCCTCGTCGAAGTCGACCTCGTAGCCATTGAAATCGGGACCGTCGACGCAGGCAAACTTGGTCACCTTTTTGCCGTCGACGTTGAGGGTCAGGCGGCAACCTCCGCACATGCCCGTACCGTCGATCATAATAGGGTTCATGGAAACGGTCACAGGTGTGCCGTACGGCTTTGCCGTTGCCACAACGAATTTCATCATGATCAGCGGACCGATGGTGATGATCATATCAAACTGCTCGCCGCCCTCGAGCATTTTCTTCAGCGGCAGCGTAACGTTGCCCTGACGGCCATAGGAGCCGTCGTCCGTCATGACGACGAGCGAACGTGAAGCAGCTTTAAACTCATCCTCCAAAATCAGCAGATCACGATTGCGGAAACCGATGATGCTCGTGACGTCCGCGCCCATATCATGCAATGCCTCGGCGATAGGAAGCGCGATGGCACAGCCCACACCGCCGCCGACGATGCAGACCTTGTTCAGTCCGTCCAGATGCGTCGGCTCGCCCAAGGGCCCCACAAAATCCTGCAGGTACTCTCCTGCTTCCTTGTGAGACAGCTTTTCCGTGGTCGCACCCACGATCTGATAAATGATCTTGACCGTGCCGGCCATCTTGTCCGTACCTGCGACAGTCAGAGGGATTCGTTCCCCCTCCTCATCGACGCGCAGGATGATAAACTGACCCGGCTTAGCTTTATTTGCCACCAGCGGCGCTTCGATCTGAAGCTGGACAACGGTGGGGTTCAGAATTTTCTTTTCAACGATTTTATACATAACGATATTCTCCATTTGCCCGTGGGCAACGTACTGTATTCCATTTGTCAGGGGTGTTTTGATATTATAGCACACTTCACTCATGAATTCAAGCCCTATATGATAAAGTATGATAGGTCGCCCTGAGGACGACCTATCATTCGCATATCATACACCGAACAAAACTCGATGAAACAGCTCGCTTGTTCTATCTTCTCCAAGCACCTTTTTGAACACGTCCGTCGAAGGGCCACCCTGTGTCAAAAGACCGTTGACGTAAGAGAGGGTTTTCTCATTTTTCGCAGACGGATCGCTCACCTCGGGCACTTTTGCGGTGATATAGGCATCGAAATGGACAAGCGTCAGCGCATCGACGCGGGGCGTCTGCTTTTTCTTTGCCTTTTTGGAAATACTGGCAGACAGCTTGATGCTGTCGTACCAGTGCTCGCCCGGGTCGCGCTCAGCAAGATCAGCATACGCATCCAAAAGGGCCTGCATAGCGTCTTCATCGAACACCTCCAGCGTCGTATCGTACAGTTCAATGATGAGAGTATCGTTGCCTGCAGCGAGGATGCGATCATAGGAATACAGTGGCAGATCCCGCTCGGTGGGGTTGATGATCAGCGTGTCCATTTTCATCAGCCCGAAAAAGCCCTTAGCACGCATAACGGATACGTGCCCCAGCCCCTTTGCATGATAGGCACGCACCGAAAAGGTCATGCCGTTTGCCTTGAGCGTGGACATCTCACCCGCGTCAAGTGCAACGAGCTCATGGTGCGCCGCGATTTGTTGTAACAGCTGTTCCGTCATACCGCGGTTTCCTCGTGTAGCTGCAGGTCAGCAAGACCGTTTTTGTGCAGGAAATACGCGCCCAAAAGCAACGTTCCCTGCCCTACGACGTTGACACCCTCAGCGATCCAGTTCATGGACGCCTTGGCAAAATCCTGTGAGGAAAGGTACCCCATACACAGAGAACAAATGAAGGAAAGGGCGAACAGCGTGATCAGCCACTTCTTTTTGAGCTTGGCCGCCAGAATGCACAGCACAGTGTTCATGACGCCAAGGCCCGCGATCATCAAGCCGACAAAGAGAAAGGTTCCGGAAAACACGGGCGGTGCGACCGCAAGGATAGCCTTCTTGCCGTCGGGCTTTTTGATCAACATCAGAACGATGCCGATGCCTGCCAGCAGAAAGCCGATGGACTGGGTGGGAAAGAACATATGGTTGAGTGCTTCAAAATTGCAAACGCCTGCGGCGTAGAGCAGCTTCCAGGTCGCCTTGAGCGCGCCTGCGATGGTGACGTTTAGCGTACCGACCGCAAACAACGCAAAAGCGGCTTTGCTCATTTTGTCGTACAGGTCGCGCATCAGAAGCGCCGTGGCAAAAAAGAAGAAAACAACGGGAATATAGTCAACGAGTGCCATGGAAACCGAAAAATCGTTCATAGCCGTATCTCCTTTGGTGATTTAGTACTTCTTATTGAGGTGGTAGATGGGCAGAAGAGGGATAATGATGGGGGTTTTGTTGGCGTAGGTGTTGTACTCCTCGTTGTCCCCGTAGCGTGCCATTTGACGCTTTTCCAGACGCTGTGCGCCATTGAACATGATAAAGACGATGCAGATGTAAGCAAGGATGGCGGTGATCCACTGACCAACCGTCGCATAGGTCGTAACACCGCTGATGAATACGCCCGTCCAAAAGATGATCTCACCCAGATAGTTGGGGCAACGAACCACCTTGTAAAGGCCTTTGGTCGCGACCATATCGGGGCGTTCTTTTTTCTGTGCCGACTTCTGATTGTCCGCGATGGACTCGAGGATCAGACCGAAGATGGAAATGGCAAAGCCGATAACGGGAACGATGACGTCAGTGGAAGCGTTGTTAAAGCGGAAGAGCATGGGAGCGACCTGTGCCGTATAGAGGACGGCAACGGTGACCCAGATCGTTGCCAGCACGAACACGGGCATCTTCTTTTCGTCGTTCTTGGCCAGCGTGTCTTTGGCAACGTCGGTCTTTTTAAAGGTAGCGTTCTTAAGCTCACGAACAAGCAAGAAACCCGACAGGCGCACGCCGTAAGCGATGAACAGCGCGCACATGATCAGCATGATCCACCAGGGAGTAGCGGTCGGATTGATAAAATACATCACCAAAACGGCAATACTGCCCCCCGCAACGGCAAAACCGTAACCAATGGAAAGGAAATAGACGAACTTATAAAAGCCGACGGCGCACATAGCCGCGCACACGGCAAGCAAAATTCCAAGCAATCCCCAAGGCATATCAGTTATTCTCCTTTCCGAAGTAGGACTTGATGTATTCACCAAAGCTCTCCTCACCCGTGATGGTATCGCCTACCAGATCGTGCGACAGCGTCCACTTGGAGAAGAGAATGATGTCGTGCTTGCCTGCCTTCTTGATCTTGGGCAGGTTAGCAAGAATACCGAACAGCCAGATGGGTGCCCATTTGATAGCGAGAGGCTTGCCTGCCGCCTCAAAGCACATTGCGGCCATTTCCTCGTAGGTGTAGGTTTCCTTACCGCCGACGTTGTAGCTGACGTTTTCATCGTTCATATGAGAAACGATGAAGGCGGCCAGCGCGGGACAGTCAACGACGTTGGCCTTCACACCGCCATATCCCTTGAGCAGCTGCATCTCACCCTTGTCTACGTAGGGCTTGAAGACCTTGGCGATATCGTAGAAATAGCCCGTGGGGCGGTAGATGATCCAGTCCATTTCCCCCTTCTTGAGCTCCTCTTCCACCAGATACTTGGCGTGAAGCATAGGCACCTTTTCAGCGCCGGGCTCGTCGCAGGAAATAACGGAAACGTAATTGAATTTTTTCACGCCTGCACGCTTGCACTCCTCATACAGGTTCATATTACCCTTGTAGTCGATGTCATACGAGGTAAAGCGGGTGGATGCCCCCGTTAGACCCATGGTGGTAATGACCACCTCGGCGCCCTCGCAAAGACCCTTGAGCGTTTCGGGGTTGGTTGCGTCGATGGGGGCATAGGTGTATTTGCCTTCCGTTCCCTCAACGGCAGTTTCCTTCAAGTCTGCTGCAACGACCTCGTGGCCCTGTGCGCACAGACATTTGAGTATTTCGGCGCCCAGATTACCAAACGCGCCGGCCAGTACAACTTTCATGTCAATTCTCCTTTGTCTTTATTTCTTGTTCTTCTCTTTGGAACGCTTATCGTTGATAATCTTCATGTGCTCTTCGGTAATCAGCTCAACGCCATTTTCCTTGGCCCAAGCGACACAGCCCTTGAGAACCACAGAAAGGAACACACGCGGAACGCCAAGAATTGTCATGAGCGCCTCGTCGGTGAACTTGATCTTGTCGTCAACGCGGTCAGCAGCATAGCGAACCGACTCCAGCGACGCCTGACGAACCTGCAAAAGCTCCGCTCTCATTCTGGTTTTTCTGTGGAACCAGAAGTTCTTGCTGTCACGGTAGCCGTAGTCTACGGGCAGCGCGGGGAAATCCTTGGCGCGCACGCCGTTGATGATCGCGTCGGCATACTTTTTCTTCA